>SLDY01000063.1 GCA_007125005.1 Natronohydrobacter sp.
AAATCGGGCCAAACGGTAGCAGAGGCGTCTGGATCGCAAATGCAAATCACCGGCACAAAGATCGACAGCTGGCAAATCGTGCCTGACTGCGTTTATCCTGCAAGGCCAGAGCGGCCGCTCGATCATCTGGGATTATTCGGCGTTTGTGAAGTATCCGTTAAGGAGATTATCGATCAGCGACTAATCGAACCAACAATCGAGTTCGGGTTGGATGAAATAACCGGTCCGAGCGTCAAGCGCGGCGGATTGTATCGCCAAAATCGAGGCGCGGCGCGAGTTCAATGTGGCGCCCCCCGATCAGCCCGTCATCACTCTTGCCCGAAACAATTTCGGCAGCGCGCATACCAATTTCGCGTCGGCATGCATCTGTCGTGGCGAGACGCAATCGAAAACCTTCCAGCAATTCCAAACCGTTAAACCCTGCCAATCCGATCTTTCCGGGCACATCAAACCCCTGATCGAGACAGTAGAGCAGCCCACCTGCCCCGATCATGTCATTGGAATAATAAAGGAAATCCAGATCGGGCCGTCGGCTTAGAATGGTCTGCGTCATTTCGCGGCCCTTGGCGAGCGAGGAGCCACCAGCATAGTGCTCGGTCTCGGCAAGGGAGATACCTGCTGCCTGAAGCACATCTGAGAACCCTTCCAGCCGTTTGCGCGCGCGGTGATCATCGGGCATTTTGGAGCCTAGAAATCCGATCTTTCGATATCCAGCGGCAAGGATAGCTTCGGCCATCTCACGGCCAGCACGCCGGTGAGATATTCCCACCAGCGAATCTATTGGCTCACCATCGCTGTCCATAATCTCTACGATGGGAATGCCTGAATTAGCCAGCATGGCGCGCGCGGCATCGGTATGCTCAAGCCCGGCAACGATCATGCCCGAAGGGCGCCAGGAGAGCATCTCGTAGATAACGTTCTCCTCGCGCTCGGCCTTGTAGTCGGTGGCGCCGAAAACAGGCTGAAGCCCCGAATCCTCAAGTGCTGCTGAAATGCCACCCAGAACTTCAGGAAAAACCATATTTGCGAGCGACGGTATGA
The DNA here is from genome assembly GCA_007125005.1 of Natronohydrobacter sp. Lineage (GTDB taxonomy): Bacteria > Pseudomonadota > Alphaproteobacteria > Rhodobacterales > Rhodobacteraceae > Roseinatronobacter. The sequence continues at coordinate 1,042 of SLDY01000063.1, forward strand.
TAACACCCACGAGATTAACGCGTTGGCTGGCCAACGCCCCTGCAATCTTGTTTGGGACATATCCGAGTGTTTTGGCTGCAGCGAGTACCTTTTCACGCGTGGCGGGCGACACATCGGCACGATTGCGCAGCACGCGGCTGACAGTCATTTCACTCACGCCGCTGAGTTCTGAAACATCGCGGAGCGTTAAAGGGCGTTGTGCTTCGGGTGGAAGATATGGGGGCAATGGACTCGGTCCTCACTAAATGGCCTTGAGATGTTAACGTCACCGAAGAACCACGCCAAGTCTCACTTGCATCGTACCGCACTCAAGCAGTGACAGTATAGAAAAAACGATGTAACGGACAAAGCTTCAGGCCCCGTGGCTCAACTGGATAGAGCAGCCCCCTCCTAAGGGGCAGGTTGCAGGTTCGAATCCTGCCGGGGTCACCAGTGTCACAATGCTTCCCGTTCGGTATCCTGCATGCACGATATGGCAAGATGGGCGGGTTGCAATTTCGGCCGCATAGCCTGGATCGGCTATCTTTCCGTGAGTTTCAGCTCAATCCGGCGGTTGCGCTGGCGAGCCTCGAATGTGTTTGCAGTGTCTACCGGCCGATATTCCCCAAATCCTGCTGCGGCAAGACGCGAAGCCGGGAATCCCTGGATATCTGTAAGATACCGAACAACAGACAGCGCACGCGCTTGGCTGAGTTCCCAGTTGTCTGCATATGTGCCACCAGGAGCGATCGGCAAATTATCTGTATGACCCTCAACCTGAAGGATCCAATCGATATTAGGTGGGATGCGGTCTGCAATATCGTTTAGGATGGCAACAACATTTCCGATTTGTTCACGCCCTTCGGGTAACAGATCAGCCGACCCAAGTTCGAAAAGCACTTCAGAAGAAAACACGAAACGATCACCGACGATCTCGACTCCCTCGCGCCCTTCGAGCACATCACGAAGTTGACCAAAAAACTCTGATTGGAACCGTTCGAGCCGTTCACGCTCAGCGGCTTCCAAATCCGCGCGGCGGCGTTCTTCTGCGGCCAACTGGGCAAGCGCAATGTTCAGATCTGCTCCGAGGCTCTCTATCTGCGTCTGCGCGGCATCTTCGCGCGCACGAATCTCCCCCAGTAATTCCTGCAGACCGCCAACTTGTCCCCGCAAACTTGCAACCTGCTGGTTGAGCACTTCCAACCGGCGCTGGTCCGCTATGCTCTGAGCATCGCGCTCCGACAAGCTTTCCTCTGCAAGCGCGCGCAAAGCTGCAATCCGCTCCCGCTCGGAAATCTCGGCCTCAAGCATTTCTTCCAGCTCAGCCTGATTGGCACGTGCAGCAGCGAGCAGTGTGAGTGTCTCTTCGGCCTGACGACGCTGTTCTTCAAGCGCCAGGGTCATGGCTGTCAATTCGGCATCCGATTCCTCCAGCCTGACACGCAAGGCTTCTACAGCAGCCTGATCGGCCAATCGACGGCGCTCTTCTTCGCTCAACTCTGTTTGCGCATCTGCAAGCCGCGCGCGCAGCGCCTCGGCAGCCGCGCGTTCAGCGAGAGCCTGAGCCTCGGCCTGATCGAGCACAGTTTGTTGCTCTGAAAAACGGGCGCGCAACTCCTCAAATCTGGCAAGCGCTTCAAGCCGAGCGGCTTCTTCACGGTCAAGCTCTCTGGTGGCGGTATCCAGCTCCATGCGCAACCTGTCAGCGCGCGCGATAGCGGCCAAACGTGCTGCTTCCTCCATGGACATACGCTCTTCTGCAGCCTCCAATTCCGCGCGCAGGGCTTCCGCAGTCGCGAGCGCAGCCGCCTGCGCTTCCTCAGCGCTGAGAGAAGTTTCCAACGCAGAATCGCGCTCGGCTTCCAACCGCGAGAGATCAGCGAGGGCGGCGAGCAAGCTCTCCTCGAAGCGAGCCTCTGCCTCAAGTGCGGCGACGCGTGCAGCCTCAGACCGATCAAGCTGCGCGGCCAGCTGGGAGAGCGAAGCTTCCTGCTCCAGCGCCTGCGCTTGTGCCTCGGCCAGTGCCGCTTCAATCGCCTCTGCACGGGCTGCTGCCAATCGCGCGGTCTCCGCTTCCGCATCGAGTTCAGCGCGCAGTGACGCCAACGCGAGTTGCAGTGCCTCTTGCTCAGACAGAAGCATGGATTGTGCAGCCTCAAGCTCCGCCAGATCGGCACTCAGCGCCGCGCCTTCGGCAAGTGCAGTGTCGCGCGCAGCAATGAGGGCGGCCACTTGCGCCTCAAAATCTGTGATCTGGGATTCTGCCAAAGCTAGTGCCGTCTCACGTGCTTCAAGATCACGGCTTAGCGCAGCAATCTGGGAAAGCTGAGCGGCGGCCAATGCCCGGCTCTGTTCCAGATCACTCGACAATGTGCCGACTTGTCCTTCAAGCGAAGCTACGCGTGCTCTCGACAGACCCAATGCGTTGGCGAGCGATGCGACCTCTGCCGAAAGCCCTTCAAGCTGCGTATCCTGTGCCGTTATCGTGTCGCGCAGAACAAATTGCACAATCATGAAGATAGAAAGCACGAACATCAAAACGAGAAGCAGCGCCGTCATGGCATCGACGAAACCGGGCCAGATCGCCCCGCTTACATCGCGTCGTTGCCCTGCCCTGCGCGTCAGCGCCATGGCTTAGTCCTCGTCCCGGCGCGCAATGACCCCGCTGCGGGAGAGTTGCCGCACTGCAAGCGTGAGCGATGAGAGATCCGCGCGCAGATCAGCTGTGGACTCCAGACGGCCGGCTGAAAGCTCCTCGGCAATGCGCAATAACTGGCCGTCGATATTTCGTAACCTGAGCCGGATTTCCGCCTGCGCGGCCGGGCCATTTTCTTCTGCGAGCTGTTGATAATGTGCCAGCATCGCCTCCTGCCCAGTGGCGATCCGTTCCATCACGGGCACCAAAGCGGCCGATCCGTCGGCGGTTTCGACCATGCCTGTCCCAGCCGCAAGACGATCAATAGCCTCGACCAGATATCCGAGCGCTTGATCAAGCTGCGCACGTTCGTGATCAGCTTGAAGCTGTTGTCGGTGCATTGCCTCCAACTGTTCGGCCATGCCATCCAGAACCTGGACCATCGCCCCCATCTCGGTGCCAGGTTCGAGATCACCTGCAACGCCCAGGCGCGTGATCGAGCTGAGCCATTCCTCAAGCTGCCGATAGAAACGGTTCTGGCCATGACCGGCGAACAGTTCAAGCATCCCTACAACAAGTGAGCCTGCGAGCCCCAGAAGCGAGGAAGAAAAGGCTGTTCCCATGCCACCAAGCTGCGCCTCAAGCCCGGTCATGAGATTGTCGAACACCTGAATGCCAGTCTGATTGTCTTCCGGCGCAAGCGATCGGATGGTATCGACCACTGCCGGAACTGTGGTCGCGAGCCCGTAGAATGTGCCCAGAAGGCCAAGAAAGATCAGCAGCGAGATTATGTAACGGGTGATGTCACGCAGCTCGTCCAACCGCGTGGCCACAGAATCGAGGATCGAGGAGGCTGAACTTGAACTGATCTGACTGCCACGCCCGCGCCCGCGCAGCAGGGCGGCGAGCGGTAGCAGCAATGCGGGCGGCTGCGTGGCCTCATGGCCCGGTGTGTCACCGACAAAGCCTTCGATCCAGATTATCGAGCGGTTAAGTTGGATCAGCTGCCAGAATGTCGCGAAGACCCCCAGCACGAACACCAGAAAAATAAATCCATTGAGCCAGATATTGGCGAGGAAGATGCCCGAAACACGGGGCAGTGCAAACCATGTGCCAATAGCGACAAGGGCAAGGATCACCAGCATCATGATGATCTGGCGGAAGGGTCGGGAAAACTGCGTCTGCACCCCAATGCGGGATCTGGCCATGTCCGGGCGTCCTGATCCTCTTATCACTGACTCTACACTAGGTCAGACTTGCTTCCCTGCCAACAGGCTTTTTCCCGATGCGCTTGGGGGATCGCTTGATTGACACAGATCATGGCCCATCTTCCCTGCTGTGGGCAGTTTGGGAGGCATTTCGAGCAAGAAGGAGCCAGACATGCGCAGCGATCCGATCCTGTGGTTCGAGACCCTCAGACGCGGCGATGTCGCGCTTGTGGGCGGCAAGAATGCCTCGCTTGGCGAGATGGTGCAGGAGCTTGCGCCCAAAGGGATTGCCGTGCCACCAGGATTTGCGACCTCGGCGCAGATGTTTCGTGGCTTTCTTTCGCATAACGGGCTCGAGGGAATGATCGCAGAGCATCTGCAGAAGCTCGAGGACGGCCGTATGCCGCTTGCCGAAGCCGGTGCTGCGATCCGCAAAGCGATCATCGCGGGTGACTGGCCCGAAGAGAGCCGCGCGGCTATCCTCAAAGCCTATGCCGAACTCGGCCAGCGCGCGGGGGTCGCGGCACCTTCGGTCGCAGTGCGCTCTTCGGCCACGGCGGAAGATCTTCCCGAGGCAAGTTTCGCCGGGCAGCAGGAGACATTCCTGAATGTGCGTGGCGAGGCCGCGCTTCTGGCCACCTGCCGACAGTGCTTCGCCTCGCTCTATACCGACCGCGCCATCACCTATCGCCGCGTACAGGGCTTTGCCCATGATCAAGTTGCTCTCTCGGTGGGAGTGCAGATGATGGTGCGCTCGGATATCGGGGGCGCGGGCGTGATCTTCACGCTCGACACCGAGACAGGCTTTGACAAGGTGATTCTGATCACTGCTGCCTGGGGTCTGGGCGAGGTCGTTGTGCAAGGCACGGTCAGCCCTGATGAATACCAGGTTTTCAAGCCCTTGCTGGAGCGCTCCGAGACCTGCCCGATCATCGAGAAGAAGCGCGGCGCAAAAGAGCGCAAGATGATCTATGCGCGGCATGAAGGCGGGCAGACCCGGATGGTGCCGACGTCGAAGGCTGAACGCGGGGCCTATGTGCTGGGCGATGACGAGATCCTCGCCCTGGCGCGGCAGGCTTGCGTGATCGAGGATCACTACGGGATGCCCATGGATATCGAATGGGCGCGCGATGGCGAAACGGGCGCGCTCTGGATTGTGCAGGCGCGCCCCGAAACCGTGCAATCGCGCGCCAAGAGCGGCGAGATCCTGCATTTCACGTTGCACGAACATGGGCCCGAATTGTTGCGCGGCCTCTCGGTCGGGCAGGCCATTGTCTCGGCACCGGTCTGCATGATCGAATCTGCCGCGGATATCGCCAATTTCCGCGATGGCGCTGTGCTGGTCACGCCGACGACTGACCCGGATTGGGTGCCAGTGATGAAGCGCGCTTCGGCGATTGTCACCGATCATGGCGGGCGCACCAGCCATGCTGCGATTGTCAGCCGAGAACTGGGCCTTCCGGCCCTCGTGGGCTGCGGCAATGCCACGCATATCCTGCATGATGAGCAAATGGTCACCGTCTCCTGCGCGGGCGGCGATGAGGGCGTGGTCTATGACGGCACGGCAGAATACAGCGCAGAGGCGATCGACCTCACTCAGGCGCCCGAGACAAAGACGCAGATCATGCTCAACATGGCGAATCCGGCAGCGGCTGCGCGATGGTGGCGCCTGCCGGCGGATGGGGTCGGGCTTGCGCGGATGGAATTCCTGATCTCGAACACCATCAAGGCGCATCCGCTGGCGCTGACCCGGTTTGACCAGATCACCGACCCGGAGACACGCGCGCAGATCGAGACGATGACCGCCGGTTACGACAGCAAGCCTGCCTATTTCGTCGAAAAGCTGGCGCAGGGGCTGGCGCGGATCGCGGCCCCGGTCTGGCCGCGCCCAGTGATCGTGCGGATGAGCGATTTCAAGACCAATGAATATGCAGGGCTGTTGGGTGGGGCCGGGTTCGAGCCGGATGAAGAAAACCCGATGATCGGCTTCCGGGGAGCCTCGCGCTACACATCGCCCGATTATGCCGAAGGCTTCGCGCTCGAATGTCAGGCAATTCGGCATCTGCGCGAAGCGATGGGCTTCGAGAATGTGATCGTGATGATCCCCTTCTGCCGCACGCCGGAAGAGGCCGATCTGGTGCTGGCCGAAATGGCACGGCACGGGCTTACACGGGGGAATGCCGGGTTGCAGGTCTATGTGATGGTCGAGATCCCCTCGAATGTGATCCGCGCCGCCGAGTTTGCGCAGCGCTTTGACGGGTTCTCCATCGGCTCGAACGATCTGACGCAGCTCACGCTGGGCGTGGATCGCGATTCGGGCAAGCTAGCGGGGCTGTTCCGCGAGCGGGATCCGGCGGTGCTGTGGATGATCCGCGAGACGATTGCGCAGGCGAAGGCAGCGGGCGTGAAGGTCGGGCTTTGCGGGCAAGCCCCGTCGAATGACCCCGAATTCGCGCGGCTTCTGGTCGAGGCGGGGATCGACAGCATCTCGGTCACGCCCGACAGCTATCTTGCCGTCAAGACCCATGTCGCCAAAGCCGAAGCCGGTTAAGCTCGGATCAGCCTTGCGATCTCAGTCTTTCGACAAAGGGTGATGCGTGAGAACCAACTCGCGCAGCCGTTCCTCAAGGACATGGGTATAGATCTCTGTCGTCGAAATATCGGCATGGCCCAGAAGTGTCTGGATAGCACGCAGATCGGCACCGCCTGCCAGCAGATGCGTGGCGAAAGCATGGCGCAGCACATGCGGGCTGACGCGCGCCGGATCGAGCCCAGCCTTCAGGGCGATCTCCTTCAGGATCAGGTAGAAGCCCACGCGGCTCAGATGACCCTCGCGCCCGCGCGAGGGAAAGAGATGGCGCGGCTCGGGCTTGCGCTTTGCGCGCAAATCTGCGGCCTCATCATCCCAATGCTGCAGCCACTCCGCCAACGCCGCGCGCGCCGGGGTCGAAAGCGGCACGAGGCGTTCCTTGCCGCCTTTCCCGCGCACAAGCATCATTTCGGGATTGCCGCGCACAGCGGCAACCGGCAGGCTGACCAATTCGCTCACGCGCAGGCCCGTGGCATAAAGTATCTCCATCAGGCAGGAATTGCGGAGTCGTTCTCCGAGATTTCGTCCCGTCTGCCCTGCAGCGTGTAAAAGCGATTCTACCTCTTTTGTGCTCAAGGTCTGTGGTAATTTCTTCGACTTACCCGGACCGGATATACGGCTCGCGGGATCGTCCTTGCGCCAGGCCTCGGCATAAGCGAACCGAAATAACTGACGGATGGCCGACAATCTGCGCGCGCGGGTTGTTCGAGCAAGCCCTTGCGCCTCGCAATGGATAAGATACGTTTCAATGTCGCTGCGGGTGAGCGTTGTAAAATCGAGCGACTTCCCTGCAAACCATTCCGCAAAATCCCGCAAATCGCGTGCATAGGCCAGTTGCGTATTGCGCGCAGCGCCCTGTTCGGCAGCCTGAGCATCCAAAAACGCCGAAATCCAGCGCAGACTGTCAGCGCCCCTGCTCATCCGCGCCTTTCGAGCAGCAAAAGCTCGATAGCGATCTGCCGTGCGACAGGTTCCAAACCCACAGCCAGCAACCTTTGTAAGCCGCTTGTTGCCGCGTTCAGATCGCCAGCAGCAGCCTCGGCGATCAGTGCCAGACCCTCAAGGAGCAACAGCCCCGGCTTGCCCGCTTCAAGCAGCGCCTCATTTGCGGTAGAAAAACCCTCGGCATTAAAGGCCGCCACGATCGCTCCGGCGATGGGTGAGGATGACGTCTGAGGCAGATCACGTCCTTCCGCCAGCGCCATCACCAGTCTCCCGAGCCCCCCCTCCGGTGCAAGTGCAGCTGCAGCAGGGCGGGCATCATCGGACAGGAGCGCCAGCTTCCAGAGTATTTCGGAAGCCTGTGGTGCAAGCGACAAGTCAGCTAATGCCTCAGCTTTCATTTCGGCTAGCGCGGCCTCAAGTTCAGCAGCAGCGAAGAGTGGCCATGCCTGAACAAGCGCTGCAGACGCCGCTTCACTGTCTTTCATCGTTGTTGCGCGATCAAGGGTTTGTAGCAAGCGCACACGGTCCCAAAGCCCGCCTGAAGCTGCTGCTCGACGCTCGGAATACAGCCCGTGCAGGCGATTGGGCTGCATCACCCCAGCCCGGGTCAGTCGTTCAGCGGCTTCGAGTTGCGCGCGCCAGCCCGAAGTGCCACGCATATCAGCGTGGGCATAGGCAATCGGTAACCCTGCAGTTGTTACAGGATCGCCCAACGCCTCCATGATCCGCCAGCCGAGTGGGGTTGTCTCTTGCGGAGGCGGCAATGGATATTCTTCTTCCTCTTCTTCCAGAAAACGGGTCAGAAGCAGGGCTTCCGTTTCGCTGACAAGAGCCAATGACTGCGCCACGCGCAGGCTTGCATAGGCCGCCTGCCAATCTCCACGCCGTGCCGTGCAGAAGATCTGCGCACCATGGCCATAGCTTGTTGTGATCAAACCGCTCAATGCAGCGCAAGCACGATCCTCTTCGCCAAGCAGAAGCGCGATATCAAAAGCGCGCGCATTGATCGCTGAACTCGCTTCGCTGGCCACCTCAATCAATTGTTGCGCTTGTTCCAACGCACCCAGTTCAATCAGTTTGTCCACGCGTGCCAGAAAAAGCGCATCACGCGTATCGGAAATATCTCCACGCGGAAGCGCGAACTCTGCCAACAAAAGACGCAAGGCGAGACGCGCAGCACTTGGCACAGTGTCTGTTGGGATTGTCTTGATCGCGGCAATGACTTCCGAATGCGTGGCCGCACCCCATAAATCACGCGGCAACCCGATCCTCTCGGCGGTGAAGATGCCTGTGCTGCTTAGCCCCGCCCCTTCCAGCAACTCAGTCTCGATTGGTGCAAAATGCGTGGCAGGCAAGCGCGCGTCTGTTTCATCTGGAAGCAATGTGCCGACAGGCCCCTCTGTCGGCGCAATGGGCGCCTCAAGTGCGCGTTGCAACCAGTCAATCGCGCTGAGTGGGGCTCCATCGCTGGCCTGAGCAGCTAGGCCGAACACAGCAAAGGCAGCTCCGCTGGCCAAAAACAGGGTGCGCTTCGAGATCAATTCACCTCCAGCGTGACCGGGGTTTCCACTGTGATACGCTGCGCTGTCAGATCGCCTATGTAAGAATAGGCTATAACGGCAATCGCTGCGAGGATGACCAGTATCAGAACCAGTCTGAAAATATAGCGCATCTGGGCCTGCCTTTCTGCATAAGAACACCCCTTCTTGCGACAAAGTCTGAGCGGGGGTTTTCCGGTCGACATTGCCGCATTAACACGACATTAAACAGACAGGCCACGAAAACTTGATGGCGCCTAGATCACGGGAGGCAGAGCGCGCTCATGAGATTGTGCAAGACGGTGGTTCTTGTAGGCATGATGGGCGCGGGCAAGACCGCCGTGGGCAAAGAATTGGCCAGGATGTTATCTGTCCCGTTTCTCGATTCGGACGAAGAGATCGTTGCGGCCGCCGCCATGAGCATCGGCGAAATCTTCGAGCGCGATGGCGAGGCCTTTTTCCGCGCACGCGAGGCCGAAGTGATTGCACGTCTGCTGCGGGGGCGACCGGGGGTTCTCTCGGTTGGAGGGGGAGCATTTCTGAATAGCGCTACCCGCGCGTTGATCTCGGAGCTTGGCGTTTCAGTCTGGCTTAAGGCTGATCTCGACTTGCTCTGGCAACGGGTTCGGCACAAAACGACACGGCCCTTGTTACGCACTGCTAATCCCCGCGCGACATTGGCTGAGCTGCTTGATGCGCGAGCGCCTGAGTATGCCAAGGCCGATCTGGTGGTAGAAGCGCGCCCAAGCTATGCCGTGGCCGATATGGCAGCTGCGGTGCTTAGCGCTCTGGCGACCCGGCCTGATGTTATTGAGGGAGGCGTTGGATGACGCAGATTGACCGGGTTCATGTGCCGCTGGGCGCGCGTGCTTATGATGTTGTAATAGGCGAGGGCCTTATGGCACAGGCGGGTGCATTGATCGCGCCGCTACTCGCGCGCCCGCGCGCTGCAGTACTGACCGAAAGCCGAGTGGCAGAGCTACATCTTGAGAAATTGCAGGCTGGGCTGGCCGCCGAAGGTATTTCAGCCAGCGCGCATGTGCTTGCGCCCGGAGAAAGCAGCAAAAGTTGGGATGGACTGCGCGACGCGGTGGAGTGGCTGCTTGATGAGAAGGTCGAACGACGCGACATGGTGCTCGCACTTGGTGGCGGGGTGATCGGGGATTTGGGTGGTTTCGCAGCGGCCGTGCTGCGCCGCGGTGTGCGTTTCGTGCAGGTTCCAAGCTCGCTCTTGGCTCAGGTTGACAGCTCTGTCGGCGGCAAGACGGGGATCAACACTCGTCATGGGAAGAATCTGGTAGGTGCGTTTCATCAACCCGCACTGGTGCTTGCCGATATTGATCTGCTCGATACGCTTTCGCCACGCGACTTTCTGGCTGGCTATGGCGAGGTGGTGAAATACGGACTCTTGGGAGATCCTGCGTTTTTCGACTGGTTGGAAACCAATGGACCGGCACTCGCAAAGGGTGACAAGGCGCTGCGGCACCATGCGGTGCGGCGATCTGTTGAAATGAAGGCCGGAATCGTGGCACGCGATGAGACGGAACAAGGCGAACGTGCACTTTTGAACCTTGGTCATACGTTCTGCCATGCACTCGAAGCCGCGACAGGCTATTCCCAAAGACTGCTGCATGGCGAAGGTGTGGCGATTGGATGCGCGCTGGCATTTGCACTTTCTGCCCGAATGGGGCTGTGCGCGCAGGAAACCCCCTCACGCGTTCGTGCTCATTTTCGTGCGATGGGAATGGCGACGGATCTCGCCGATATTCAGGGAGATCTGCCGGGTGTCGAGGGGTTAATCGGGTTGATGGCACAAGACAAGAAAGTGCAAGACGGAAGGCTGCGTTTCGTTCTTGCGCGCGATATCGGTGCCGCCTTTGTCTGCGATGACGTGCCGGGGGATGTGCTGACGCAACTCCTCTCTGAGGAACTCGCACGCCGGAGATGATCCTGCACGACGCCATGAAATAGCCGGGTTTTCCTTCCATGTTAGATTTCATGAGGTGCCTGGGAGGCTCGGTGATGCTGTGGAACATGGAACAAGCGAAAGTAGATGCGCTCGTTGCCAATCTGCTCGCGATCGGCTTTATTTTCTTTGCAGTGCTACTGCTTTTGACACTGCTCGTGCCTAAAGAAAGCTGGCTCGGCCGACAGCTGGCGAAGATCAAATGGGGTGACGATCATAACGCGGGCGGTGGCGGCGGTGGGTGCGGGGATTGCGGCACGGATTAGTCCCTTGCCGCAAGACGCGTATGCGACTCACCCCTGCGGCACCAGCTTGCCGGGATTGAGAATCTTCTGTGGATCCAATGCGGCTTTGAGCGCGCCCATGACCTGCCACCCCGCGCCATGTTCGGCCTCCATATAGCCCAGCTTGCCCATGCCGATCCCATGCTCACCACTGACAGTTCCCCCGAGTCGCAACGCGCGTTCGGCCATACGCGCTGCAAGAGCCTTGGCTGTGGCGATCTCTTCGGGTGTGTCCTTGTCAGGAAGTAGCAGCGCGTGGAAATTTCCATCGCCGACATGGCCAAGGATTGGGCCGGGTATGCCCGAGGCAGCGATCTCGGCGGCTGTTTCTTCAACCGCCGCGGCCAATTTCGAAATTGGCACGCAAATATCCGTGGTCAGCGGAAAAGCATTGGGATAGAGCGCACGCGCCGCGTAATAGCCGTTATGGCGCAGCTTCCACAGACGGTTACGCTCTTCCGGAGTCTCGGCCCATTGAAACGCCCCGCCCCCCATCTCGGCCACGATCTCGCCAAACATGCGAGTCTGCTCCTGCACGGCACTGTGGCTACCATGAAACTCGACCATCAAATGCGGCATCTCGGGCATCTCGCTACCACCATAGGCATTGAAGGCACGCACATTCGCAGCATCGACAAACTCGATCCGCGCCATCGGTATACCACTCTGGATCGTCAGCATCACAGCCTCGACGGCTGCGCCTATATCGGGAAAGGCACAGATGGCTGCGGATATGCCCTCGGGTTGGCCTTGCAGGCGGAGCGTCAATTCGGTGATCAGCCCCAAAGTGCCTTCAGAACCCACGAAGAGAGCTGTCAAATCATATCCGGTAGAAGATTTCGGCGCGCGTGAGCCAGTACGAATGATGCGGCCATCAGCGAGCACAACCTCAAGTGCGAGCACATTCGTGCGCATTGTTCCATAGCGTACGGCTGTTGTGCCGGAGGCGCGGGTGGCCGCCATGCCACCGAGCGAGGCATTGGCACCGGGATCCACCGGAAAGAAAAGCCCGGTCGCGCGCAACTCCTCATTCAACGCTTCGCGAGTCACACCGGGCTGGACGACAGCAAGCATGTCCTCAGACGCAATGTGCAGCACACGATTCATACGGCTGAAATCGACGGTGATCCCTCCTTTGAGCGCCAGCGCGTGACCTTCAAGCGAAGTGCCCGTCCCCCAGCCTATCACAGGCACTCCCCGCTCCGAACAATTGCGGATGATGGCCGATACTTCTTCAGTGGATTGCGGATAGGCCACTGCATCGGGTGCCAATATAGGAAAATGCGATTCGCAGCGCCCATGGAGTTCACGGTCTGAAGCACTGGCTGAAAAGCGCGGTCCGAGCAGTTCTTTCAGTGGATCAAAGTCCATTGCTCAAACGCGTTCAACTGTCACTTTGCCAGCATCGAACGCGATGTGATCTTTCAGCGAGGTGGCTGCTTCCGTAGGTGCAGTAATGCTGTAGCCAGCATTCAGGATGATACCTTCAGGGCTTGATACATGGAAATGCACCCCCTCACCACGATCATCACAAAACAAGGGCCGATCCGACGGATCAAGCACTGCAGATGCGATGTCTTCGCGTGGGAAATATATCACGAACGGGAAATCACGCTGCACCAGTTCCAGGGCATTTGTGCTCTCTGCGATCACTGATCCGCCTGCGCGCACGACCCATTTGCCTTGCGCGGGGTAAATCCTGATGTTGCTCATATTGCGCTTATCCTCTCAGGTTCTGATTTGGTCGCACTATTGCAGGCTTTCGCCAAAAGGCAAAGTACCCGTCTGCCAGGATATAGAGCCCTCAAAGCGGTGCACAAGCAGCCTTCAACCATCGTGCTGCCTGTTCTGATACCAATGGGCCGAGCAGACTCTCGACCCGCTGATGATAACTGTCCAGCCAAGCGCACTCATCATTTGTCAGCATCGTTTTATCAATAAGACGACGATCTATTGGTGCGAGCGTAAGCGTCTCGAACTCAAGCCAATCACGCGCATCGCCATTCGCTGGCACCCTTCCGGCACGCACCGCCAGAAGGTTTTCAATACGTATCCCGAATGCGCCCTCGGCATAGTAGCCGGGTTCGTTTGAGAGGATCATGCCCTCGCTTAGCGGGACCGTACTGATACGTGATAACCGTTGCGGGCCCTCATGAACCGATAGGAAGGCTCCCACGCCATGTCCCGTGCCATGATCGTAATCGAGCCCGGCAAGCCAGAGCGGATAGCGTGCAAGGGCATCCAGATGCGCCCCTGCGACCCCACGTGGAAACCGCATACGCGAAATGGATATCATACCCTGCAAAACGCGTGTAAAGCATTCGGCTTCTCGCGCACCAACCGGGCCAATGGCAATTGTGCGCGTGATATCGGTCGTGCCATCAAGATATTGCCCTCCGGAATCCACAAGCATCAGATCACCAGGCATAAGGCGACGATTACTGTTTTCGGTCACGCGGTAATGTACTACCGCACCATTTGGCCCCGATCCCGAGATTGTGTCGAAACTTATATCTTTCAGCGCACCTGTCGCCATGCGGTACGCCTCAAGCTGTTGGGCGATGTCAATCTCTGTAACACGGTGTTCATGGTCAGCGACAAGCTGCAAGGCCTGCTCGTCAAGCCAGCAAAGGAATTCCACCATTGCCGTACCGTCACGAAGATGAGCTGCACGTGCACCTGCGAGTTCGGCCTCTGTCTTGCGGGCCTTGGGTAAAAGGCAGGGGTCCTGCATGAATGCAATTTCGATATCAGCACCGCGCAGCAGGTGAACAATCTGCAATGGGATGGTGGTTTTGTCGAGCCGAACCGGCCCCGTCAAGGTTCTTAGCGCAGGCTCCAAAGCTTCGGGTGGGCGGATATGTACACTGTGATCCCATGCAATAGAGGTCGTCTTGTCAGGATTGACGAACAAATCAATGCGGCCATCATCATGGGCAATCGCGAATCCCTGCATTACGGGAACGCGTGGAAGATCTCCCCCACGGATATTCAGAAGCCAACACAGGCTTTCTGGCTGTGTAAGAACGACAGCGCGCTGCTCGTTTTCGCGCAAAGCTTTGGCCAGACCCTCGCGCTTGGCCAGCGACGACAAGCCAGCAAACGCCTCAGGGTGGCTGTACGCAGGTGCATCAGGAGGCGATGGGCGATCACTCCAGAGTGCATCAATCTGGTTGGTCATCGCGCGCAAAACGACACCACTTCCTTTGAGTCCTTTTTCCAGTGTCTCTATTTCATCGGGTGTATGCAGCCATGGATCAAAGCCGATGATCGCTCCTTCAGGACAGGCTTTGCGCAACCATTCGGCTGGCTTGATCTCGGGCCAGTTGACCGGCGTGAAAACAGGCGCGCACTGCAGCTTAGCTTGAACGCGGTAACGGCCATCAACAAACAGTCCCGCGCAATCGGGGAGCACAATGCAAAAACCAGCAGAGCCAGTGAACCCGGTGAGCCAGGCGAGCCTCTCGTCGCAAGGCGCGACATATTCCCCCTGATGGACATCGGCACGAGGCTGGATGTAGCCAGTAACCCCTGCCTTATCGAGCTTTGCGCGCAAGGCGGCCAGTCTCGGCGGGCCGTCTTCTGGACGGGTGTTCGAGGTATAGGTCTGGAACATTCTACACCCTTTTCGGCAAATGAACTGGCCAAGTGGTAGGACGCAGCCAGCAAGTGGTCAATGGGGCTTGCAGCTCTTGTCATGGCTTGGAACAGGTACAGTATATGCATAGCCGCACATTTGGTGGTCGGCATAGGGGGACACGATGCTCGATCGCCATATCAGACCATGGATGGATCCACCGTTGAACCGGGTCGGAGCTGTGCTTGCGCGAAGTGGGATCAGCGCCAATACGGTCAGCCTGATCGGGCTCGGCTTTGGGCTCGCAGCGGCGGTGGCAATTGTTGCTGAAGCTTTCTGGCTTGCGATCTTGTTCATCCTTGCCTCGCGGCTCGCCGACGGGCTGGATGGAGCTGTGGCGCGTGCACACGGTGTGACGGATTTTGGCGGCTATCTTGATATTGTTTGTGATTATGTCTTCTATGGTGCGATCCCGCTTGCGTTTGTGATACTCGACCAACCTCTACATGGTGCGGCAGGTGCGTTCCTGTTGATGAGCTTCTATGTTAACAGCGGATCTTTCCTTGGATTTTCAGTTCTGGCCGAAAAAAAACAAATGCGCAGCAATGCGCATGGAGTGAAGTCTCTCTATTTCACTGGTGGGCTTCTCGAGGGTACCGAGACAATCCTTTTTTTCCTGATTTTGTGTATTTTCCCACAGTTTTTCGTTCCGCTTGCCTGGGGCTTTGGTGTGCTCTGTCTTGTCACAGCAGCGGCACGGGTAGCGCTGGCAGCGAAAGTTTTCGCGGATCAGAATTAATCACTCAAATAATTCAAAGCACCACTTGAAGGCTTTTCAGGTCTTCCCATATATGTTAATGTTAATAACATTTACACCCAAAAAGGAAAAAACCATGACAACAACGACTGCGCCCATGTCCTGGGCCCGTCAGGCAGAGTCTTGGCTCGACGGGTTCGGCAAGGTGGGATGGATCACGGCTATGGTCTTCGGCTTTGTGCTGTTCTGGCCCATCGGGCTTGCACTTCTGGCTTATATGATCTGGGGGAAACAGATGTTTGGAAAATCCTGCGGCAAAAGTATCAAACATGGCACTATGGTCGCGCGGTCTTCGGGCAATTCGGCATTTGATGCCTACAAGGCCGATACATTGCGGCGCCTGGAAGACGAGCAGGCTGCATTCGCCGAATTTCTGGCGCGGCTGCGCGAAGCGAAGGACAAGGCCGAATTCGACGCTTTCATGGAAGACAACCGCAAGCGCCGGAGCGACGAAGGTGCAAGCTCTGACCCTCAACCTGTCTGAGTGGTCCGCATTTGCATGAAGTTCAGCACTGAAGCAGCGGCGCGCTGACCTGGCGCGTCGCCTCCCTGCCCAAGCCGCTCCATCGTCAATTGCATCGCCGCAAGCTGCGCCTTCTGCGCTTGTGGGTTTTCCATGAGCATCCGCAGCGCTTCGGCAATTTTCTCCGGAGTGCAATTGCGGCCCAGATACTCTGGCACCGCGCGCGATTCCGAGACCAGATTGACTAGGGTTACTGTGTCGAGTTTGATCAACCGCTCTGCCAGAAAGCGTGTAATCGGATTCACATCGTAAGCGATCACCATTGGCGTGGCGTTGGCGGCAAGCTCCAGCGAGACTGTGCCCGAGGCCGCCAGCGCTAATTCTGCCGCCCCGAAAGCCGCGCGTTTCTCGCCCGCCCCTTCGAGCACATGCGCCGCAAAAGGCCAGTGCGCGACCTCGCTGCGCATGAACGCTGCCTGAGTGCCGACGGTCGGGACAAGCACTTGCATATCCTCGGTCAGAACCTGTGCCAGCGCCGCGCCAAAACGCGGTGCATGACGTGAGATCTCGCCCTTGCGCGAGCCTGGCAGCGCCAGCAGCAGGCGACCGGGAAAGCGTGCCCGCAGATCAGTGATCTCCGCCTCGCTGGCGCGCGGTTCAGCCACAACCGGATGACCGACGAAATCGCAGCTCATACCAGCGGCTTCCATATATGGCGGCTCAAAGGGTAGAAGAGCCAGCACATGATCCACCAGCGGGGCCATGCGCGCAGCCCGTTTTGATCGCCACGCCCAGACCGAAGGCGCGACATAATGCACAACGGGTAGATCCCGGCGCTGTGTGCGGACATGCTTGAGCACGCGCAGGCAGAAATCCGGGCTGTCGATGGTAATCACCAGATCAGGGAGTGTATTGGCTATTGCCTCTGCAGTCTCAACGATGCGCCGGCGCAGTAGCGAAAGGCGTGGCAAGACCTCCGCAAGTCCCATGACCGAGAGTTCGGACATCGGGAACCGCGAGACAAGCCCTTCCGCCGCCATCGACTCTCCGCCCACACCATCGAATACGCTCTCCGGGGCGAGCGTGCGCAAGCCTGCCATCAACGCGCCCCCGAGTCTGTCGCCCGAAGGCTCTCCCGCGATAATGAAGATCCTCACGCCTGCTCACGCGCCCAGAGGAAAAGCCCCAGCGCTGCGGCTGTTTGCTCAATCTCGGCGCGATCGATGAGCAGCACACCACCTGCCTCGAACACAATGCCGCGCAGTCCCGCGTCGTGGGCTGCGCGCACAGTGGCAGGTCCGATTGCGGGCAGATCGATCCTGCGATCCTGACCAGGCTTCGGAGCCTTGCAGAACACGCCACCTTCGGGCAGATCGGCGCCGCTTGCGCGCAGGCTGGCAAGATGGGCCAGCATCGCATCGGTGCCGGGCAGCGCCTCGACAGCAAGGCAAAGGCCGCGCGACACGACACATCCCTGCCCGATATCAGCAGCCCCGAGTGCGCGCAGGATCTCGAAGCCGCGTGCGGCATCCTGATTATCGTCAGGCTTCGGGCTGGCAGCGCCCAGAACACCCGGGCACGCCACCAGACCTGGGCAGATATCCTGCGCGCCTATTACCTCGATTCCCCACTCACCCATGAGCGCAATCACCTCGCGCAGGGTTCCGTCGTCACCTTGCTGCATCGCAGCCATGATGCGCGGTAGAAGCTGCATTGTTTCCGGGTCGATCAGTGCCGGGTCAAGGCGCGGGCGATGCACGCCACCTGCAAAGACAGCTTGGGTTATGCCCGCATTCTGCAAGTGATCGAGAAACGGGACCAATCTCTCCAGACGAAAACGCAGCACATTGCCTTGCAACGAACTAAGGCTTTCGAAGCCTTCCAATTCGGCCAGAAGCGGCGCGGGGCCCTCGGCGGCCAGCTTTTCTGAAAGCAGATGAGGTAGCCGTCCGCGACCGGCGATCAGGGCAACCCGGCTCATGACGGACGCAGAAAGTTGCGACCCGAATCACTGGTGAAAAATCGTGCGACCTGCTGGACCACCCCTGAATCAGTTTCTCTCAGAATCGCCTGTGCGAGATCGCTCAGCGCCCCCTCGCCTTCCGCTAATCGTTTGTAGGCCGCGCGCAGGGCAGCAATATCCTCTCGCGCCATTCCCCGACGCTTGAGACCGATAAGATTAAGCCCGTGCAACACGCCATCCGGGCCTGAAACAAGCCCGAATGGCATTACGTCATGAGTTACACGCGTCAACGCGCCTATCATTGCCCCCTCACCCACGCGGATGAACTGGTGCAACCCGGCAGAGGCACCTACGATCACATTGTCACCAATCATCACATGCCCCGCCACCCCAGCATAATTAGCCAGAATCACATTGTTCCCGACCTGCGCATCATGGCCAACATGCGCGCCCGCCATGATCAGGCAACCATCGCCAACACGCGTGATCCCTCCGCCCTGTTCAGTACCGATATGGACTGTCGCATTCTCACGGATTCGGCAATTCTGCCCCACAACAAGACGGGTGCGCTCGCCTGCATATTTCAGGTCCTGCGGGATTTCACCGACCGAGGCGAAGGAAAACACAGTCGAGCCTGAGCCAATCTCGGTCCAGCCGGTGACCAGCGCATGAGGTCGCAGGGTCACATTTTCACCCAGCACAACCTCGCCACCCACGATCGCGAAAGGCCCGATCTTGCAGCCGGCGCCAATTTGCGCACCAGGCTCGACTATAGACATGGGATGGATTTCGGCGCTCGGATCTATCATCACAGCGCTCACTCGGCCACTTGCGCTGAGAGATCTATCATTGCTGCAAACTCTGCCTCAGCGGCTACCTGCCCCTCCACTTTTGCAACGCCTTCGAACTTCCAGATCTTGGTAGAGCCACGCTTAACCTTTACATGCAGTTCGAGCACGTCACCGGGAACGACTTTGCGGCGGAACTTCGCCTTGTCGATAGACATAAAATATACCAGCGGCGCACGCTCGCCAAAACCAACCGAAAGTCCCACAAGCACCGCAGCGGTTTGCGCCATCGCCTCGACAATCGTGACGCCGGGCATGATCGGCGCACCGGGGAAGTGGCCCTGAAAATGCGGTTCGTTAAATGTGACATTCTTGATGCCTATTGCAGAGTCGCGCGCCACCACATCACGCACCTTGTCTACCAGCAAGAACGGGTAGCGATGCGGAATGATCTTCATGATTGTGGCCAGATCGGCCTCATGCGGCACAGCTTGCGACATCAGCGTTCTTTCCCTCGTAAGATGACCGCACAGGGCAGCCGGAACCGACGCTGATCTAACAACTGCTGTTACAGGTGGCAAGCGCTGCAACAGCAAGATCAGGGAAGCGTCAATGGAAACGGCGCTGCACCGCCGTCACCAATCGCATCATCCATCGCCTTGATGGCTTGATCAGTCATATCGACATCGATCCGCGCAATAATGACCGCACGCGCATCAATCAGGATTTGTCCCCCCTCGGCTTCGAGAACCTCTTGCAAAACCGAAGAGATCTCCGAAAAGAAGCGACGCCGCTCGGACTCCTCAAATTGAGCCAGTCGCTGGCGCTTTTCGGATTGCGTTCGACGAACTTCCTCTGCCTGTAGGTCGAAGGCATTTGCTGCCGCGCGGAACTCTTCGAGACTCATTTCAGCACGCAACTCGGTCAACTCGGTTTCCCGTGCAGTCAGTTCTGCAAGCAGCCGGTCATTCTCGGCTTCCAGCGCGCGCGAGGCAACAGCTATTTCCTCGGTTACACGACGCCCAAACAACGATTCACGAAACAGCCGCTCGTCATCAATTGTTCGTAGTGAGGGGCGCGAGAACTGTTCGACAGGTTGACCAAGCGCAAAACTCGGACCTGTTTGCGCTTTTGTCGGAGCGGCAGCACCCAAAAACGCCGCTCCGAATGCTGCCGCAAATACCGCGGCAATCCGCATCAGAATTGCGTCACGATCGAGAAATCAAAGTTCTGAGCGCGGTCATAGGGTTGCTTGCGAACCGGTCTGGAAAAATCGAACCGCAATGGGCCCAGCGGGCTATCCCAGAAAAGGGACACACCCAGCGTTGCGCGCAAATTCATCCTGTTGGAATTTGAACCGCCCGGCGCCCGCATATCGATACCCGGGACATTCACATTATCCACACCCCAGACAGACCCGACATCTGCAAATACACCGCCGCTCAAACCGTATTCCTCGGGCGTCCCCAGAGGGAACTGCGCCTCGACCTGCAACACCATGTATTTTGTGCCGCCCAGCACATCATTATTCGCCGAAAGGAAATCGCGCGGACCAGCGCGCCCCGGCGCAAAACCACGCATCACATCAGCCAGTTGGAAGCGGTCGCGGTTGCGCGATGAACCACTGATCATATGCAGCACACCGGCACGCGCATCACCGCGCAGCGTCACATCTTCATTGAAAACTGCGATCTCATAGCCTGCGCGCCCCTCGCTGCGTATGAAACGACGGCTTTGATTTCCAAAACCGAAATCCTGGCTTGCAGACAGTATCCAGCCTTGAGTGGGGTCAATTCCTACGCGGCGCGTATCAAACGTATAAGTATAACCCAGAGTTCCCGTCACGGCCGTACCAGCTGCTTCATCCCGGGCAAGCCGCAACGATCCGCCCGCAGGCAAACCCGAAAGCCGATCAGCAACAATGCCTTGGCGCAGCTGCAACCGCCCAAACTCACTGACCGGGAACCCGATCGCATTGTTCAGGAAAGCTTCGCGCGTGTTGAAGTCAGAGAAGAACGTGCGCGTTTCCTGATACCCGATACCGAGCGAATAGCTCAGATCCCGATCAAACATCGCAGGCTCTGTAAACTGGAGCGATATATCGCGCGAGCCGCGAACAGTATTGAAATTGATTGAAAGCTGCTGACCACGACCCAGGAAATTTTGCTCAGCGAAAGAAATCCCGAAACCGACCCCCTGCGCACGTCCATAACTGACCGAGAAACCAAGCGACCCAGTGGTTGTTTCTTCAACCTCCACATCGATTATGGCCTGATCAGGGGCAGAGCCCTGCCTTGGATCGACGGCAACATCGGCAAAATATCCAAGCGCTCTGATTCGTTCCGCTGCCTCACGAATCTCGCGAGGGTTTAATGGATCGCCCTCTGCCGAGGTAAACTGTCGACGCACCACACGATCAACAGTCGTCGTGTTTCCCTGTATGTCGATACGCTCTACGAAAATACGCTCACCACGAACGATGGCGAATTCAACGTCGATGGTCTGATTGACATTATTCCGGGTGAACCTCGGGTCGGCGCGGATAAAGCGCAGCCCGCGCTGTTCCGCCAGGCGCTCCATCCGGGCAATATTCTGGTCAAGCACATTGGGGGAAAAGACAGTTCCAGGGCGAATGCGCAACTCTCGTTCGTAATCGGCTGCGTCGATACCCTCGACTTCGCTCACCACCGAAATATTCCCGAACCGATATTGCTGGCCCTCCCGAATATTGAAGGTCAGGAAAAACCCATCGCGCTCACGCGCCATCTCGGAGGTGACAGAGAGGACTTCGAAATCGACATAGCCGCGCGACAGGTAAAAATCGGTGAGAAGCTGGCGGTCGAGTGCAATACGCTCGCCGACAAATGTGTCGCGCTGCACCAGCCACCGAAAAAGCCCGGCTTGTTTGGTGTCCAGCACCTGCCGCAAACGGTAGTTCGAAAAGGCGCGGTTACCCACAAAAGAGACGCGCTCAATCTCTACAACGTTGCCTTCACGAATCTCGAAGGCCAGATCGACGCGATTATTCCCACGCGGGATGATGCGCGGTGTGATTTCTGCAGCGCTACGCCCCCGCTGTGCATAAAGCTCTGCAATGGCGCGTGTGTCGGCCTCCACAGCAGAAGGCGACAGCACTCGGCCTGCACGTGTCTGAACGACCCCTGCTATCGCATCATCATTCACACGGCGATTGCCCTCAAAATTCACGATCCCGATAACAGGATACTCCCGCACCTGGATGACGAGCGTGTTGCCACGAGGCACGAAATCAACCGTCTCGAACAATCCGGAAGCCGCAATATTGCTGTAGGCATTGTTCAGTTGCGCAGCGCTGATCTCCTGCCCTGGCGCAAAACCTGCGAGACTGAAAAGTGTCGAATCATCGACACGAATATTTCCGTCTATCTCGATCGAGGTAAACCGAAAGGTCTGAGCCTGCGCAGGCGTTACTAATGCGCCGCTAGCTATTGCAAACAAACAAAAATACGCCACCGAAAAGACGTGCAGGCAGTTTGCCGCACCGCCTTTGCGCGACGGCAGCATCTTCAAGATAGCGCGCATGTCAGGCCCCGTTCTTACCGCTTTTTTATAACCTGTGAGTAGCGGTTCAGAGGCAGCTTGTCAAAGCAATCGCCCAGTTCGCCATGCCAAAGAATTCAAAGCATTCGCGCCGACTTCTCATGCGAAGAAAACCGGGATAATCACTATTATCCTCGTTCTTTCTGGACGTTATCTGTCACTTCAGAAAGTGATAGGTGCAACACCCGGCGCATAGAGTGCAATTTCCACGAGCAGCTTTGCGAGAAAAAGTCCCAACAAAATAGCCAAAGACACTTTGATTCTGCTGCCGAAAGCAGACCAGATGAGTTTCACATTGTGCAGTTCTGTTTCAATCAGTGTCATTCGTTTTCTCCACCTGCTTGAAGAGCTAGTGGAGAAATTCGGCAAGAATGCGGCAAGTTCGCGGCCTAAGGCTGAACTTCAGCAGGTCAGATCATTGAACACTGCAAAAACGAACAGCATCAGCACGAGTGACAGTCCGATAGCTATCAGGATCTGCATCGCTTTATCGCCTGCGGGCCTTCGCATAACTGCCTCATAGGCGTGAAACACAAGGTGGCCCCCATCGAGTGGTGGAACCGGAAAAAGGTTGAGAAGCCCGATTGCCACAGAAAGGACTGCGATGAACCAAACGAATTCGAACAACCCATCACTGGCCGTTGCGACCGAAGCTTCGGCGATCCCGATCGGGCTTGAGAGATTGCAGGTGCTGATCTGCCCGATGACCATGTAATACAGCCCCTCGAGCGATGTACGGATTACGCGCCAAATCTGCATTACGGCAATGGATGACGCCTCAACCACACTGGGGCTGCGCCTACCGTAGTCAAATACGGTCCCAGACGTCAGCCCGATCAGATAGCGTGTTTCGAACCCACCCTCAGCCAACGGCAGATCCGTGCGTTGGGGCACAAGCGTCAGCTCCAGAGCTTCGCCTTGACGCCAGACCTGCAGCGCCAGAGGATTTCCCTCCGATTGGGAAACGATTTCGCGCAGCTGCTCGAAAGTTGCGATTTCAACGCCATCAATTGCCGTGATGACATCACCTCGTTGCATCTGTGCTTCGCGTGCAGCTGATTGCAACGCAACGGAGCCAGCGAGTGGCGGTTGCGGATGAGGCCCCGTTACTTCGAGGATCTGCCCATCGCGCTCAACAGTGTAGGTCAGGGTCGATTGCTCAGGCATGTCAGGAGCAAGGCTCAGAAAATCAGAAAGGCTCTCAGTCTCGACGCCTTCGACCGCCAATATCCTATCGCCAATTGCCAGCCCGAATGGTTCGGCTGGGAGTGCCGCTATCTCGCCTACGATCGGCTCATCTACTGCGACCCCGTCATAAATGATCAGCGCAGCAAAGACACCAAAGGCGAATATGAAATTGAAAAGTGGTCCGGCCGCGACCGTGCTCGCACGTGCCCAAAGAGGAGCGCCATGCATCGTGCGTCGACGTGCAGCAGCATCCATCTGCGCCATCGCCTCGCCGTCCTTACTCGAGGCCGCGCTGGAATCTCCTGCAAACTTCACATACCCACCAAGCGGAACCGCTGCTACTTGCCAGACCGTCCCACGCTTGTCGCGTCGGCTCATGAGAACCGGGCCGAAGCCGATTGAAAACACTTCAGCATGAATGCCCGACCAGCGCCCGACTATATAGTGACCGTATTCATGCACAGCCACGATCACCGATAACACAATGACAAATGCGGCAATCGTATAGAAAAAACTCCCGAAACTTGGCAATAGCCCGATAAGGTCCAAACCCGATCCCCTCATTTTTGCGCCGAAGCGTTCACGACATGCGTGCAGCGAGCCCGCGGGCCCGCTCTCTGGCCATTTGGTCCATGGCGACGACGGTTTCAAGCGCGGATACCGGCTCAGTCAGACAAGACTCGGACAAAAGGCTGTCAATTGTATGTTCGACCAGTTCTGCCATCGCCACAAAACCAATCTGTCCTGAAATAAAGGCATCGAGCGCGACTTCCTTCGCAGCATTGAAGGCCGCGCCCGCATGGCCGCGCAGTTCCATTACTTCGCGCGACAGCCGTAGTGCAGGAAAACGATCCGGATCAGGGGCCTCGAAGCTCAGGGAACCGATCTGCGCCAGATCAAGGCGTGCAACCGGCAAGTCGCGCCGTTTGGGCCAGTTCAGCGCATAGCCGATGGCGTGACGCATATCTGGGGGGCCGAGATGAGCCATCAATGCTCCGTCGCGAAAGCCTACCAAAGCGTGAATAATCGATTGTGGGTGGATCACGGCCTCGATCTGCGCAGGCTCTAGCCCAAAAAATTCTCTTGTTTCAATTAGTTCGAGCGCCTTGTTAAAAAGGCTCGCCGAATCGATGGTGATCCGTTGTCCCATAGACCAGTTTGGATGCTGCATCGCCTGTGCGAGCGTGGCCTGTGCGAGATCGGTCTTGCTCCAGTCACGGAACGGTCCACCAGATGCCGTAATGATTACGCGCTCGACCTGTGAAATTTCTTCACCCACGAGCGCCTGAAATACTGCAGAATGCTCGCTGTCCACCGGAAGTATGCACGCGCCGTTGCGTGCGGCCTCGCTCATCAGGAGTGGACCTGCCGTGACAAGAGATTCCTTGTTTGCAAGCGCCAGCGTTGCGCCCTGTGCCAGCGCCCGGAGTCCCGGCGCAAGCCCGGCAGCGCCCACAATTGCGGACATCACCCAATCAGCAGGCCGCTCGGCGGCGGCAATAAGTGCATCAGTGCCAGCAGCGACCTCTACCCCGCTTCCCGCCAACGCCTCTTTTAGCTCAGTATAACAATCTTCATGCGCTGTCACCGCCAGTTTCGCACGCAATGCCCGGGCCTGCTCGGCCAGCCGCACGCAATTCCGTCCGCCTGTAAGGGCCACGACCTCGATATCGTCTCGCCGCAGCAAAAGATCGACTGTGCTTTCGCCAATGGAGCCTGTCGCGCCGAAGACCGAAACCTGCATGCTCTGTCTCAACCAATCAGGGTCGCGACGAGACCCGTCTCTACAAGCAGCAGAACCATCAGCGCCGCCGCAATCATAGCGTCAAAGCGGTCCATCACGCCGCCATGTCCGGGGATCAGATTAGAGCTGTCCTTCACGCCGGCATGGCGTTTTATTGCACTCTCGGCGATATCTCCCGCTTGCCCGGCCATTGCCACGAGAACAGACACCAGAATAAGCCCAGCTTCAGCACCAAGAACCGCCATGAACGCCGCCCCAATCCCGGCAGCAACCCCCCAGCCCGCGATCGTGCCGGACCAAGTCTTTTTCGGGCTCACTCTTGGCCAGAGTTTCGGCCCACCGATCAAACGACCAGCAAAATACCCCGCCACGTCAGAACCAATGACGATTAACGCGAGCCATAGCACCCATTCCCAGCCAAAGCCTTCACGCAGCGCGATCAAGCCCAAGCCTGCGAAAAGGATCAGTGCCAGATAAGCCCCGGCCATCGCGCGATCCTTTGGAAAGCGCAATGCAAGCAATACCACTGCAAGTGTCAGGACGCCAATGAGCCAAAGACCACTGAGTTGAAGCCAGAAGACCAGAAGCGCCACGGACGCTGTCATGCCAGCGGCTTCGGCTTTGCCAAAACTTGCACCTTGGTCGAGCATCCGGGTGAGTTCCCAGACCATCGCACCGCACAGAATACAAACAAGCAAGGTGAACCATATTCCACCCGCCGAGACAGCAGCAATGCCAAATACTGCCATGATCACGCCCGAGATCGTGCGGTCGCGTAAATCAGCGAAACTGCCCGAAGGGGCGCTCACACAGTCACTCCCCCGAAGCGGCGTTCGCGCATGTGGAAAGCATGCAGGATCGTTTGCATCGTGTCAGGCGTAAAATCGGGCCAGAGAACAGGGCTGAAGACATATTCCGAATAAGCTGCTTGCCATAGCAGAAAATTGGAAACCCGTGTCTCGCCAGAGCTGCGCACCACAAGATCCGGATCAGGTAGGAACCTGGTGTCGAGGCGATCGGAAATCATGGCTTCGGTAATATCCTCAGGTGCGATGCGACCTTCCGCCACCTCACGCGCAAGAAATTTCATTGTTCGGGCTATTTCGTCGCGACCACCGTAATTCATGGCCACTGTCAGGTGCACGGTATCATTGCCAGCGGTCTCTTGTTCAATCCAGTCAATCAGGCCCGCAAGCTTGGGATCAAGTCGGCTGCGATCTCCGATAACGCGCATTCGCACGCCTTCACGATTCATCCGCGCGGCCTCTCGCTTGATATAGCGCGCAAAGAGCGACATCAGCCCCATGACTTCTTCTGTAGTGCGCTTCCAGTTCTCGGTCGAGAAGGCATATAGTGTCAGATACCGT
The DNA here is from genome assembly GCA_007125005.1 of Natronohydrobacter sp. Classification (GTDB taxonomy): domain Bacteria; phylum Pseudomonadota; class Alphaproteobacteria; order Rhodobacterales; family Rhodobacteraceae; genus Roseinatronobacter. The sequence continues at coordinate 27,673 of SLDY01000063.1, forward strand.
ATCCCGAGGCCAGGGCATGCGGCTACTAGCTCACGCACGCGCTCTGCACCTTTGCGATGACCAACCAATCGCGGCCAGCCCCGGTTTTTTGCCCACCGCCCGTTTCCATCCATGATGACAGCAACATGAAGGTTGCTGTCGATTGACGGATATTCCTGTGTGGGCTGATCGAAGCTCATGGGATCTCCCTTTGCAGTCTTTCCTCAGACCTGCATGATCTCTTCCTGCTTACTCTCCAAGGCTTTATCAACCTTGCCGATATAGTTGTCGGTGAGTTCCTGAATTTCTTCAGACCAGAGCTTTTGCTCATCTTCACTCATACCAGCGGCTTTGGCCTTCTTGATCTGGTCCATACCGTCGCGACGCACATTTCGTACTGCCACACGCGCATGCTCGGCATATTGCGCTGCCACTCGGGTAAGCTCGCGTCGGCGTTCCTCATTGAGTTCTGGAATTGGCAGCATGATAATGGTGCCATTCAGTTGCGGGTTGATCCCCAGCCCGCTCTCGCGGATTGCTTTCTCAACCTTACCCACCATGGATTTGTCCCAGACATTTATCGTTACCATCCTGGGCTCGGGCACATTGACCGTTCCGACCTGATTGACTGGCGTCATTTGTCCATAAGCTTCCACCATCACAGGCTCCAACATCGCGGCTGACGCCCGACCAGTGCGCAGTGACGCGAACTCTGTCTTCAGCGCTGACATTGCGCCGTCCATGCGGCGTTTGAGGTCATCCAGATCAATCTCGATTTCATCTGACATGGAAACGCTTCCTTATTACTTTAGGCTTTCAGAAAGCCCGAGTCGCGCCTCTTCTAGCGTGCGCGCAACCGTTTTGTAAGCATCTTGCGCTGATTGATCAGGCATGAACCCGCGTATATGTGCCTTCGCCGCGCAAGATTCCGCTAAATCCACCGGGCTCATCGAGTGAGAACACGATAAGAGGCATTTTATTGTCACGGCAGAGAGCGATTGCAGAGGCATCCATCACCTTCAGATTGGCCCTCAGCACCTCATCGTAACTAATTTCATCATAACGGTGGGCATCCGGGTTGATCTTAGGGTCGCTGTCATAAATGCCATCAACCTGCTTGCCCATGAATATCGCTTCACATGCCATTTCCGACGCACGCAGGGCCGCAGCGGTATCAGTGGTGAAATACGGATTGCCGGTTCCCGCAGCAAATATGCAGACGCGCTTCTTCTCCAGATGCCGCACCGCACGGCGCCGAATATAGGGCTCGCAAACCTGATCCATCGGAATTGCGCTGATTACGCGGGTGAACACCCCCAGTTCCTCGAGCGCCGTCTGCATCGCCAGTGCATTCATTACGGTCGCAAGCATGCCCATGTAATCCGCTTGCGTACGCTCCATTCCCTGTGCCGAACCTTGCAATCCGCGGAAGATATTGCCTCCGCCGATGACCATGCATATCTCCACGCCCATCTCATGGACCGATTTCACTTCTTGTGCGATGCGCGCGACTGTCGGTGGATGCAGCCCAAATCCCTGATCCCCCATAAGCGCCTCGCCAGAAATTTTGAGCATGACGCGGTTATAGGCGGTTGGAGTGGCTGTTTCTGACATGGTGTTATCCTTACGCAGACGCGGAGGACGCACAGAGCTTTCTGCCGAGTGCTTCCGTTGGACGGCAAAATGTCGGAAAATGCAGATAGGTTCAATCTGAAAGCAGGACCAAATGCCCAAAACTACCGATCCATTGGTCCTTGCATTTGAAGCATTGGACAAATCGCCTCCTATACATGGCCAACCAGTTTTACTGGCAGGTCCAACGGCAAGCGGGAAATCCGCCTTGGCGCTCGAGATTGCAAAGCAACAAAACCGCGTGATTATCAATGCTGATGCGCTGCAAGTTTACGATATGTGGCAACTCCTTTCGGCCCGCCCCAGTGCCGAAGAGACAGCCATAGTTCCGCATTTTCTCTACGGCACGGTATCTCGAAATCTGGACTGGTCCGTCGGTCACTGGCTGCGCGCCGTGACGGACTTGCTCGATCAGCACCCTGATCCAATTATAGTTGGAGGCACCGGACTTTATTTTCGCGCTCTCACCGAAGGTTTGGTGCAGATCCCACCAATCCCGATCCAGATCCGGCGCGAGGGCGACACGCGGCTCAGACACGCAGGGATAGATGCTTTGATCGGCGATCTTGACCTTGAAACACGCAGGATGATTGACCTTGCCAATCCTGCACGCGTTCAGCGTGCTTGGGAAGTCTTGCAAGCAACCGGGCAAGGGCTTGCCGATTGGCATAAACAGACGCCTGCTCCGTTACTGCCCATTGACCAGACGACTGCTCTTGTGCTGAGGCCAGACGTGAATTGGCTGAACAAGCGAATCGATGCCCGCTTTGAAGCGATGATCGCACAAGGGGCAGTGGAAGAAGTGTTAGCTGTGCTGCCCTGTTGGGATCCCCACGCGCCATGGGCAAAAGCGATTGGAGCACCCGAATTGATTGCACATGTGAAGGGCCATATTTCGTTGGCTGATGCCATCGCCGCTGCAACACTTGCTTCTCGCCAATATGCCAAGCGCCAACGCACATGGTTTCGTACCCGCATGTCTGAATGGCGTGGCCTTGCCTGTTAGAGTCACTAATTTGCAACGCTTGCCCAACCACACCAACATCCATCACAGCGCCGTGATGGAAAACTCTTTCCATCCACTCCTCGTGCCGTAATCTCGCCATTGTCCGGGGGGATACGAATGAAATGACAAGAATACCTGAAACACCAACTCGACTTCGTATATTGCAGATCAGCAAATTGGCTGCTGCACCGAAATGGCAGCTTGAAACGATGCGCGCGTTGCGCGAGCCTCTTTTCTTGTGGTTCACCCATGGTCAAGGGCGCCTCAATTTGGGTGGAAGCACGCGTGGTTTTCATCCGCACAACGCGATCTTCATTCCTGCCGGTACGCTCTATGGCTTCCAGACCATGACCCGCGTTCAGGGCACAGCGATATATCTCGGTGAAAAACATGGCCTCGACCTGCCAAGGCAACCGCTGCATCTTCGCTTGCGCGACGGCGTCCAGCAAGCAGAAGTATCGAATATCGTTGATCTTGTGCAGCGTGAATTGGATGGGCAGCGTGCCCAGGCCGAAAAAGCCGCCTATCTGCAATTGGCATTACTTGCCATCTGGCTTGATCGGCATTGTAAGGAGCATGGGAATGAGCTCAGCGGGCCAGTCCCGAAACTCAATGCGAATGAGCGGTTGACTGTTCGCTACACTGCCCTTCTTGAGCGCGAGTTCGCCTCTTCGCTCAATGTTACCGATTATGCAACAGCACTTGGCGTGACACCTACCCATCTGACACGCGCCTGTCGGGCGAGTTGTGGGCGGACCGCACTGGCTCTGATGCAGGAGCGTCGCCTTTTCGAAGCGCGCCGCATGCTGCTTGAAACTGATCTGCCGGTGCAGGAGATTGCGCGGAATCTCGGCTTTTCAACCCCTGGATATTTTGCACGCGCTTTCGCTCAGCACATCGGGAAGCCGCCTTCAAGCTACAGAAAGTCACGCTCGCAACTTAAATCAATTTCAAGCTAATCTCCCTCCAAGGAGGGTAGGCTCAGGCATTTCGTGTTGTCCATCCTTTTTTCGGGCACAGAGGTGCACTCATCACAATTCATGACTTCAGCGCACAAAGACGAAAGCGCCTCCCAACCCTTGCGCCAAACTATTTCGGGGCGTGTCGTGATTCGGTACGACAGCGCTGCGAGCAAAAGCGCACATCCTGCCACACACGCTCCCATTTCTTGCGCCAAGTAAAAGGGCGCTGGCACTGCACACAGATTTTGTTCGGCAAATCAGACTTGCGTCGCGTCTTTGGCATCATGTTGCGCAAGATTCAGAGTTCAATCATCATCGCGAACGATGATCCTGCCATCCTCCCAATCTCCTGACAGGACTTCTCCGGAAGCGTAGCGCAACACACCGCGCCCGTGACGCTGACCATCACGAAACTCCCCTTCGTAAACATCGCCTGTGCTATAGGTCGCAATCCCCTCGCCTGTCATCTCGCCACCCGACCAAGCACCTTCGTAGGCAAAACCATCAGCAAATTCGATTCGTCCCTGACCGTCTCTCGCCCCCTCCGAAAACATGCCCCGATAGACGCTGCCATCAGGATAGATCATTTCACCCGAGCCATGCAGTTCACCCCCGGCAAATTCGCCAGTATAGACGCGCCCGTCCGCAAATGTCATGACACCCTGCCCGTCCGGCAGTCCCTGCATGAAACTCCCCTCGAACACGGCACCGTCATTGAACACAGCGCGGCCTTCTCCATGAAACTGGCCTTCGCGCCACGCACCTTCATATGTCGCGCCGTCGGCATAGGTGATAGCGCCAACCCCATCTGGCAAACCGGCTCTGAACTGGCCCTCATAGACGGAGCCATCGGGAAGCTCCAGACGCCCCTCACCCGCAATCTGCCCCGCGACCCAGGTTCCTTCATACAGATACCCGTCCGGTCCACTCAGACGCCCCTCGCCTTCGCGCCTGTCATCAACAAAACTTCCTTCAAAAACGAGCCCATCTGCTTGTTCGACACGCGCCGCCCCATGCCGCACCCCGGCACGAAACTCCCCGATGTGGCGGTCACCGTTCGGCTGTGTCAACTCGCCCTGGCCATGGAGCTGACCCTCCGCCCATTCACCTTCGTATCGAAGTCCATCAGGCGTGATGAAAACTCCACGCCCATGCGGTTGATCAGCCAGAAACTCACCCTCATATGTAGCGCCATCGGGATAAAGGATGTGCCCTTCTCCCTCACGCACGCCCGCTACCCAATTGCCTTCGTATCGATATCCGTCGGGCCTTGTGAGCACGGCGTGGCCGTGGGGTTTGCCATCCAGAAAACTTCCCACAAACACTGTGTCATTCGTGAATCGTCTCTCACCCTGCCCTTCAACGCGTCCTTCGATCCATTCCCCTTCGTAACTGGACCCGTCCGCAAAGATCATTTTGCCCAGCCCATGCGGGCTGCCAACAGCAAAGCTTCCCTCGTAAACGGCACCTGAAGGATAGCGCGCAACGCCTTGGCCGCTGATTTCGCCTGCGACCCATTCGCCGGTATATTCAAACCCGTTGGGAAGTCGGTAAGTCCCTATTCCGTGTTGAAGCCCATCCCTGAATTCTCCTTCATATATGCCCCCGTCTTCGTATTGGCGGGTCAGCACACCATCAGTCTGGGCAAAAGCCGGTGCGGCGAGCCCGATGGCCAAACTTGCTAGCAACACGCGCGTGGAAACGAAAGGCGAGGACATGACGCAGGTCTCCAAGGGTTTCTTCAAGTGAAAACCTAGAGAGGCTGTTCGAATCTGGCAAGGGCTTTCCCGGTAACGATCTTCTCGACGGGTCTTTCCTCGGGCACGCAACATGATATGTGGAGGCGCATTGATCTTCCTGAGGCCTAATCCATGTCAGAACGCTTCCGGCTCATGCTTGCGCAACTCAACCCGACGGTTGGGGATATAGCAGGAAATGCTGCCAAGGCACGCGAGGCTTGGCAGTCGGCAAAGGCGGCAGGCGCCGATATGCTAGCGCTTCCGGAGATGTTCTTGTCGGGCTACCAGACCCAGGATCTTGTCTGGCGTCCCGCCTTTCAAGCCGATCTGTACGAGAGTCTGAAAGCGCTCGCCTACGAGTGCGCAGATGGGCCGGCCATGGGTATGGGTGTTCCACTTACCGATGATACTGGGTTGCACAATTGCTGGGCCGTGCTTTCGGGGGGCAGAATTGAAGCGGTAATCCGGAAGCATCACCTGCCAAATACCTCAGTCTTCGATGAAAAGCGCTTGTTTGTATCCGGTGATATCTCTGGACCTTACCGGATCGGTCCAGTTCGCATCGGCACTCCGATTTGCGAGGACGCCTGGCTCAGTGATGTAGCTGAAGCGCAAGCTGAATCCGGTGCCGAACTGCTGCTGGTACCAAATGGATCACCATATGCGCGCAACCGCTTTGACACGCGCATGACCCATATGGTCGCGCGAGTGATAGAGACAGGATTGCCATTGGTTTATCTGAACCTTGTGGGTGGGCAAGATGATCAGGTCTTTGACGGAGCAAGTTTTGTCCTGAATCCCGGCGGAAAGCTGGCCTTGCAATTGCCCGCGCACGAAGAGGCCATGGCGGTTGTTGATTTTTCATATTCTGATAGCGGTTGGCATGCTGAAACTGGAAATCGCGTGCTGCTCGCCGGGCCAATCGAGCAGGATTACCAGACCATGGTGATTGGCCTCGGTGATTATCTTCGCAAGTCTGGTTTCAAACGGGTTGTTCTGGGGCTCTCTGGGGGTGTTGATTCTGCACTTGTCGCCCTGATCGCAGCAGATGCAATCGGTGCACAGAATGTGCATTGCGTCATGCTACCCTCAGAATACACTTCCATACATTCGCTGGACGATGCCACTGAACTTGCTTACCGACTTGGCTGTCGGCTCGATACGGTGGATATCGAAGGGCCCCGCGCGGCCATGCAGGCGGCACTCGCTGAGCTCTTCGCTGGACTGCCCGCCGATGTTACGGAAGAAAACATCCAGTCGCGCATTCGCGGCACATTACTCATGGCGATTTCCAACAAAACCGGCGCTCTTTTGCTGACAACGGGCAATAAATCTGAGGTCGCAGTTGGTTATGCAACGATATACGGCGATATGAATGGCGGCTACAATCCGATCAAGGATCTTTACAAGACGCGGGTTTTTGATACATGTCGCTGGCGCAACGAAAACCATCGCGACTGGATGAACGGGCCTTCGGGTGAGGTCATCCCCTTGCGCATCATCGAAAAAGCCCCTTCTGCAGAGTTGCGTCAAGACCAGCGCGATGAGGACAGCCTGCCACCCTACGCGGTGCTCGATGCAATAATCGAAGGGCTGGTGGAGCAGGATCTTTCAGTGAGTGATCTGGTTGCTCAGGGCCATGCACGCGAAACTGTTGAGCAGGTGGAACATCTTGTTGCTATTTCAGAGTGGAAACGCTTCCAATCCGCGCCGGGGCCACGGCTGACGAACCGAGCTTTCTGGCTCGACAGACGTTATCCGCTAGTCAACCGCTGGCGTGACAGGCGTTCAGAATAACGCTCTGTTGCGAGAAATCTCATCATCTTCACGCTTGTGTCATGAGTGCTTTTGTGGCTGCGTGAAGGCATATTTCTGGCTGTTGAAATGCGTCACAAGGTGTATAGAGAACGGAAACGCCCTAGAAGGACGTGCTTAATCTGGCGAGAGATCAGATCGACAGCATGCAGAAGAGAGGCAGTATGCGCAGCGTAACCACTTCAGTCGCGAGCCTTGGGCTTATTGTAACGTTTGGCCTTACTGCCTGCATGAATGGCACCGAAACCTCCGCTCAGCGGGAAATCTCCAGCTCGCGTTCAGGCCAGATAGTTGAACGCGATGTCGAGGATCCGCGGGTTTTCTCCCGCCGTGAGAATGCCCTATGGGATGGGAGGCCCTCCTTGGGGGGCGTGTGGGTAGCGCATCCGGATGTGCGTTCGCCTGAAAGGGTCATAATCCGAAATACCGAAAATGGTCGCGAAACCATTGGGGCATTATTCCGCCGTGAACGGATGAATCCCGGTCCGGCGTTTCAGGTTTCCGGTGAGGCTGCCAATGCGATTGGCATACTCGCGGGTGCCCCCACTATGATAGAGGTCGTGGCTCTTCGCATCGAACAGATTGAGCCTGTGCAAACCACTACTGCGCGCGAGCCCGAAGCCGAAGTTGTTTCTCCTCCCGAATCCACGATTGATGAGCAGCGTCGTGCCGACGAGACGCCGTCAGAGGCCTTGTCAGACCTTACGGCAGAGCGTCCGGAAACCGCTTCGGCAACAGCACCTCGTAATGAAGGTGGATTTTTCGGCCGTCTCTTCCGGCGCACTCCGCGTGCGGAGCCGCCAACAGATCAGATTGCAACAGAAGTTCTGGATGAAGGTGCGCCGCTGGCTGCCACCTCTCCCGATGCCCGGCCTCCTGCACCGCAGCCAATGCAACCCACCATATCCGCCCTGGAGCGCCCCTTCATTCAGCTTGGAATTTTCAGCGTTGAGGCGAATGCGCGTA
>SLDY01000013.1 GCA_007125005.1 Natronohydrobacter sp.
CAGGCGCGCGGCCCCGCCCCACCCACACTCAACCAAGGAAATCCTTGTACTCATCCTCGGTCATGAAGTCTTCGAGCACGCTCAGATCGTCGAGTTTCATCTTGAAGAACCACGCATCACCTTGCGGATCTTCATTTACAAGGCCCGGATTATCGACCAGCGCCTCATTCACCTCTACGATCTCGCCATCGACAGGCGCCAGAATATCCGAGGCCGCCTTGACCGATTCAATCACGCAGACCTCATCGCCTTTGGCAACCTGCGCCTCGATTTCGGGCAGCTCCACAAAGACGACATCGCCCAGCTGCTCTGCGGCATGATCAGTGATGCCAACAACCACGACATCGCCCTCGACACGCAGCCATTCATGTTCTTCGGTGTATTTCATCGTGCACGCTCCTCAGCGCTTGTAATTGGTCGGATGGAAGGGCAGTTCGCAGACGGTAACGGGCAGGCGCTTTCCGCGCAACTCTCCCCATAGCTGCGTTCCGGTTTTCGCAAGGCGCTCGGGGATATAGCCCATTGCGATGGGGGCACCCGTCGAGGGGCCGAAGCCGCCCGATGTGATCTGCCCGATACATTGGCCATTCTCGGCACTATCCCAAAGTGCCGTGCCTTCGCGCATCGGCGCGCGGCCTTCGGGGCGCAGACCTACGCGCATCCTCTCAGGACCGGACTGAAGTTGCGCGAGAATTCGCTCAGCCCCAGGGAACCCGCCCTCACGTGCACCATCTGCACGGCGCACTTTCTGGATCGCCCATGCAAGCCCTGCCTCTGCGGGTGTTGTTGTTTCATCTATGTCATGGCCATACAGGCAAAGCCCCGCTTCAAGCCGCAGGCTGTCGCGTGCGCCGAGTCCGATCGGCTCCACATCGCCAGACGCAAAAATAGCGCGGGCGAAGTCCTGCGCTGCTTGAGCGGGCAGCGAGATCTCGAAACCGTCCTCGCCAGTATAGCCGGATCGCGATATCCACAGCGGGCCAAAAACCGTATCCGCAGTGATCACATCCATGAAGCGCATGGCCCGGATATCGGCAACAAGCGGTGCAAGGGCAGCTTCCGCCTTTGGCCCCTGCAAGGCCAGAAGTGCGCGTTCTGTCTGGGGCAATACCTCTGCCACATCCGACAAATGCTCTTGCAGATGCGCGATATCATGCGCCTTGCGCGCCGCATTCACCACCAAAAGCAGGTGATCTCCACGATTTGCAAACATCAGATCATCAAGAATGCCGCCCGCGTGATTGGTGAACAGCCCATAGCGCTGCCGGCCCTCGGCCAGCCCCATAACCGCAACCGGCATCAGGGCTTCCAGCCCAGCCTCAAGATCTGCCATTCTGGCCTTGGGGCGCAATATGATCTGCCCCATATGGCTCACATCAAACAGCCCTGAATGCGCGCGACAATGCAAATGCTCCTTCATCACGCCCAACGGGTATTGGACTGGCATCTCATATCCTGCAAACGGCACCATCTTCGGGCCAAGCTCAAGGTGCAGCGCATGGAGCGGCGTACGCTTCAGTTCGAGATTTGTTTCTGTCATATCGCCCCTTTCAGTGCCCAATGGCAGGTTCATGGTCGCGGTCTGTGCACCGCACAACATGCCCCCTCTGTCCCTTGCGCCTGAGATCGCTATCCCTTCGGCGGGCGCTTCCGCGCCTCTCTCCAGAGTCTGTCAGTCGAACCGGTCCTTTTGCCTGAGAGTTTACCGGGGCGGTTGCTCCTTCGGCCTTGACATCGCGATGTCAACGTCTCCCGTTTCCGACTGTCTTGGTGCTAGCGGAAACCGGGCAGTTGTGGCAAGTCTTTTCCGCATGGCAGGCAAAGACCAATCGCTGAGGTGATTGCACAATGAACGACGCGTTCTTTTTCGGCTATGGTTCGCTCGTTAACCGCGAAACCCATGAATATGGCGATGCACAGGCAACTTCGATTCGTGGCTGGCGGCGGGAATGGCGTGTCTCAAAACAGTTCGGTCGCACCTTTCTGAGCGCTGTGCGTGACCATCAGGCCGTGATCGACGGGCTGGTGGCGCGCGTACCGCAAGGGGATTGGGCAGCGCTTGATGCCCGCGAGGCGGGCTATGCGCGCCATATGCTTGAGACTGGCGATTTTGCCGCACCTGCTCCGGCACCCGCGCAGATTTATGCGATTGCCCCAGAAGTCTCGGCCTTGCCAGATCAGAGCCAACCCATAAAACTGAGTTATCTCGATGTCGTCGTTGCAGGTTTTTTTTCAGAATTCGGTGAGACGGGGGTCACACGCTTCTTTGAGACAACGACAGGTTGGGCCGCCACTCTCGATGACCGTACTGCACCGCTTTATGCCCGCGCACGGCCTGTCACCGCTCACGTGCGCGATATGGTCGATGCGCATCTGGCGCGGCTCAATGTGCAGAGATTGAGATCCTGACCCCGGCAGCGCCAGTCTGCGAGTCGCCTATAACTCCAGCCTGATGCGCAGGAATCCACGCTTGTCGGCGCCGAGGATCTCGGGATTGAAATCGGCAATCTGATCGAGATGATTCATTGCCGAGAGCCCGGTTTGCAGCACGACCGAGGCATCTTCGAGACTGCGAATGCGGAAAGGCGAGTGTACCGAGATATCAAGCGGTCCCTTGGCCTTGACATAATCCTGCAGGATGTCGCGCGTTACAGCCGGATGCTCGAACACGATTTCAACCTCGCCCTGTGGCGCAAACAATCCGGCACCATGCGCACGAAAACTATTCGTGCAGATGATGAATTCTGCCTCCATATCCACTGCCTCGCCCTGATATTTCAGGCTGCGGATACGCCCTGAATAGGGGTCGACTTCAGCGCCATCGGGATCGAAACGCGCAGGTACTGTCAGATCAATTTCATATTCCAGACCGTAAAGTATCTCGAAATTATATCCGGGATAGGCTTGGTTCATCAGCGGCTGATCTATGCCGTCAGGCCGTAAATGGTGAAACGCCGAGACTGCGCGCTCAAGCCACATCAACACCTGTGCGCCTGTCATCTTCACTGCGGCCATGCGATTGGGGAAGATGTAAAGGTCTGCCAGAGAACGCAAAGTCAATTCGCCCTGCTCGATATTTGTGTAATTCCCCGGACCACCAAGGCCGCCGGTCTTGCAGGGGGCAACGGAAGAGAGAAGAGGCAGATCGCTGTAGGGTGTGCCTGCCAGGTGTTTGCGGACAAACTCCATTTGCGCTTGTGCGACCATCTCTGTCGCCGCACTCCGACCGAGATAGGCAAAAAAACTGTTGATCGGCGTCACCGACTCCCCGATCGGCTGGCGGATGTTCTCGATCACCGAGTGATGCGCTTCTTCAACGATCATACGCACTTTCGGGCTGAGCGGAACGAAGGTCCGCTCCTCCAGTTTGGGTGTTGCGAATGACAATGAGGCATCACGCAACGCACGCGTCCTAACCTGCGCATCGAGCACTTCCCAAGTGCTGCCCGCGCGAACCAGTTGCAGGTCGATCATTCCCAGATGCGAGCCAAAAAAGCCGCTCATGACCGTCGGCTTGCCGCAGATCGTACCAGCTTCAACATCCACGCCCGGGATATCGGCAAAGATGCGCGAGGGGAAAAGCTGATGCGTGTGCCCGCTCAGGATCAGGTCCACGCCGTCAATCCCGGCAAGGGGAATAATCGCGTTCTCCATATGCTCGGTATGGCGGATTTGCCCGATCCCGGAATGCGCAAGCAGGACCACAAGATCCGCACCAGCCTCGCGCATCTCCGGCACCCAGGCGCGCACAGCATCGACCATATCGCGCGTATGCAGCTTCCCATTCAGGCTTTGGCGGTCCCATAGCGTGATCTGCGACGGCGCAACACCGATCACACCGATAGTGATCGGATGATGACGCCCGGCACGATCACAAACTTTACGCTGCAGCAACCGATAGGGCCGGACAAGATGTGAGTCAGATCGCGCATGTGCGGCTTTGTGGTGGAGGATATTGGCTGCAACGACGGGGAATTCTGTTTGATTGATGGCATGCATCAGGAATTCGAGACCGTAATTGAATTCATGATTGCCCAAGGTGATCGCGTCATATTGCAGAGCATTCATCGCGGCAATTACAGGATGCTTCTCGCCGTTACGCATCCCGCGATCATAGGCGAAAAAATCACCCACGGGCGTGCCTTGCAAAAAATCGCCGTTATCGAAAAGCAGCGTGTTGCACACCTCCTGACGGGCAACATCGATCAATTCTGCCAAACGCGACAGACCAAGATCGGGGTTAGGGCGATCCGCATAGTAATCATACGGGTGTAAATGAACGTGCATGTCTGTCGTCTCGAGAATTCTCAGATCGACCGTTGCAGAGACCTCATACCCGCTTTGAATATCAAGCTTGTGCTGTTTCATGTTGTTGCGCATACCAGAATGTTCAGATCACGAGCAGTTCTAGGTCAGGGATGAGGCAGGTTTTCGGTCGGAAACTTGTTAATTTTGTGTCAACCAACACACGCTTGGCGAAGCCTAAAGCACTGATTGGCACAAAACAACTATGGCTTGTCAAATTCCTGCAGGGGTTGCCCCTGCTCAATCAAGCTGCCACAGAATTGATCAGGCGCTCGCGGGAGGCAATCCATGCAGTTTTCTTTCGGCTCGGAATGGGATGCGCGCGACGCGCATCATCGCTCTGATCAGACGACTCTTTCTCGGCTACTTGCGCAAAAGGACACACAGATTCTGCCGCTCTGGCGCGGAAAACCACATTTGCAGGATGGTCATCTCGGATGGGTTGGGGGTGATCACCCGATGCTTCGCCTTGCCAGCCAACCATACCTCTATCTGGGCCGCCATGACGGGTCTGCCCGCTTTGCGGCCGATATATCGACATGGGAACCCGACGCGCTTGATCGCACGGCGCTGGCGATGTTCACCGATACGAGCATCCAGATACACCCGTCAGCCCCCCATGATGCATATTTCGGCGAGTTGCGCCTTGCGATGAACGAACTCCCGCCTGCGGAGGCCGCCCTTGCCGCGACAGCCCGTGCCTTGTTCAACTGGCACCGCACGCATGGTTTTTGCGCTGCCTGTGGTCACTCAAGTGATGTATCCGCATCCGGCTGGGAACGGCTCTGCCCGGCTTGCGGTGCCAAACACTTCCCGCGCACGGATCCAGTGGTGATCATGCTGGTGACGCATGGGAACGCGCTGCTCCTGGGACGCTCGCATGGATGGCCCGAGCGGATGTATTCGGCACTGGCAGGCTTTATCGAGCCGGGAGAGACCATGGAAGCTGCAGTCGCGCGGGAAGTGCGTGAAGAGACTGGCCTTGTTGCCAAAGATATACGATACATCGCTTCACAACCCTGGCCATTCCCGAATTCGCTCATGTTCGGTTGCTCCGCGCGCTGCGCAAATACCGAATTGACACTTGACGACGAGTTGGAAGACGCCCGCTGGTTTTCGCGCGAAGAGGTACTGGAATCCTGGGCCGGGTTGCGCTCGGACATCATGCCGGCTCGCAAAGGCTCCATCGCGCATTACATGATCGGCCGATGGCTCGGTGGCCATGTCTGAACATCCCTTGCGCCCGACGGAGCGGGCTTGCAATTCACGCGTCAGGCTCTCAGGATAAGCAATATGAAAAGCGACATCACCCCACCGCTCGGACGCGCCGATATGAACTGGACTGTCCCAAATATCCTGACTGTCCTTCGCCTGCTGGCGGCACCGGGCGTGGCAGTCATGTTTCTGTATTTTCACAGGCCATGGGCGGATTGGTTTGCGCTCATGCTCTTTGCGCTTGCTGCGATCACGGATTTTCTTGACGGCTATCTGGCGCGCGCATGGAAGCAGGAAAGCAGGCTTGGCGCGATGCTCGACCCGATTGCCGACAAGGCGATGGTCGTCATCGCGCTTCTGGTAATTACCGGCTATTCGGGCATGGACGCATGGCTGATCCTGCCTGCCACAGCGATCCTGTTCCGCGAAGTCTTTGTCTCTGGCCTACGCGAATTTCTGGGCGACAAGGCCGGATTGCTGAAGGTTACGGCGCTGGCAAAATGGAAGACAACTGCCCAGATGACTGCGATCGCAGTGTTGTTTCTTGCAATGGGTCTGGAGTATGTTCGTGAAGCAAGCCTGTTGCGCAGCCATAGCGAGTTGATCGCCACCTTGAGTGACATTGGCACAGAGGATATGAGCGTTGTCGATTTTGCGCGTCAGGGCGGCAATGCAGTCTGGACAGCAGGGCTTGCCCTGATTTGGGTCGCTGCCCTGCTGACGCTTGTGACAGGGTGGGATTACTTCCGTAAAGCGCTGCCGTTCCTGAAGGATGATATAAAGTGAAGCTGGAAATACTCTATTTCGCATGGGTCCGCGAAAGGATCGGCCAACCCCGCGAAACAATTGAGACCGATGCGCCGACGGTGGCCGCGCTCGTGAAGGAGCTTTCGGCGCGCGAAGAACGCTATGCGCTGGCTTTCTCGGATCTCTCGGCACTGCGGGTCGCAGTCGATCAGGAACTGACGGATTATGACGCCACGCTCAGCGATGCCCGCGAAATCGCCTTCTTCCCGCCAATGACAGGAGGGTGATCATGCAGATCCGTGTCCAGTCAGCACCTTTCGACTATGGCACCGAATGCGCTGTGTTCTGTGCAGACAGGCAAGATGTCGGAGCGGTGGTTACATTTTGCGGCATCGTGCGCGATGATGGCGGTGATTTGCAGCATATGGAAATCGAGCATTATCCGGGCATGACCGAACGTGCGCTCACAAAGATCGCACAGCAAGCTCAGGACCGTTGGGAACTGCTGGATTGCATGATCATCCACCGCTTCGGACCATTGGAACCGGGCGAACGTATCATGATGGTCGCTACTGCTTCGGCACATCGGGCCGATGCTTTCGCTGCAGCTGATTTTCTCATGGATTATCTGAAATCGCGCGCTCCTTTCTGGAAGAAAGAAAACCGCCCCGAAGGCTCGGGATGGGTTGCAGCGAAGGACAGTGACGAGGCTGCCCTTTCCAGATGGTGAATTCATCCTTGCCCAAAATATCCTGGGGTGAATTGGGCCTCAGGCCCAAGAGGGGCAACGCCCCTTAACAAACAGGATCATACAAAAAGGGCGGCTACAGCCGCCCTTTTTTCAATTTGAAAATGGCTCGTCTCAGCCTTGGGTTGCGCTGGTGACATCCACAGACACACCGGGCCCCATCGAAGAGCTAACCGAAACTCTCTTCAGATAGGCGCCTTTCGCACCCGATGGTTTTGCCTTGGACACTGCATCAACAAACGCACGCAGGTTCTCTGTAAGCTTTGCTGCATCAAAGGATGCTTTACCGATTCCGGCATGAATAATCCCGGCCTTTTCGACCTTGAATTGAACCTGCCCGCCTTTGGCGCTTTTCACTGCCTCTGCGACATCCATTGTCACTGTGCCCACTTTCGGGTTCGGCATCAGGTTGCGCGGCCCGAGGATCTTGCCCAGACGCCCCACGATGGGCATCATGTCCGGCGTAGCGATACAACGGTCGAACTCGATCTTGCCCGACTGGATGGTCTCCATGAGATCTTCTGCACCAACGATATCCGCGCCTGCTTCTTTCGCTTCATCGGCCTTGGGGCCACGGGCGAATACAGCCACACGCACGGTCTTACCTGTGCCGTTAGGGAGCGTGACAACACCGCGCACCATCTGATCTGCATGGCGCGGATCAACACCGAGATTCATCGCGATCTCTACGGTCTCGTCAAATTTCGCCGAAGCGTTCGACTTGACCAGATCGATAGCCGCTTCAACGCTCAGGTTTTCCTTGCCAACAAAGGCTTCGCGGGCGGTCTTGATACGTTTTCCGACTTTTCCCATGACCTTACCCTTTCACCTCGATACCGCAGGACTTAGCACTGCCGGCAATGATCTCCATTGCGCCCTCGATCGTGGTCGCATTGAGATCCTTCATCTTCGCTTCAGCGATCTCACGGATCTGCTTGGTTGTGACGCTGCCCGCGACCTGACGGCCCGGTGCTTCCGAACCACGCGCGCGGTTGCGTTTGCCTTGCGGTTTCAGACCAGCTGCACGCTTGAGATACCAGGACGCAGGCGGCGTCTTGAGCTCCATCGTGAAGGACTTGTCCTGATAATAGGTGATCACGGTCGGGATCGGTGCGCCCGGCTCCAGTTCGGCTGTGCGGGCGTTGAATTCCTTGGTGAACATCATGATATTGATGCCGCGCTGACCCAATGCCGGGCCAACAGGGGGCGACGGGTTGGCTTTACCCGCCGGGATTTGCAGCTTGAGCTGCCCGATTACTTTCTTGGCCATCTGGCCTCTCCTTCTTTCACCTCACTCCGGCGACACGCGTGTGCCAGAGCTTGTTGCGGTTTAGTGGTCCGGCTTCCTTCGGGCGCGCCCGACAGCCTCCCACAGATCATCACGTCAGACGTCTTTGGACACCTGCGTGAATTCCAGATCGACCGGCGTTGCCCGGCCAAAAATCGACACCATCACCTTGAGGCGGCTATTGGCGTCATCCACTTCCTCAACCACACCCGAGAAACCCTCGAATGGACCATCATTAACCTTGACCTGCTCGCCGGCCTCGAAATGGATCAGCGTGCGCGGTGCTTCCTCGCCTTCCTGAACACGATTGAGGATAGCGTTCACCTCATCATCACGCATCGGCATGGGTTTTCCTTGTGTGCCAAGAAAACCGGTAACGCGGTTGATCGAGTTGATAAGGTGATAGGCCTTCGCGCTCATTTCCATGCGCACCAGAACATAGCCTGGCATGAAGCGGCGCTCGGACGTGACTTTCTTGCCGCGCCGGACCTCGATAACTTCTTCGGTCGGGACCAGAACTTCCTCGATCTGCTCTTCAAGCCCGGCCTCGGTCACAGCAGTGCGGATGGCCTCGGCCACTTTCTTTTCGAAATTCGACAGAACGCTTACCGAATACCAGCGTTTGGCCATTGTGATCATCTTCCCGTCATCTCCGGCGCGATTTGCTCCGGTCTGATAGGCGCTGCGAGCGTTGCAGACAGGCCTGTCAGAAGGTCAAAAGAAACAGCGCACCGAGTCGGTGCGCTTTGGAGATTGCCATACAACCACATGCGAGGGTTTTCAAGCCCTCTGCCCTGATCGTTCAGGCCTAATTGAAAATACCCAGAAGCCCGGCCAGTCCTGTGCGGATCAGTAGATCAACCAGAAAGAAGAACACAGCCGTCAGCGCGGCCATGATAAACACCATGACTGTTGTGACGAGCACTTCGCGGCGCGTCGGCCATGTAACCTTGGCGGTTTCTGCGCGCACTTGCTGCATGAACTGGAAGGGGTTGGTCTTGGCCATCGTGTGACATCCTCTTGCTTGGCAACGCACATACGCAGGAGTTCGTATGGTTTCAAGGCGCTTTTGGCTGATATGGGCTGTTTGACACAGTCACGGCAGCAAGCAGGTAACACCGGGCAAGGACTGGAGCATCACCCAGTCAGAACGATACAGCCGTCGTGATCGCTTCTGAACAAATGGCGTGAAAGGGTCCAGCGCCGGATAACGACGCGATTTCGGAAAGCGCATCATTGCCCGCTTGATCGCTTGCTTGAGCTCGAGTCCGGGCGTGGCAGCAACCAGTGCAGCGGCGTGCTCAAGCGCTGCGGCAGAAACCCCCGTCAGCGGCCGATCCGCGAATTGGGAGAAGAGATCGGCAAAGCTCTCATCGCCAAGTAATTCTCCGGCAATCGGGGTTCCAAGACGCGCATAATCCTCATAGCGCCACAATACAATCTGCCCAACGCCCGGAACTGCTTTGAGCCGCATGACCAACTCCGACCAGCGAAATTGAAGCGGATCGAGCCCGTCCGCAAAAGCCCCGAAATCAACGAGTCGCCCCGAAAGCGCCTGATGCCCATGCAGCGAAACAATAAAGTTCGCCGGATTGCGTATGGCGAGCGCAAGTGTCGCATTTGTCAGCCCCAACGCGCGGATGAGGCGCTCGATACGCGGGGCTGCCTGTGGATAGAATAGCCCGTCTGCAAGACAGTGCGCGCGCTCGGGTCGGCCAAGCATGTTCTCATCCGACAATAGAATGCGCCCGCCCCTGCCTTCAATCACCTGCAGATGTTCTCGCAGGGGCGCGAGTCTGCGGTGGACATCCGCCTCTGAACGGTTAAGCGACGGGAGCCGAAGATCATGGCGCAGACGATCGGGCCCCAGATACCAAACATTCTGCTCGGCCAAGAGGTCGCGTTGTGCAAGAAGTGACTTTTGCAGATGAGTGCTTGCGGTCTTGTGTGCCCCCAGATGGACAATCACAGGCGTCGGACTGGCAGGGGCAGAGGGACTCGAACCCCCGACCCTCGGTTTTGGAGACCGATGCTCTACCAACTGAGCTATACCCCTAAGTCCGTACCTGCAGCGTTATGTCAGGGCGAATACAAGATCAAGAGGGAATTCTTCCCTCAACTTGCCCGACCTGCTTCGCGGCCTTCTCCAGCGCATCAATATCGCCACCGCAAATCGCCGCTTCATGTTTCAGAATATCCCTGATCGGCCAGTCCCACCAGCGCAGGGTGCATAAGCGAGCCACGATGGCCGCATCAAAGCGGCTGCGCAAGGCTCTGGCCGGGTTTCCGACGACAACCTGATAAGGCGCAACACGGCCAGCAACGACAGCCCCTGCCCCCACGATCACCCCGTCGCCAATCTCCGCCCCCGGCAGAATGCGCGCGCCCTGCCCGATCCAGACATCATTGCCGATTACAGTATCGCGCCCAGGCTCAGGCATGGAAGGCGCATTGTCAAATTCACGATGAAAGATCGCAAACGGGTAACTGGAGAATCCGTCACAACGATGATTTGCAGAAGCTGTGATGAAGAGAACAGAATCTGCAATCTGACAGAGTTTTCCTAGAACCAGCTTTTCGGGCGAAAACTCGTAAAGGTAGGGAGCAAGGTGGCGCGCCCAATCCGCTGGTGGGGTTTGTGAACTGGCATAGCTGTAATCGCCGATTTCCCAACGCGGGTGCGAAATTGCAGCACGCAGGAAGACAGTGTCACGATGGGGCTGCCCATCACGCATTGAAACGGGATGCAATGCCATTGGGGATGGGAAATCATGCATTTCGCTCTCCTGTTTCACCTATCTTGGTGAGCCTCTGGATCACTCATCCACCAGAAACCCACCGGACTGGCGCGCCCAGAGTCTTGCGTAAAGTCCATCGCGCGCCAGCAGTTCTTCATGCCGCCCGGTTTCGATGATCCGGCCCCCGTCCATCACGACAAGCCGGTCCATTGAAGCAATGGTCGAGAGCCGGTGCGCAATCGCGATCACGGTCTTGCCCTCCATCAGGCGTGTGAGTTGCGCCTGGATCGCGGCCTCGACTTCGGAATCCAGCGCTGATGTTGCCTCATCGAGGATGAGAATCGGCGCATCCTTCAGCGCAACCCTCGCAATCGCAATCCGTTGGCGCTGACCGCCAGAGAGCTTTACCCCGCGCTCGCCCACATGCGCATCCAGCCCACGCCGTCCCTTGGCATCCACGAGGGTTTCGATAAATTCACGCGCCTCTGCCATCTCGGCGGCCGCCCAGATGGCCGCATCAGTCGCATCCGGCCTGCCATAAGCGATATTATCGCGCACCGAGCGGTGCAGGAGGGCTGTATCCTGAGTGACCATCCCGATTGCTGCGCGCAGGCTTTCCTGTGTTACTTCGGAAATATTCTGCCCATCGATCATGATACTGCCTGAAGTCACATCATAAAACCGCAGCAGCAAATTCACGAGCGTAGATTTCCCTGCCCCCGAGCGCCCGACAAGACCTACTTTCTCGCCCGGCGCGATATCGAGGGACAAACCGTCGAGCACTGCTGGTTTGGGGCCTGCGGAACCTTCATAGCGAAAGGTCACATTCTCAAACCGCACTGCGCCATGCGTGGCTTTCAAGGGGCGTGCGTCCGGCGCATCATTGATATCCCGCGGCATGGAAAGCGAGGTCACGCCATCGCGCACGGTTCCGATATTTTCGAAGAGCTGTGCGAATTCCCACATGATCCAATGCGACATGTTGCTCAACCGCAGCGCCAGCGGGATGGCAACTGCAAGCGCGCCAAGCGAAATCTTGCCGTTAAGCCACAGCCAAAGGCCCATGCCCGTCACTGCCGCCGTCAGAACTGCGTTGATCAGATTAACGCCGACATCCTGCCAGGCGACCAGCCGCATCTGGCGGTAGACAGTCTGCAAGAACCCATCCAGTCCCTCGCGGGCATAAGCTTCTTCCCGAGTGGCATGGCTGAAGAGTTTGACAGTGGCGATATTGGTGTAGCTGTCCACGATGCGACCTGTCATCATTGCGCGCGCATCTGCCTGCTGCTGCGACACACGGCCCAGCCGCGGCACAATCACCCACAACAACCCACCATATGCGAAGGACCAGAGAATGAAGGGCAGCGCGAGCCAGAAATCCTGACTGGCCGCAAGCCAGAGTGTGCCAATGAAATATGCGCTGATATAGACTGCCACATCCATCAGCTTCATGACGACCTCGCGCACAGAAAGCGCTGTCTGCATCAGCCGCGTGGCGATGCGGCCTGCGAACTCGTCCTGAAAATAGCCCATCGACTGGCCGAGCAGCCAACGATGCGCCTGCCAGCGGATGCGCTGGGGAAAATTCCCCATGATCACCTGATACATCACCAATGCGCCCAGCACCGAGATGACGGGCAGAACGATCAATTGCAGCCCCGCCATGCCCATCAGCCGTCCACCTTCCTCAGCCAGAAAGCGTTCAGGGCCAAGCTCGGTCATTCGGTTCACCAGAGTTCCGAGATAACCAATCAGAATTATTTCGATGATGGCAAAAATCGTGGAGAGCACAGACATGGCGATGAGCCATGGCATCACCGGACGCGCAAAATGCAGGGTAAATCCCCACAAGGTCGCTGGCGGTTGCTCGGGAGCAGCGGAAGGGTAAGCGTCAATCCGCTGTTCAAAACGGGAGAAAACTCGGTTCATCATAGGGCCTCAATTGATAAAAGCGCGCAGTGACCTGCGCGCCTTGGAGTTCGGGTGGCCGTGTGGCCACCCTACGTCAGAGACCCGATTGTCAGATCACTCGATGATTTTCGACACGACGCCTGCGCCGACTGTGCGGCCGCCTTCGCGGATGGCGAATCGCAGCTTCTCTTCCATGGCGATCGGGGCGATCAACTCGACCTCGAATTTCAGGTTGTCACCAG
>SLDY01000119.1 GCA_007125005.1 Natronohydrobacter sp.
ATGCCTTGTGGAATTCCGTCAAGGTCGCGGCGCTGACCATGATACTGTCGATCGGAATGGGGGCCCCGGCGGGTTATGCGCTGTCGCGGTTCGACTTTCCGGGCAAGGAGTTCTTCCGCGTACTGGTGATTATGACGCGCGCCTTCCCGCTACCGCTGCTGGCGCTGCCGCTGGCCGTGATGTTCATCCGCACAGGGCTGGATGACACCATACTCGGGCTTGCGCTGGTGCACACGATGCTGGCGCTGCCTTTCGCGGTTCTGATCACGTTTTCACTGTTTTCGGGCATTCCAGTGGAACTGGAAGAAGCCGCATGGACGCTCGGCTGCAACAGGGTGCAGGCCTTCGTCAAGGTCGTTCTGCCGCTCGCGCTGCCCGGCATCATGGCGAGTGCGGTCTTTGCCTTCGTCATCTCGTGGAACGAGGTGTTTGCCGCCGCCGTGCTGACCATCGAGAACCGCACGCTGACGGCCTTCCTGCTTCAATCGCTGAATGTCTCGCCGCTGCCGCTTAAATTCGCGGGCGGTGCGGCGCTGGTGCTGCCAGCGCTGATCTTCATCTTTGCCGTGCGCAAATATCTGTTCGCGATGTGGGGCATCGCCAATCGTTGAAAGGGAGTTGGCCCGATGGCGGAGATTGTCATCAAGGGTGTAGCCAAGCATTTCGGGACTTTTGCCGCGCTGCATTCCGTCGACCTGACGATTGCGGATCAGGAGTTCATGGTGCTGCTAGGCGCATCCGGCTGTGGCAAGACCACGCTGTTGCGCATCATTGCCGGGCTGGAAACGCCCAGTCAGGGCGAGGTCTGGATCGGCGGGCGGCGCGTTGATCACTTGCCGCCGCGCGAACGCGGCATCGCCATGGTGTTCCAGAATTACGCAGTGTTTCCGCATCTGACCGTGTTCGAGAATATCGCCTTTGGTCTGCGCATGGCGAAACTGCCGCAGGCAGAGGTCGAGCGCCGCGTGAAGCGCACGGCGGAACTCATGCATATCGAGGAGTTGCTGAAGCGCTATTCCGGCGAATTATCAGGCGGCCAGCGTCAGCGGGTTGCCGTGGCGCGGGCACTTGCGATTGAGCCGGATGTGATCTTGATGGACGAGCCCTTGTCCAATCTCGACGCGCTCTTGCGTCTGGAAATGCGCGCCGAGTTAAAGGGCGTGCTCGCCGAGAGCAAGACTACCACCATCTATGTCACCCATGATCAGGTCGAGGCCATGTCTCTGGCTGACCGTATCAGCGTGATGAACGGCGGCTATATCGTGCAGGCCGACCGCCCGACCGAAGTCTATCGCAACCCCGCCGCGCGCTTTGTGGGCAGTTTCATCGGCAATCCGCCGATGAACTTCCTGCCGGCCAGGCCAGAAGGACAGGGCCGCTGGAAGGTGGCGGGGCTGGCCTTGGACGGCCCGATGGCGGAGGCAGCGGAATTCGCCATCCGGCCCGAGGATCTGCACCCGGCGCAAGAGGGCCTGAGCGCCGAGGTGCGTGTAATCGAATCCCTGGGGCCACATACGCTGATCACCGCGCAAGTGGCAGGACAGCCCTTCCGCGCCATTCTGGAAAGCGATCGCAAGATCAGACCTGGCGAGACCCTGACCCTTGCCCCGATTCCCGACCGAATCCGCTGGTTTGACCCTGAAACCCAAAAGGCCATCGCATGACTGACTCGCTGCACTCTGCTGCCATCGACATCCTGAAAGCCAATGACCGAGGCAGCTATACTGTGCCCACCAAGGGGCTGTATCCGTTCCAGTGGAACTGGGATTCCTGCCTGACCGCCCTCGGCCAGCGTCATTTCGACCCCGCGCGCGCCTTGACCGAGATCGAAACGCTGTTCGCGCATCAATGGCCCTGCGGGATGGTGCCGCATATTATCTTTCATCAGATAGATGACGGTTATTTCCCAGGCCCTAATATCTGGGATTGTGGCCGCCCCGTGCCAACCAGCGGCATTACCCAACCCCCTGTGGCGGGCTTTGCTTTGAAGCGTCTGCTGGATTGCGCGCCAGGTTTGCGCAAGCGGGCGCAGCCGCTTCTGGCGCAGATCACGGCATGGCATCGCTGGTTCCATGACACACGTGACCCGGAGGGCAGCGGGTTGGTGGCGATCATCCATCCATGGGAATCGGGACGCGACAATTCGGTAGATTGGGATATCCCCTTCGAGCGCGTTCCAACCGAGGGTATTGCCCCCTATACGCGGCGCGACACGCAACATGCCAATCCAGCGCACCGACCTACGAAAGCGCAGTACGACCGTTATATCTGGTTGGTCGAACGGTTCCGGGCTTTGGGTTGGCAAACTGACAAGCTGCATGACGCATCGCCGTTTCAGGTGATCGACCCCGGCTTCAATGCCATTCTGATACGATCCTGCCTGGATCTGGCCGATCTGGCGCAAGCTTTGGGCGACTCAGCGCTTGCGCAGGAAAACCGCAGACTTGCCAACAAGGGGCTGGCCGCGCTGCAAATGGCGTGGTCGGACGCGCACGGACAGTATCTGTGTCTGGACCGCATTACGGGGGCGCTGATCGACAGCCCCTCCTCGGGAGGGCTGCTGGCCGCTTTCGCACCGATCCAGCCCGAACATGCCGCGCGCATCGCCGCCACGATTGACGCGCATGGCACGAGGTTTCTCGTCGCAAGCCATGCGCCAGACACCCCAGGCTTTGACCCAAGCGCTACTGGCGCGGTCCTGTGTGGTTGGTCGTCAATTACATGATCGCCGATGGGCTGGCGCGCGCAGGTGAAACTGACGCCGCAGCACGAATTATCCACTCTAGCCTTGAGCTGATACGCAATAACGGCTTTGCGGAGTATTATGACCCCTTGAGCGGCGCGCCGCTGGGCGGCACGCAGTTCACATGGACGGCGGCAATGGTGCTGGAATTTCTGGAACAGGAACGTGTTGCATGAAACCTGGCCGAATTGACGAAATCATGTCAGACGGGAATGACATGATCCGCCAACATGGCTTCGTGCGGCCACTTTTCACTTAACGGACAAGGCCAGATTTCGTTGTGCGCAGAGATGCGGCGCGGAGCCTGATTGCGGCGCCACGAGTTAAGTGGGACAGCATCGCCCGCGATCTGAGGCTCGGCGACATATGACATCTGGCGCCGGGGGGATCGACATGCATGTTGGGCCAAGGGTGGCGATGTGCTTATCGGCGAAGTGTCGACGGTCAACGATGACCTGACAGGTAACATCCTCGTGGCCAAAGGGCGGTCTTGCCAGATCAACGAAGGCAACCCGCCGAGCTATCTGTTGAACAGGGTTCATGGTTCATTGGCTGGAATAGAAGCCCCGATGATGATGCGGCAACGCATCCGCGGCATATGGCCAAACCTGCGAGTCGTCATGCCTGCCCCGACAGGCAGCATTACACAAAAACGGACAATGCAGACTTCCAGACTGTGGTCACCCCCTCGTGACGTGCCCGGCCCTCAACTGTCGGCCGTGCCAAACTGCGGCGCTTTCTGAAGCGGCTACCTATAACCGGCGCAGCATTGAAACGCTTCCAGATCCCTTCTCAGACACCTGCGCCAAACGCAGGCAAGTCCGAGCCCAGCGTAGAATGGGTCGGAACG
>SLDY01000092.1 GCA_007125005.1 Natronohydrobacter sp.
ATCGCATGCGCAATCGCCTGGCGCACCCGCACATCGGCGAAAGGCTCGAAATCGAGGTTCATTACCTTCAGCGCGATAGCATAGTTGTCCGTCTTGTTCATACGAAAGCCGGCAGCTTCAAGTATCTGCAGGTTTTCCTCGCGGTTGGAGCGCATGACCAGATCCACCTCGCCGTTGCGTAGCGCAATGGTGGCTGTGGATTCGTCCTTGATGATGCGGAAATGCAGCGTCTCGATGGGTGCGGGGCCGCGATAATACTCCTCGTGGCGCTTGAGGATGATCTCGGAATTCACATCGATATGCTCGAGGTAATAGGGCCCGGTGCCGATGGGATTCCAGCGCACCTGCCCGTTCAGATCCGCAACCGCGCGCCGCGACATGATCTGGCCCTGATGGTAATTGGCGACCGTGTGCAAGAAGTTACCGTTGGGCGCGTCAAGCTCGATCACCACCGTATAGGGGTCGGGCGCTTCCAGCCGGACGACCCCGCCAAGTTGCGACGCATAGGGAGAGGCCGTCGCCGGATCCATGATCCGCTCGAAGCTGAAAATCACATCCTCTGCGGTCATCTCGCCATAGCCCTTCTGGAACATGACCCCTTCGCGCAGATGGAAAACCCAGGTGATGTTGTCCTCTGTCTCCCATGACGATGCGAGATCGGGGATGATCTCACCGGTCTGGCTGTCATAGGTTGTCAGCCCCGAATATATGTTGAAGGCGATATTCTCGTTCTCAATGCGGAATATATTGGCCGGATCAAACCCTGCCGGGTCATCATAGAAGCGGATCTTGAGCGTTTTCTGATCGCTCGAGGCAGCGCGGGCAAGCGTTGGCAGGAATGCCGTGGCCGCAAGCGATGCCGAAAACTGGCGCCGTGTGATCTGTGGCATTGGAATCTCCTTGTCCCTTTGGAACCCCCGGCCAGCTGCCCCCCCCGCGCGTGCAGCGCAAGAGGGGCAGCCGCGCCGATCAGGCGGTTTTGCGCATGGGCGCGGCTGCCGGCTTGCCAACAGTCTCGCGCAGGTAATTGATGGCCATGTCCCGGGTGACGACATCCGCGTATTTCTGGTGCATGTCGTATAGGTTCATGTAATGCGAGGCTTCGGTGCGGTCGTAGACGCATTCCGACACCACGCCCATCCGGTAGCGATGCGTGGCCCCGTCCACCACCGACGCGCGCACACAGCCACTCGTCGATTCACCACAGCAGATCAGCGTATCCACCCCCAGTGCATTCAGGTGAAACGTAAGCGGCGTGCCCTGAAAGGCCGAAGGGGCTGTCTTCTCGATGACCACTTCGCCCTCGATGGGCTTGAGTTCATCGACAATCTCGGTGCCTTTCTGCTGCATCTCAGGCGACAGCTTTGAGGGGCCGCGCTTGCGATGCACCCAGGGCTTAATGCCGCTTTGCAGCCCCTTAATGTGAATGACCGGGATCCCGCAGTCACGCGCAGCCTCCAGCAGCGGCACGGTCATGTCGATGGCTTCCCAGCCTTCGAGCCCCATCGAGCCAGGCCAGGTCTTCATCGATTCAAAGATCGGCTGACGCTCCAGCCCCACGACGCTGTAATACATATCGATCAGCAGCAGGGCGGGCTTTTCGCCAAATCCGCTCAACTCGGTCTTGCCCCAAAGCTGGTCATGCTGCTTGTCCCTCTCGCTGAGGAACTTTCCCCATCCATAATCCTGTCTCATCTCAAGTCATCCTTTCCTTGGCTCCGCCAAGCAATGCAGAGGTCGCGAAACAGGGTTTCATGCTGACGATTGTCACGCATTATCAATGCCTTGCAGAAGACAAGACCCTTCGCTCTGTCTGCAACTCTCGTTATTGCATCGCAACAAACCCCTGTCGCGATACGAGAACGAAACGACGCGATGCAGCAAGTGTCAAGCTTCTTGATTAATAGTCCATGAGCTTTATTAATTTGTGTAAAACACAGGCAAGGATTGAAACGAGATGTTTGCTTTTTGGGCGAAGCCGCACCCGATCCCGTGCGACTCGCCCGGCGCCCTGAAGCGTCTCGGTCCTGATCGGCGCCGGGGGTCCCAACGCAGACCGTCTATGATTCACTTCCCATGGCCTTACCTCTGGCTCGACGCCTCCTACGTGAAGGTGCGCGAAGGTGTCCGCTCGACAAGTTCCAGCACAGCAACAGTGTCGGAATCGAGATCACGTATGGTTAAGGAACGTCTGAAAAACCTGTCGTTTCCTGCGTGATCTGGTAAGCTGGAGCGAAGCTTGCGATGAGTCCCGCCGATGCCGAAACAGCCCGCCATTCACGGTCTTCGCGACGCGATGAAGAAGAAGGTGACGCGGCGCGAGCAGTTCCTTTCGGAGATGGATGCAGTCGTGCCCTGGGGGCGGCTGATGGCGCTCATCGCGCCACACTATCTGAAGTCTGGACCGAAGGGCGGGCGCCCGCCGATGCCACTGGAGACGATGCTGCGGGTCTACTTTCTCCAGAACTGGTATGCGCTGAGCGATCCGATGGCCGAAGAGACCCTCTACGACAGCGAGGCGATTCGGCGGTTCGCCGGGATCGAACTGGGCGACGACCGTATCCCGGATGAGACCACAATCCTGAACTTCCGCCATCTGCTGGAGCGGCACAGGCTGACCGAAGCGATCTTCGCTGACGTGAACGCGCATCTTGCCGACAGGGGGATCACTCTGCGCTCGGGAACCCTCGTGGGCGCCACGATTATCGACGCGCCGTCGTCCACCAAGAACAAGGCCAGGGCCCGCGACCCCGAGATGTCGTCGACGAATAAGGGCAACGACTGGTATTTCGGCATGAAGGCGCACATCGGCGTGGATGTGGACAGCGGCGTGACTCACAGCCTCGATACGTAGACGGCGAAGCTCCATGACAGTCAGGTCTGGGACGGGTTGCTGCATGGCGAGGAAACCTCGGTCTGGGCCGACAAGGGCTATGTCAGCGCCGAGCGTGAGGACGCGTTCAAGGGCCCGGGCAAGGTCGGGGGTGTCATGCGCAACTCGCCCAAAGGCAGCCCGCTGCATCCGCTCGACGCGCGCATCAACCGCATCATCGCGATGGTCAGGGCGAAGGTCGAGCACCCGTTCCGCGTCATCAAGCGCCAGTTCGGCCATGCGAAGACCCGCTACCGGGGCCTCGCCAAGAACCGCGCCCAACTCTTCACGCTGTTCGCGCTCGCCAACCTGTTCCCGGTGCGGCGGAGGCTGATGGCATTAGGACGAGTCTGCCCGAAATCCGAAAGACTGCCTGTCTGGCGGGCCTGAAACGGCGAAATCCCCCCCCCCCAGAACCCGGCCGCGCGCCCGTCAAGGCGATCAGGTCGCCAACTCGGCGCTGCCAAACGTGTTGATCAGGCCTTCCCAAGCTACATGCCGTCACCGATGCAATCGGGCGCCCGGTCAACTTCTTTATGTCGGCCGGACAGGTCAGCGACTCCACTGGCGCGGCCGCCCTGCTTCGGGACTGTTTGATCCCACGGTTTGATGGTGCGATCCTTTCGCAGGAATGGAAGGAAGCATTATGGGACAAGTTCGTCACGGGAGCGCCACGACCACGCACGCCGTCAGAGCTGCAATAATGAGG
>SLDY01000030.1 GCA_007125005.1 Natronohydrobacter sp.
ACCGCGATCAGGGTGCCATTCGCAACGCAAGCGAAAACGCCGCGCGCGCAGGGGTCGAGGGGTGCACGGATTTTACCTGCCAGCCGATCAGCGCGCTGAAGCGCCCCGATCTGCCGCCGGGGCTCATCATGGTGAATCCACCCTATGGCGGTCGGATTGGCAATGCGAAACTGCTTTTCGGGCTCTATGCAAGCCTCGGCACAGTCCTGAAGGAGCAGTTCAGCGGCTGGCGTGTGGGGCTTGTCACCTCGGAGCGCAAACTCGCCCATGTGACTGGGCTGCCACTGACGCCGGGGCCGCTCTTGCCGCATGGCGGACTAAAAGTGCAGTTTTTCCAGACCCCCCCGCTCTGAGGATCACTCTTTGGGTGCGTCCGGATCGGGTTGGCTGATCCCTTTGAAGAGCCGCTTGAGCGGAAGGGCCCAGAGCAGCCCCAACGCAACATAGATAAAGAGTTCCAGCAGGAAGGGCGGTCGCTCGAAGAGCATCATTATGTTCATGGCCACAACGATGTAGAGCGGCAAGGCCACCACCAGCGCAAAGAGCGCCCAACGTCTGCGTGCTTTCCAGGAGAGTGCCATCAGTCTGCAAAAGGGTCCGTGACCAGGATTGTGTCGTCGCGTTCAGGTGAGGTTGAAAGTAGGGCGACCGGGCAATCAATCAACTCTTCCACACGACGGACATATTTGATCGCATTGGCAGGCAGATCGGCCCAGCTGCGCGCCCCTTCGGTCGATTCGCTCCAACCCGGCAATTCTTCATAGATCGGCACGCAGCGCGCCTGTGCTTCTGCGGCGGTGGGAAGGTAATCGAGCCGCGTGCCGTCGAGATCATAGCCCACGCAGATCTTCAGCGTCTCGAACCCGTCGAGCACATCGAGTTTGGTGAGCGCAATGCCAGTTATGCCAGAGGTCGCGCAGGTCTGACGCAGCAGGCAGGCATCGAACCAGCCACAACGCCGCTTGCGCCCTGTTGTCGTGCCGAATTCATGCCCGCGCGTGCCCAGACGCTCGCCATCGGCGTCATGCAACTCTGTCGGAAACGGCCCCTCGCCAACGCGGGTTGTATAGGCTTTGACGATGCCTAGGACGAAATCAATCGCCGTTGGCCCAACACCGACCCCTGTTGCCGCCTGCCCTGCGATCACATTCGAGGAGGTGACATAGGGATAGGTGCCGAAATCCACATCCAGAAGCGAGCCTTGCGCGCCTTCAAAAAGGATGCGCTTGCCTGCCTTGCGCTTGTCATTAAGCACTTTCCAGACCGGGGCGGCGTATTGCAAAAGCTCAGGCGCGATCTCACGCAGCTTGGCGAGCAGCGCATCGCGGTCGATGGGCGCGAGCCCAAGCCCTGCGCGCAAAGCATTGTGATGCACAAGTGCGCGGTCCACGCGGGTTTGGAGTGTCGCGTCATCGGCGAGATCAGCGACACGGATCACGCGGCGGCCGACCTTGTCTTCATAGCAGGGGCCAATGCCGCGCCCGGTGGTGCCGATCTTGGCCACTGAGTTCTGCGCCTCGCGCGCGCGGTCAAGCTCGCCATGGAAGGGCAGGATCAGCGGCGTGTTCTCGGCGATCATAAGTGTCTCGGGCGTGATCTCGACGCCTTGTGCGCGGATCGTCTCGATCTCCGCCAGCAGATGCCATGGATCGAGCACCACACCGTTACCGATGACCGACAGCTTGCCACCGCGCACCACACCAGAGGGGAGCGCATGGAGTTTATAGACCTTGGCATCAATGACCAGCGTATGTCCGGCATTATGGCCGCCCTGAAACCGCGCCACCACATCGGCGCGTTCCGAGAGCCAGTCCACGATCTTGCCTTTCCCCTCGTCACCCCATTGAGCGCCGACAACGACGACATTGGCCATCAGACTTCCTTTCCGCGATATGCAGCCCGAGAGCCGTCTTAACGCCAGAGCGCGGCCGGGAAAACCCGAAACAGCAATGCCCGCACGGAGAAGGGGGGTTGCGACAAGGCAGGACAGGGCCTAAGTAGGCCGCAAGTTAAAAGACGGGTTGTCCTGATGCAAAATGTCGTGCTCATCGTCCATCTGCTGCTGGCTCTGGTGCTGATCGGGGTCGTGCTGATGCAGCGTTCCGAAGGGGGCGGGCTTGGCATTGGCGGCGGTGATGGTAACCCAAGCGCCGGGCGCCCGCCGCTTACCGCCATGGCGAAGCTGACATGGGCGCTGGCGATTGCCTTCATCGCGACCTCACTCACGCTGACTGTAATCGCGGCACAGCAATCGGCGACAACCTCGGTACTTGACCGCCTTGGCACACCAACTGCGCCAAGTGCGCCAGCGGTGCCGACTCTGCCCCTGGGCGATGATGGGCTGTTGCCGCCACCGGCTGCCGATGACACCTTGGCCCCGCCGCCGATCGACTGATTTTACACAATTTATGGTAGGGTGCGAGTTTTTCTCCTGCCTTATCTTGCGGCTGTCTTGCAGGATCAGGAAAACTGGCCTATAGCTTGACTCCCGTGATGGTCGTTGTCTGAGTGCAGGCACAAGGCCCGAAACACACCAGATCACGGGGGGCGCATGGCGCGTTATATCTTCATCACTGGCGGGGTTGTGTCGTCTCTGGGCAAGGGGCTGGCTTCTGCGGCACTTGGCGCATTGTTGCAGGCGCGAGGCTTTACTGTGCGGTTGCGCAAGCTTGATCCGTATCTGAATGTCGATCCCGGCACGATGTCGCCTTTCGAGCATGGCGAAGTATTCGTCACGGATGACGGGGCCGAGACGGATCTGGATCTGGGCCATTATGAACGATTCACAGGCGTTGCCGCACGCCGGACTGATTCGGTCTCCTCGGGACGGATTTATTCCAATGTGCTCGAGAAGGAGCGCCGCGGCGATTATCTGGGCAAGACCATTCAGGTGATCCCCCATGTCACCAATGAGATCAAGGAATTCCTCGCCATTGGCGAGGATGAGGTCGATTTCATGCTCTGCGAGATCGGCGGGACCGTGGGCGATATCGAGGGGTTGCCGTTTTTCGAGGCCATCCGCCAGTTCAGCCATGAGCGCCCGCGCGGGCAATGCATCTTCATGCATCTGACGCTGCTGCCCTATCTGGCGGCCAGCGGAGAGTTGAAAACCAAGCCAACGCAACATTCTGTGAAGGAACTGCAATCCATCGGGATCGCGCCGGATGTGCTGGTCTGCCGCTCTGAACAGCCAATCCCGGAGAAAGAGCGCCAGAAAATCGCCCTGTTCTGTAATGTGCGGCCAGAGGCTGTGATTCCCGCCTATGATCTTCATTCCATCTATGAGGCGCCGCTCGCCTATCATAAGGCTGGGCTTGATCAGGCGGTGCTTGATGCCTTCGGCATTACCCCTGCCCCGCGCCCGAATCTGGCGCGCTGGGAAGATGTGATGGACCGGCTCCAGAATCCCGAAGGCAAGGTGCGCATCGCGATTGTGGGGAAATATGTCCAGCTTGAGGATGCCTACAAATCGATCAAGGAAGCGCTGGTGCATGGCGGGATTGCCAATCGGGTGAAAGTGCAGGTCGAGTGGATTGATGCCAGTGTGTTTGACAGTGCAGATCCCGGCCCGGCGCT
>SLDY01000064.1 GCA_007125005.1 Natronohydrobacter sp.
ACGCCCGAAGAGGTAATCGTCCGGCGTTGCATTGATCGATGGCTTTCACATGGCTTTGATCGTGATGCCGCGCGGCAACGCGCAGAAGGCAATGACCTTATCAATGCCCGGCGCATTCTCGCAGCACGTCTTCCGGCAGATATCTCGCTGTCGGACGAATGAGAAAACCAAAGGTCAGTTTGCTTTCCAGCTCTGACCCCAAAGCCAAAGAATACGTCTTTTGCGAGACATGCCGAGTTCGATGGCCGGTCAACCAATTGCGCCGCCCGCAGATCGCCATTGTTGAAACCGGCAGTGCGCAGGGCGATCAGCTTAACACCAAGTTCAGACAGAACCGCCAGTGTATCGCGCCCCTGCGCGATGGTGCGGCTCTCCGGCCTGCAGCGGTTAAAACAGGCTCAGGGATCAACCGCACCGCAATCTGCTCAAGCGCCGCATCCGATGTCGCGCCGGTAAGCAATGCGGCAGTCGGCTTGAGGCCGCCAGAGTCAGGATCTGTTGCACAATGTTGAAATCTGGCCTGATCTCGCTCTCGGCTCTTGGGCAGAGATGAAGGGGCATAGTCACAGGATCATGACGCGGGCCAGAAAAAAGGCTCAGGAGGCCGAGGTCCAGAGCAGGCGTATTTCGGCCAGATCGCCCTTGTGCTCGCGCAGGCGTGACGCCACGCGGGTCTGTGCCGCCGCGATTGGGGCCGCGCTCAGTTCCACCACCGCGACGACACCATCATCGCGGTAATCGAGGCGCAGATGGCGGATGCCATCTGGCGGAACGATCCCTTTCAGACAGTTGCGCACCTGTGCCTGCAACTCCGGGCGCAAGGCCGTCTCATATGCTGCGGGGCCATCGGCATGACCGTTAGGTTCGGGGTGTATGATGATCTCAACCACTTCAGGCACCTGCTCCAGGACAGACGCGCGGGCGGCCTCGCATAGCCGGTGCGCCTCGGACAGGGTCATCGCCGGATCAAGCGCGACATGAACATCCGCCTGCACCGCCCCACTCATGTAGCGCAGCCGCAGGTCATGGGCATCGCGCACGCCCGGTGTCGCCGTCAGCGCGGATTGTATCGCACGCGCCATATCGGCAGGTGGCGCGGCATCGGCGAGTTCGTGCACAGCAGGACGCCCGTAAACCCATGCCACGCGCCCAAGCATCAGCGCAATGATTGCTGCGCCCAATGCATCTGCCCAAGGCCAGCCCAGCATTGCCGCGCCAATGCCCACCAGAGCCACGACAGATGACGCTGCATCAGAGCGGTGATGCCATGCATTCGCTGCCATCATGGCCGAGCCGGTCCGGCGTGCCACTGCTCTGGTGTAATGATAGAGTCCTTCTTTCAGTGCAATTGACAGGCCCGCCACCCACAGCGCAAGCAAGCCCGGTGCTGCAGTTGGCGGATCAATCAGGCGCAGGCCTGCATCAATCAATATGCCTGTGGCCGCAAGCGCCAGCATGGCCGCAATGGCCAGAGTGGCCAGCGTTTCAAACCGGCCATGCCCGAACGGGTGCTCGGCATCAGGTGGCCGGTGCGAATGCCCCAGCGCCCAGATCACAGCCGCATCTGACAAGAGATCGGAGAGCGAATGCACGCCATCAGCCACCAGCGCCTGGCTTTGCGCAAAAAGCCCCGCAAGGATCTTGCCTGCAGCCAGTGGCCCGTTCAAAAAGACTCCGGCCCATGCGGCACGACGCTTGTCGCGCAAGGCCTCTGCATCGATCTGCGCTGCAGGATCTGTCATGCACGAAACTCCCAAGGACAACCCACTGGCGTCATCTGAACTGCATCTTGCCTTGTGTGCGAGGTATTGCGCAAGATCAGGACGCGCTGAGCTGATCGGCGCAATGCGCGTTGCATCGTCATTATCGCCTCGCCGCGCGCCGCGCGTGATGCGCCCGCGCCGAGGGCAGGGCCGTGAGGGCAACTGTCACCAGCGATGTGGCCACGGCCACCTGCATGCCAAGCCCCGGCGGAAACCCCAAAAAACCAAACACCCAGAACAGCACCGGCACAATCACTATGCCCCGCCCACACCCAACGGCCCCGACAAAACCCCCGCCACTGCGCCCGTCGCCATGATGCCCAGCACCAGTGGCACGATCTCAACAAAATCCAATTCCATGCTGTCAGAACCCAAGCGCCGCGCCGCCGCAGACCGATGCGCTGGAGTTTCCATCAGACCCTTCGGAGGAAACGCAACGCTGCTCACTCAACGCGTGCGAGGGCTGCGACACTTGCGCATATCGCTGCGAATAAAGGCAAATCTGCAAATATGGAGCCATAGTTTGGCCATATTGAAAACGTACTCTCTATCCCATGACAAGTGTCATTGCGTATGTATAGGAGGACAGGATGAGCAGTTTTGCGCGCGACGAGGAAGGCAGCGCAACAGTTGAGATGGTGATTTGGTTGCCATTTCTGACGGCCTTTCTGGTTTTTTTCTTCGATCTTTCAATGGTGCTGATGCAAAGCGGTCAGGCGCATGATGTTGCACGGAATGTAACCCGGCAGGTCGCGGTGGGCGCATGGACAGAGTCGCATGCCGAAGACATGACCCGCCAGATGATTCCCGTCCGGCTGAACCCGGACATAACGATTGTTATCGACGAGAATGATGATGTCCGCTTCGCGCTCACCATGACCCCTGCTCTGCTGCAGATGAATTTTCTGTCGCTGCCGCAGATGAATATTTCCTTTGTTATGCGTTCGGAAATTGCCGAGCCGCCTGAAGGAGAAGAAAATGTTTAAGAGTTTTCTGCATCAGGAGCGTGGTTGGGTGACAATCACTGCGCTTTTCATAGTTCTTTTCATGCTCATGATCGGTGGTCTGGCCGTCGATACCAACCGAGCGTATCAGACCAAGAACAAGCTTCAGAACGCAACTGATGCTGCAGCGCTTGCGGCTGCACAGTTCCTGCCGGATGTGGATGAGGCAAGAGCCAAGGCGGAAGCCTATCTGGCTATTCATTTCCCGCCCGAAAACTATGGAACATTGATCCTTGAAGATGATATCGTCTTCGGAACCTGGGATGCTGTCGCTGGGCAGATGGATCAGGAAGATGCACCAACCTCGGTTGTCATTCATGCCCGTCTCAGCAACAGCGAATTGTATGAAAGTGTCACCCGGCATTACATTCTCAGCCTGTTTGGGGTGAAAGCGTGGGATATTGATGCTATATCCGTTGCCGGGTCGATTGCGGCACCATTGGAAAACTGTGTGCAGGAAGATCTGCTCGGAAATCTGACAGATTTTCTCTTTGTCATCACGGATGGAAATTCAGACGCCAACTGGCAGTCTTCTTCTCCCGGCTATGTTGGTGATGTGGCTGTAAATGGGCTGGTGGCGCGTGAACGGTCTTCGGGCAGTTTCGATTACATCGGCACCATTCATACCAACCGCGACCAGCTTGGCGGCTATCAGCGTATCATCAATAACAACCCGTCAACGGCATCGGTGCAATATAATCAGCATGGGCTGCTAGATATGCTGGAAGCTGATCTTGAACATGCGATCGCAACAATCACAGATCTTCCCGTGACGCCAGGTTTTGAATCGCGCAGCAGTTCTTCTCTGAATGGGCTGGATGTGCAGGATGGTCAAGGCAGGGTCTATGTGATTAATGTGACCTCTGGCCTGAGCAGCAGCAGCCCGATCAATATCTATGGCGATGAAGATGATCTTTTCATCCTGCGCTGGGATACAAACCCATCAGTTCCGGGCTATTTTGGCGAGGTAAGATTTTCGGGCGGTGGCGGTATCAACCCGCTTGGCGCGCTGACACCTGCAAATTTCGTCCATGTCGCTGGCAGCCTCAACTCCTCGGGCGGCGGCTCCAATCTCAGTGGCGTTCTGCCTTACATTGCAGAGATCCCCAATTCTTTCTCGGGGGGTGGGTTCTTTGTCGGCTACTGGCTGACAACCGGTGATCCGTCGAAGAAATTTGAATCCTCGTCCTTCAGCAATGCGCGCTTTGTCGGAGGCTGGTACACCAGCGCCACCAAGTTCAGCATGACATCGGGAACGGCGGGCGTGCATGTCTTGCCAACGCGCCGCCCCAGCTTGGGCCAGTGCGAGCAGAATTCCATCCAAGTGGCGAACCGTTCCCGATTGTTGAGATAATCCGCAGCGCAGTTGATTGGTCCTTTTTATGCTGCGTTGCAAATAATCGAAATGCCTGTCCGTCTCATATAGGGAACAGGTTCATCTGTCGTGGCTGAAGAATACGGAGGCACCAGAAGCCCCGCATCACCGCAATTCCAACTTCTTGTGTGAACCTATGTTTCCGTCAAACGGCTCTCCAACAACGCACCACGTTTACTCAGCAAGGGGTAGCCGATCATTGCAAAAGAGGTATTCAATGATTTGAACGCCCTGAGAAGCTCGAGATGAATTGCGCTGGTCTCTATCGACTCCACAGTTCCCCGACGCAGCCGTTCCAGATGGTGAGACTGCAGATCGCGCGCAATTGTGCGGATCCTTTCCTTTTCCTCAACCAATTCACGCGCAGCGCCCGCATCCTCTGACATCAGCACTGTAATGCCCTGCTGAACATTACGAAGGACAATATCGTGGAAATCACTCAACTCTCGCCAACCGTCTTCAGAAAAGTTCAGATTTTCGAGGGATTTCCGGCGCGCCAGATCGACCGCCTTGCGCGCAATCATATCCGCACCAGCTTCCAGATTGATGGCGGTTGTGGATAATTCAAATGCGCGGGTTCCGATATCTTCCTGGCCATCACGACTACGAATTCCGGCGAGATACATCCTCACCTCCAACGCACGGCGTTCAATAGCGCTATGTGCCTCCTGCATCCGCTGCGCAACTTCGTCGT
Organism: Natronohydrobacter sp.; assembly: GCA_007125005.1. GTDB lineage: Bacteria > Pseudomonadota > Alphaproteobacteria > Rhodobacterales > Rhodobacteraceae > Roseinatronobacter. The sequence goes on from SLDY01000064.1 coordinate 4,837, forward strand.
CAAAGCTTTCAAATAATGGAAGCACCTGCCGCGTCATGGTTTCAATGCGGCTGCCCATATCCACCAGCTCTCGGACCGCGCAGGCAAAGGCGCGGGTGGGTTGGTCCTGCACTGCGGGATCCAGCAAGCTGCGATTCATGTCAACAGCATGTGGATTGGGCGCGTCCTGAAGCAAGACGGATGTTATGCGCATGATCGGCCCGATCAAGGGCAAACACACGGCCAGAAGTAGGGCATTGAACAACAGGTGCAGATGCAGTGCTTGCGCGCCAGCATCAGCGCCCAGCAGATGAAGTGGTAATTGCCCGGCTGATATCGCCCACAGAAGCAATATCGCCCCTCCACCGCGCAAAAATAGATTTGCCCAGATTACCCTGCGCACTGTCACGTCCGATTTGAGGGTCAACAGTACCGCAATCATGGCCCCGCCCAGATTGGCACCCAGAACCATGGCAAAAGCGGCAGAGGGCGGCAATGCCCCTTGCGCGGCCAAGGTCACGAACAACAGGACTGCAGCAACACTGGAATGCACCAGCCACGCAAAGACCGCCGCCAAAACAAAGGCGCTGACCGCATCATTGGCCAAATACAGCATGACACCGCTCGCGCCCGCGCCATCAACCAGCGGCAGGCTGGCCGCGCGGATCAGATCAAGCGATAGGAACACAAGTGCCAGCCCGATCATGATGCGCCCGATCTGGCGCAAATGCCGGCGCGAGCTTCTCAGAAATATCAGCACACCACCCAGCAGTAAAATCGGCGTAATTCCCACCAGCCGGGAATTCAGGATAAGTGCCACGACTGCCGACCCCAGATCGGCGCCAAGCACGATCGCCATACCGGCCAGATTGCCAATCGTACCTGCCGATACGAACCCCGCCATCAGCATGGCGACTGCTGTCGAGCTCTGGAGCAGCACGGCCGCGCCTGCGCCACTGGCTGCAGCCGCGAAACGATTTGATGTTGAGCGGCGCAACCACAGACGAAGTCGCCCGCCAAAGGCGCGTTCAAACCCCGTGCGCACGAGTCGCACAGCCCAGATCAGCAGCGCCGCCGCGCCAGCCATATTGAGAATAAACAGAATGGGCGAGGTTTCCATGGTGTCCCGCTAAAGTTTGCGCCGATAGATAGACAGGCAATCAACTAGAATGCAAAGGGGCCGTCACCGATCATCAACGGCTGCGCTGTCCAGCTGTCCTCAGAGCCTGTGTCCAGAAAGGCATATCCCGTCGGGCCGGTCATGAAGCCTATCTGCGCATCATGCCGCCTATCAAGTGCGAATGCACTGCACAAGGACGGCGCAGTCACAACGCGGTGGCCCGCGATCATGCCTACGTAAACACCATGCACATGCCCCGCCACAAAGATCACTGGCCCGCACTTCGCGGGGATAGCGGCTGCCAGATCTTCCGGGTTTTCCAACCCGATATTATCCATGAACCGTATACCAGTGCGCAGCGGTGGGTGATGCAGTGCCACAACCACCGAGCGCGCGCCAGCACTCTTCAGGGCATCGGTCAGGAATGCCAGGCTTTCCGGCTCTAACCGCCCTGCCCCCTGCCCTTCGACGAGCGTATCAAGCCCGATCAGGCGGGTCGCAGGCAAGTCTGCCAGCCAGTCGATCTTCCCTTTCGGCGGCATCCATGCCTGCCCCCCGAAAGCTGCGCGAAAAGCGTCACGGCAATCATGGTTGCCGGGCACAGCATAGACAGGCAAACCAAGCCGCGCCAGTTCCTGCGCTGCCAGATCATAACTTGCCGCGCTGCCATCCTCGCTGATGTCACCTGTCACCAGCACCCCGTCCAGCCGTCCGATGGCGGGCATCCGTGCGAGTATGCGTTCCACTGCCGCGCGGAAAATCGCGCCAGTATCCAGCACGCCCGAACACAGCGTTCCGGGGGCCACGACATGCAGATCGGTCAGTTGCAGGAAACGCGCCATGGTTTACTTGATCCCGGCGCGCAGGAAAGCCTGCACAAACTGGCGCTGGAACAGCAGGAACGCGATCAGCAGGGGCGCGATCGACATGATCGTCGCCGCAGAGATGACCGAGATATTCACCCCGCTTTCAGGCGCGCCAAATAGCGATAACCCGACAGTCAGTGGCCGTGTGGTTTCGGAATTCGTGACGATAAGCGGCCACAGGAAGTTGTTCCAATGCGTGGATACCGACACGAGCGCGTAGGCGAGATATGTCGGCTTGGCCGAAGGGACATAGACGCGCCACAACACGCCAAACCAGCTGCACCCTTCAATGCGCGCGGCCTCGTCCAGTTCTTTGGGCACGCTTTTGAACGCCTGCCGCATCAGGAAAATACCGAAAGCACTGGCCCAATAGGGCGTGCCGATCCCGAAGACGGTATCAAACATACCCAGCCGCGAAACCATGGCGTAATTCTCGACGATCAGCACCTCTGGCAGGATGAAAAGCTGGAGCAGCACAATGATGAACAGCACATCTCGCCCCGGAAACTGGAACTGTGCAAACGCATATCCCGCCAGCGTGGTGATCACCAATTGCCCCGCCAGAACCACGCTGACCAGCAGGAACGTATTGAAGAAATACCGCAACCACGGTGCTCCGTCCCAGGCTGTGCGGAAATTGTCCAATGTCCAGGCACCGGCAAGATTGAAGTTGACTGCATCCGAGGTGGAATGGAACGCGGCCCACACCGCAAAGAGCAGTGGCGCAATCCAGACGATCGCGAGGGCCCACGCCCCGAACGTGTCCAACGCCAGTGTCAGACGGGGCCGGAAGCTGCGTTTAGGGGCCATGACATATAGTGGCGCCTGACCGGATTTGAGTGCATCGCTCATTGGTAATGTGTCCTGCGGTCCAGAATGATGAACTTGATCGCGGCTGTAACCCCGAGCACCGCCAGCACCATCACGGTCAGCGCTGCCGCCTGCGGCCTGTCGAAGAAGGCAAATGCCAGCTCCCAGATATAATACAGCACCAGTTTCGACGCATCCGAAGGTCCGCCCTTGGTCAATATGAACAGGTGATCAATCAGTTTCACGGAATTGATCAGGGCATTGACGGCCACAAAAATGGTTGTCGGCATCAAGAGTGGCAAGACAACCCGGCGCGTATAGGTCCAGCGGCTGGTCCCTTCGATATCGGCAGCTTCCTTCAGATCCGGCGGAATCGTTTGCAGCGCCGCCAGATAGAAGATCATGAAAAATCCGGCCTCTTTCCAGATGGTCACGATGATCACCGCCCAGAGCGCGGTTTCCGGGCGCCCCAACCAGTTGACCGAAGCAAAGCCGAACAGCGCGCCGATCTGATCCAGCACCCCAAGACCCGGCGTGTAGAAGAACAGCCAGATATTTGCCGCTGCGATCATCGGCAGGATTGTCGGTGTGAAATAGGCCGTGCGCACGAAACCGCGCGCGGGGATCTTGGAATTGGCCCAGAGCGCCATCGCCAATGCGATGATGATCGATACCGGGATCGTTACGCCCGCATAGATCAGGTTATTGACGACGACCTTGGAGAAAGTCGGGTCGGCGAAGAGCAGCTCATAATTGCCCGCACCCACAAATTCCGAAGGGTTGCGCCGTGTTCCGCGCGAAAACAGGCTCGACCAGAAGGTCATCGCTGACGGAATGAACGCAAACAACGACAGCAGGATCAGCGCAGGCGAAAGCAGCATCCAGCCATACATGATGCGACGGCGACGCTCATATCTTGCAAGATCATTCATGCTGTCACTCCAGACGAAAAACCGCGCCCGCAGGGCACTGGGCGGAAAAACGACAGGGGGCGCAGTGTGCGCCCCCCATCAGGGGAGGATTAGCGATAGGGGGTCAGAAGACGGTCGGCGATGGCTTGCGCTTGTGCGAGCGCATCAGCGGGCGCGGCCGAACCTGTCAAGGCGGACTGGATCGCAGTGTTCAGCGCATCGCGCACCCGCGCTCCTTCATAGGTGGACAGTTCCGCCACCGAATATTCCAGCTGGTCGCGTGCAACGATCGCGGGCGGGAAATCTTCGGCATAGGCGCGCAGAGCTTCGGTTTCATAGGCCGCTGGGCTGACACCCACATAGCCTGTGGCAATCGACCATTGCGCAGCGCGTTCGGCATCGGTCAGGAACCGGATCAGTGTCAGGGCTGCGCGATACTGATCATCGCTGGCCCCTTCGAACAGATAGAAATTGCCGCCGCCCGTGGGGGAACCGGAGCGCACCTTCTCTGGCAACATCGCCACGCCGAAATCGAAGCTGGCCTGATCGCGCACCGCCGTTAGATTGCCTGTGGTGTGCCACATCATCGCGGTCTGACCTTCCAGAAACGCCTGACGCAATGTGCCCCATTCGACAGTGCCCGATGGCATGATGTCATGCGTGGCCGAGAGCGACACCCAGTATTCCAGCGCCTCAATCACGGCCGGATCATCGAAATAGGTCTCGGTGCCGTCAGAGTTCATCAACTCGATACCGTTCTGGATAGCGAGGGCCTGAAACATCCAGTAGGGATAGCCGGTGGACGGGATCATGATGCCATAGGGGCCTGTTTCACGCAGCGCCAGACCCATGCTGACCAGCTCATCCCAGTTGGCAGGCGGCGCTTCGGGATCAAGGCCCGCCGCGCGGAACATATCCTTGTTGTAATAGGCAACGATGGTCGAGCGCTGGAAGGGCACGCCCCATGTTTCCCCATCGATCTGGCCGTTGGCCATCAGGCCGGGGTAAAAGCTGTTCAGCCATTCGCGTTCTTCGTCGGTTTCAAGAACCTGATCGAAGGGAATGATCATTTCCTGCTCGATCAGATCCAGCGCATCGATAGAAAACAACACCGACAGCGGGGCCGAATCGCCCGAGGAAATCGCAGACAGAACCCTCACGCGGGTGTCATCATAATTGCCCGCATAGATGGAATTGACGCGAATATCGGGATGGGCTTCGTGGAACTCGGCAATCAGCCCGTCGACCACCTGTGTCAGCGCACCGCCAACCGCGATGGGGTAATACATGGTCAGTTCGGTTTGTGCGCTGGCAGGCAACGCGGTCATTGCCGTGGCACCAGCCAGCAGTGTGGCAGTCAGGGTATGACGTGTCATGGTAGTTCCTCCCTTGGGTTTAATGCATCACGCCGCATGTGGTGGCGATGATGCGGGTCTAACGCGGCAGTCTGTAGCCCGTGTTTCTGTCAAACGCGTGAAGGTTCGACAGATCAAATGTCAGTCCGGCCGCCTCCCCGACCGATCTGCGCACTTCACCCGGCAGGCGCACGGTCAATCCGCTTGAGCCGGGCACATCGAAACTCAGGAACGTCTCCGATCCCATATATTCGCAATGGGTGATCACCGCCTGCAACATACCGTCGCCCGCCTGCGTCAGGTCCAGATGCTCCGGTCGGACACCATACACAGCATCCAGCCCGGCGCTTGTAAGCCCGGCAGGAAGCAGAGCGGCATCCATGAAAGCCATGGGCGGGCTCCCGACAAAACCCGCGACAAAGGTGCTGGCAGGGGTTTCATAAAGCTCGACCGGCTTGCCTGCCTGCTCGATCCGACCGTCCTTCATCAGCACGACCATATCAGCCATGCTCATGGCTTCAGTCTGATCATGGGTCACATAAATCACGGTCATCCCCAGATCGCGCTGCAGCTTCTTGATGTCGCGCCGCACCGAATGGCGTAGTTTTGCATCCAGGTTCGAGAGGGGTTCATCCATCAGGCACAGCGGATGGCCCGCAACAATGGCCCGCGCCAGCGCAACCCTCTGGCGCTGCCCGCCCGAAATCTGACCGGGCTTGCGTGTTTCCAGCCCGGTGAGGCCGGTCATTTCCAGCGCCTGCGCCAGTTTCTCGCGCTGCTCGGCGCGCGGGACACGGCGCACCTTCAAGCCAAACAGCACATTCTCCGCCACATCCAGATGGGGAAACAGAGCGTAGGACTGAAACACCATCGACAAACCGCGTTCGGCGGCGGGGCTGGCGGTCACATCGCGCCCACCGATGATGATCCTGCCACTATCGGGCGTCTCCAGCCCCGCCAGAAGGCGCAGCGTGGTTGATTTGCCGCATCCCGATGGGCCCAGCAACGCCACAAATGATCCGCGCGGAATGCTCAGGTAAATATCCTCGACCCCAAGCTGGCCGTTCCAGCGCTTCTCAACGCTTTCGACATGAACGAAAGGGTCAGTCATTCGATCTCTCTTTCTTCTGAAAACACGATCCGGTCTCCCAACTCTTCGATCAGCGGCGCGAAGGTTGCAGCGGGCGGGCGGTCGCAGATCACGCGATCCACCTCGGTGATGGCGCAACCGATGGAGGGAGCATGGCGCCCGAATTTGCTGCGGTCGATCACGAGAACCGATGTTTGCGCATTCTGGCGCATCCGTTCCGATGCGCGCACTTCGGCCTGATGGAATTCCGACAGAGCGCCGTCCATATCCACCCCCGCAGTGCCAAAAATCGCATATTCCGCGCGATATTGCCCAAAGAAGGACACCACATCTTCGCCGATAAAGTCCCGATCCGGCAGGCGCAACTCACCGCCGGGCAGGATAATCCTGTTCGAGACTTCCTCGCTCAAAGCCATTGCTGCGCTCAGGTTGTTCGTGATGACAGTCAGCTCACGCCGGCGATGCAAGGCGCGCGCCACACTCAGCGCAGTTGATCCGATGGACAAGAACAGCGTTGCGCCGTCGGGGATCATGCCTGCCGCCACTGCAGCAATTGCACGCTTCCCCACCAGATTGGTACCAGCACGCTGATCAAAGGGCGTGTTCAACCGGTCTTCGGCAAGCTCAATCCGGCCATGCACACGGCGAATCGCTCCATCACCGCAAACCTCCTCCAAATCGCGCCGGATCGTCTGCATTGAAACACCCAACATGTCCGCGAGCGCCCCCACAGCGATGGCGCCGCGCTCCTGCACAACCTGCTGAATCAAGTCATAACGCCTGCTTTTCTTCGACATCACGCCAGCCTTGTTGCTTTGAGGCAAAACTTACAGGATAAATGCAACAAAGCAACATAAATTTACCTAAAGGCAAGAATACGCTCCCTTTCAGCTGTTTTATTCTGCGGTTCACGCCAAAAAAAGGCCATTCCAGCTGCATCATGGCACTAGGAGCTTCGGGATTTTTGTTGTTTTGTTGCTTTTTTCTTTCATTTTGATACGGAGCCTATATGCTTCCGACAGCAACGGATCCGGCAGACAAAGAAGGCCAACGCGCAGATGAATAACGTAACCAGTGTTTTTGACCGTTACGAGACAATCCGCCATCGCATGCCCAACGCGCGATTCGGCAACACAACGCGGCAACTGGAGTCGTTGCTGGACATCACTTCTGATGCTGATGCCTTCGTGTTTGACGCCTACGGAGTTCTGAATATCGGCGAAACGCCCATTACAGGCGCCGCGCGGCGCCTTGATGAGTTGCGCGATGCCGGCAAAGCCATCCGCATATTATCAAATGCCGCAAGCTACAGCCATCCAGCCGCGGTGGAAAAATTCAGCAAGTTAGGCATGAATGTCTCCCCGGAGGAGATTGTGACCAGCCGTGATGCGGCCATTTCCGGACTGGGATCTGGCCTGTGGGGCTGCATTACCGCGCCGCATGATGACCTCGCCGATATTGACGCCACATTCTGCCGACTTGATGATAACGTGCAGGATTTTGATCGGGTTGACAGCTTTCTTTTTCTTTCCTCTGCGGCCTGGACAGACGAGCATCAAACCATCTTGACCCACAGCTTGCGCAAACGGCCACGCCAGGTAATCGTTGCAAATGCTGATCTTGTTGCGCCGCGAGAAGGCGGTTTCTCTCTGGAGCCGGGCCATTACGCGCATTTGCTGGTGGACGAAGGTCTTGGAGAAATGACTTTTTTCGGCAAACCCTTCCCGCAGGTTCACCAGATGATCGAAGCGACCTTGCCAAACACGCCGCCCGAGCGGATTGTCATGTGCGGTGACACGCTGCACACAGACATTCTCGGCGCTGCAGCGCGTGGATGGCGCACTGTTCTTGTCACCCGCGACGGCCTTTTTTCAGGTGCCGATACGGCAGATTTTTGTCGCCGCAGCGCGATTGTGCCAGACTGGCGCACTGAAAGGATATGATCAGGC
>SLDY01000059.1 GCA_007125005.1 Natronohydrobacter sp.
CAGCTCGAAATTGCAGGGTTCCGGCTGCGATAATACCAAATGTTGCATCCTAAACCAAAGAAATACACCCCATTATCTCGCAAAAACAGATGGATAAGAGTTATTCAGGGTGAACTAAGTGTAAGGGGCGCTCCACGCGCCCCCGCTCTTACTCGGCGGCGACGGCCTGATTTGCCGCTTCCACCCGCACGGCCGCGAATTTGAACTCTGGGATCTTGCCGTAGGGATCCAGCGCCGGGTTGGTCAGGATATTCGCCGCCGCCTCGACAAAGGCGAAGGGCAGGAACACCATATCGGGACTCACCGCCCTGTCCTCGCGCGCCATCAGCGTGATGCTGCCGCGCCGCGTGGTCAGGCGCACCATCTCCCCCGGTGCCACACCCAGGCGGCGCAGGGTAGAGGGGTGCAGCGAGCAATTCGCCTCGGGCTCGACCGCATCGAGCACAAGCGAGCGCCTTGTCATCGCCCCCGTGTGCCAATGCTCGAGCTGGCGACCTGTCGTCAGCACCATCGGATACTCGGCATCGGGCAATTCATCCGGCGCAATCACATTCGCAGGCGTGAACCGTGCCCGACCACCTGCGCGCGGGAAAGCATCTGCAAAGACAATCGGCTGGCCCGGATCCTCTGGCGAGAGCGATGGGTAAGTCACGGCATTTTCGCGCTCCAGCCGCTCCCATGTGATGTTGTCGAGGCTCTTCATCCCCTGCTTCATCTCGGCAAAGACCTCGCGCGGATGGCTGAACCCCCAATCAAGCCCCAGCCTGCGCGCAAGCTCCACTGTGATCGCCCAATCCTCGCGCGCCTCGCCGGGCGGCGGCACGGCGGGGCGGCCCATCTGCACTTGCCGGTTGGTATTCGTCACCGTGCCGGATTTTTCATAAAAGGCAGCCGCAGGTAGAATGACATCGGCATAATTGGCCGTCTCGGTCAAAAAGATATCCTGCGCCACCAGATGCTCGAGCTTCGCCAGCGCTTCGCGCGCATGGGCCACATCCGGGTCCGACATGGCCGGGTTCTCTCCGAGAATATACATCCCCCGGATCTCGCCCGCATGGACGGCATCAAGGATCTCTGTGACGGTCAGCCCCTTCTCGGATGAAAACTCCGCCCCACCCCAGAGCGCGCTGAAACGCCCGCGCAAAGACTCATCTGCAACACTCTGATAATCCGGCAGGAACATCGGGATCAGCCCCGCATCCGAGGCGCCTTGCACATTGTTCTGCCCGCGGAGCGGATGCAGCCCGGTGCCGGGGCGGCCCACCTGCCCGCACATCAGCGCAAGGCTGATCAGGCAGCGTGAATTGTCAGTGCCGTGGATATGCTGCGAAACCCCCATGCCCCAGAAGATCATCGCCGCTTTCGCACCCGCGAAATCACGCGCGACCGCGCGCAAGGTGTCGGGGTCGATACCACAGATCAGGGCCATCTTCTCGGGCGCAAATTCGGCCAGATGAGCGCGCATCGCGTCCCAATTCTCGGTCATGGCCTGAATATACTGAGTGTCGAACAGACCTTCCTCGACGATCACATGCATGATCGCGTTGAGCATGGACACATCACCACCAGGCTTGAATTGCAGCATATGGGTGGCGAAGCGCTTGAGCGCCTGTCCACGCGGATCCATCACGATCAGCTTGCCGCCGCGCTTGGTGAATTGCTTGAAATAGGTCGCGGCGACCGGGTGATTCTCGATCGGGTTCGCACCGATCACGATCGCCACATCCGCATTCTCGATCTGGTTGAAGGTCGCGGTCACAGCCCCGGAACCCACATTCTCCATCAGCGCCGCCACGGATGAGGCATGACACAGCCGCGTGCAGTGATCGACATTGTTATGCCCGAAGCCCTCGCGGATCAGCCGCTGAAAGAGATAGGCTTCCTCATTGGAGCATTTCGCGCTGCCGAACCCCGCAATCGCCTTGCCGCCATGCATATCGCGCAGACCGCCCAAGCCCTTCGCGGCAGCGTCAAGCGCCTCATCCCAGCTCGCCTCGCGGAATACCTCGCCCCAGTTGCCGGGATCCACGTTCAGCCCCTTCTCCGCGCCTTCGCGCCGGATAAGCGGTTTCGTCAGCCGGTGCGGGTGGTGGATATAGTCAAAGCCGAAGCGCCCTTTCACGCACAGCCGCCCTTCATTCGCAGGCCCGTTGATCCCCTCGACATAGATGACCTTGTCATCTTTCACCTTCAAACTCACCTGACAGCCCACGCCGCAGAAGGGACAGACCGATTTCACCTCGCGGTCAAAATCGCGACTGTCGCCCTGCTGCGTGTCGTCGAGCACAGTCGCCGGCATCAGCGCGCCCGTGGGGCAGGCCTGCACGCATTCGCCGCAAGCCACACAGGTGCTCGCGCCCATAGGATCGTCGAAATCAAACACCGGGTAGGCATCATGCCCGCGCCCGGCCATGCCGATCACGTCATTGACCTGCACTTCACGGCAAGCCCGCACGCAAAGCCCGCACTGGATGCAGGCATCGAGATTGACCCGCATCGCCACATGGCTGTCATCGAGCAGCGGGATGCGCTCGGCTTCCAGCGTCGGATAACGGCTCTCGCTCAGCCCCACTGCCTCGGCCATATCCCACATATGGCTTCCACGGTCATGCGATGCCGCGCGCTCGGGCTGATCGGCAAGCAAAAGCTCCACCACCGCCTTGCGCGCGGTCTTCGCGCGGGTCGTGTCCGTATGGACCACCATCCCTTCGACCGGCTCCCGGATGCAGGACGCGGCCAGCACCCGCTCGCCCTCGATTTCCACCATACAGGCACGGCAATTGCCATCGGGGCGATAGCCCGGCGCAGGTTTGTGGCACAGATGCGGGATCACCAGTCCGCGGCCATTTGCGATTTCCCAAATGGTCTGGCCGGGTTCGGCAGTGACTTCGCGACCGTCAAGCGTGAATGTGACCATGGTTCAGATCTCCTGCGGGAAATGTTTCATCACAAGGCGGATCGGGTTCGGTGCCGCCTGCCCCAACCCGCAGATCGAGGCATCCTGCATCACAGTGCAGAGCTCCTCCAAGAGCGGCTGGTCCCAGTGGTCCGCCTGCATCAGCTTCACGGCCTTCTCGCAACCCGCGCGGCAGGGGGTGCATTGCCCGCAGGACTCATCCTCGAAAAACCGCAGCATGTTCAGCGCCGCATCGCGGGCTGAATCCTTGTCCGACAGCACCACCACCGCCGCCGAGCCGATGAAGCTGCCATGCGGCTGGAGCGTGTCGAAATCCAGCGGGATGTCATCCTTGCTGGCAGGCAACAGGCCCGAGGATGGCCCCCCCGGCTGATAAGCCTTGAGCACATGCCCCTCGGCCATACCGCCCGCAGCCTCGATCACATCGCGGATCGTAGACCCGGCAGGAAGAAGATAGACACCGGGATTCGCCACCCGGCCCGAGACGGAATACGAACGCAGCCCTTTGCGCCCATTATGTTCGATATCTGAAAGGATTTGCGGGCCTTCACGGCAAATCCGCGCCACCCAATGCAGGGTTTCTACATTATGCACCAGCGTCGGCTGGCCAAAGATCCCGACCTGCGCGACGTAAGGCGGGCGATGACGCGGCAACCCGCGCTTGCCTTCAATCGACTCAATCATCGCCGATTCTTCACCGCAGATATAGGCCCCCGCGCCCCGGCGCAGATCGATATATCCCGGCTGCACGATTCCGGCCGCCTCCAGCGCGGCAATCTCGCGGCGCAGAATCTCCAGCACTGCCGGATATTCATCGCGCATATAGATATAGCAGCGCGCAGCCTCCACGGCCCAGGCCGCGATCAGCATCCCCTCCAGCATCAGATGCGGTGTGCGCTCCAGATAGTAACGGTCCTTGAAGGTGCCCGGCTCGCCCTCATCGCCATTGACGGCCAGATAACGCGGCCCGGGATTGGCGCGCACGAAACCCCATTTCTTGCCCGACGGGAACCCTGCCCCGCCAAGCCCGCGCAGCCCCGAGGCGAGCACCTGCTCCTGAACAACCTCCCAGTCGCCACCGTCACGCAATTCGGCAAGCACGCCATAGCCGCCTTCCGCCTGATAGGCTGCAAGCGTCTGGTAATCGGGCAGATGCGCATGCACCTCCCCCGCCGCAATCGCGGCCGCCACCTTCTCGGGCGTGGCCTTGTCGATATGGTTGTGCCCCAACTCCAGCACCGGTGCCGTATCACACCGCCCCATGCAAGGTGCGCGCAATACGCGCACCTGCGCCGGGTCCATGCCCGCAGACAGTGCCTCAAACAGCGCTTCTGATCCCGCCAACTCACATGACAACGAGTCACAGACCCGGATCGTCAGCGCAGGCGGTGGCGTCTCGTTTTCCTTGACCAGATCGAAATGCGCGTAAAACGACGCAACCTCCCAAATCTCGGCCATCGACAGCCGCATCTCATGCGCAAGCGCCCGCAGATGCTGCGCAGACAAATGACCGTAGTCATCTTGTAGCAGATGGAGAAACTCAATCAGAAGATCCCGGCTGCGCGGACGGTCACCCAGAAGCGCTTGCACCTGTGATAGTGCTTCATCCTCATATTGCCGCCCCTTGGGCCGATTGCGTCCCTTGCCACGCCCGGATTTCCAGACGCCCTTGCCATTTCCCTGATCCAGCGCCATGCCATGCCCTCCGCCTATCTGGCGCCACGCGTGCCAAAGCTATCACGCATTTGCAATATCGATTATCCGTTATTCAATAGAAACTATCTATCAAACTTCATCTTGCCCAAAATACTCGTGGGGGTGAAACCAACCCCTTGGGGCTGGTGAGGGGGCGGCGCCCCCTTGCTCGCTCTTAAAATGGCACTGGTGCCGAAATCGTGATCCCACGCCCGCCATCGGGATGGCGCAAGCGCAGACTCTGGGCGTGCAGCATCAACCTCGGAAACTCTGCCGCCTTGCCTTCCGCATAAAGCGGATCGCCCAGAATCGGATGGCCCAACGCCAGCATATGCACTCGCAACTGATGGCTGCGCCCGGTCAAAGGGCTCAACCGCATCCGCGAGTTCCCATCCTCATGCCGGATCAGAGCCCAGTCAGTCTGCGCAGGCCGCCCGGTCGCATGGCACACCATCTGGCGCGGACGGTTGGGCCAATCCACGGTCAGCGGCAAGTCCATCCGCCCTGAGCGCCCAGCCACCTGACCGTAAACCCGCGCGATATAGGTTTTTCGCGTATGGCGCTTCTCGAATTGCAACCCAAGATGGCGCTGCGCATGCGGTGTGCGGGCAAAAACCATCACGCCAGAGGTATCCAGATCCAGCCGATGAACGAGCAAGATCTCGGGGAAGATCTGCGTCAATCGCGCGATCAGGCAATCGGCAAACTCGGCCCCCTTGCCCGGCACAGATAACAGTCCTGCGGGCTTGTTCACGAAAATCAGTTCGTGATCTTCGTGCAGAATTTCCAGATCACCAGAGGGCGGTGCATAGACAAAAGCTTTCATGCTGCCGATCTGGGTGAGTTGAAGAAGATTTGCAAGCCACTCCGCTCGCTGCACGAAATTCTTGATGCAACGTGACGCCTGATGCACTCTACTTTGTCACCTCATGCGGAGCCCCCGAAATGCGCCTGATTCTTTCGCCAGCCAAACTCTCTGCACCGTTTCTCGCTGCGCTTGCCATGGTAAGTGCCAGCCATGCCCAAACCCTCATTGATGCAACCGATCCCGCCACAATCATGGAAATCGCGCGTGGTTTCGGGTCAGCGGTTCTGGAACGCGACGAGGATGGGGATCCCATGATCACCGGCCGTATAGACGGTGTGCGCTATGCGATTGTCTTTTACGGATGCACCGAGGCAGCAAATTGCACCGCCATCCAGTTTCTCGCGGCCTGGACCAATCCCGGCAATGTAACGCTCGAAGCGATAAACGCGTGGAACCTGAACCGGGCCTTCGGGCGCGGCTATCTCGACGAGCAAAATGACCCGATCCTTGATTATGTCATCAATCTTGACGGCGGCGTGACCATCCGCAATCTCGATGACAGTTTCGAGTGGTGGCGTGCCATCGTCGCAGAATTCGCAGAAGAACTTGACCCGGAACCGCACCCGGAGTGATCCGCCCCGAATACGCTGTTTCAGAGTGACTGTTGCAACCGGAACATATCCGTCTCGAAATCGGGTGAGTCGCGATGCAACTCATAAGTCTGCACGCCCGGGATTTCCCCGAATTCCCGCATCAGGATTTGCGGGAAGACACTCCCCCGCAGATCCTGTGTCGGGCTCAGGCGCCGCAAGACAGACGAGGTAGCAGAAGCGCAGCGCGCGGGCGCCACGGGGCCCACTTGCAAGGCAAGCTCAATCGCCCGCTCCGCAACTTCAGGCGAAACCGCAAGGCGCTGGACGACGGCGTAATGCGTATCGCGCACATGGCTCACGAAAAAGGACGCCCCCGCAACTGGAGTCATGCCGAAATGCACGTCATTGCGCACGGGTATCGTGTCCAGGGTCCAACTTCCCGCCGGATCAAACACCACACGTTCGCTGCCATTTATGAACAGCGCCGTATGATCGCCCCGCCCTGTATCGTAATGAACGATGGTCACGAGGGTCAGCTCGGGCGTGCCACCATGCTGATAGCGCGCGGCCTCAATGGCGGCATCGCTCGCCCAGTTCTGCTGCGCACATCCAGACGCAACCACAAGGACAGCAAGCAAAGCCCAGACCCGAAGGAACACCCCAGCCAGCCCAATGCCAGAAAGAGCACGCATCATGTGACCCCGAATATTGAGAAATCGCGCTCAGGCGTTTGTCAGCGCGAGGAAAATCAGCACACCGATGCTGACGGCCGCGACCCAGATCGACCAGCGAATAAAACCCGCAAATGTCTTTTCCTGTTCGGTAATATCCATCTTGCCATGCTCATGCTTTGCCATAGCGCTCTCCTGATTGCCGTTGCTTGATCTTCGGATAGCCGATCTCTGAGCGGCTGTCACCCCTCTTGAGATGCTGGCGTGTTACCGGCTGAACACCCAGAAGCCGCGCAACTCCCGAAGCATGCGCAAAGCTCCATCCGCAGCCTCCACGGGCCAATGCACGGGCCAATCTTCTGCGTGCTGTGTCCAACCCCTTGCAGAGCGCTCTCTCAGATCGCCCGCCATTGCCAGATACCATCGGCATCTTCGATGCGCTCGGCCTTGCCTTGCGCAGCAAGGTGATTGAGATGCGCAACCGCCTCTACAAGTGCGAGGCCATAGACCCCGTCAGTGACCTCTCGCTTGAAGATCGGCGCGAAACACTCTGAGCCCCGGCGAGGGCGATCAAGATGTGCAAGCAGCCGACGCAGCGCATTGTGGTGATTCTCGATCTTCTGGCGCAGCCGAAACGGCAAACCCGTAAAGGGCAGCTTGTGGCCGGGCAGCACCAGATGATCGGCATTTGCAAAGCCCTGCAACCGTGCACAGCTTTCAAGCCAGTCGGCCACCGGATCGGCTTCGGGTTCGGTCGCATAGACACCAAGATTGGGCGAGATCGACGGCAAGAGTTGATCCGCCCCCAGCACAAGCGGGCAATCACGGCTCCAGAGCGTGATCTGGTCTGGCGCGTGCCCCTGCCCCAGCCGCACATCCCAATCCCGCCCGCCTGCGCGCAGAACATCTCCCTCGCGCAGATTTCGGAACCCCAGCGGCATAGGTGCTACCACATCGGCAAAATTGAAAGGCCGCTCACTCATGCGCTTGGCAAGGATCGTGGCGTCCATCCCCGCCTTGCGCCAGAATGCCACTGTCTCGGGCAAGGGGCGTTCTTGCTCATCCAGCACCAGCATCCGCGCAAACAGCCATGCCGTACGACTGGTCAGCAGTTCGGCACCCCCTGCCTGAAACCAACCCGCAAGCCCGATATGATCGGGATGATGATGGCTTGCGATAACGCGACGCACTTGCTTGCCGCGCAATGGGCCAGCCAGCAGCTTGACCCAGATACCGCGCGTGCGCGTGGTGTCAAAACCTGTGTCAAAAACTGTCCAGCCATCGCCATCATCAAGAATATAGACATTGACATGATCAAGCGCCATCGGCAGCGGCAGACGTGCCCAAAGCACACCTTCGCCGATCCGGGTAACAGTGCCTTCCTCCGGCGGCTGCGCGAACGGGTAGCGCAGCATCGGCGCCTCGTTGCCATCCATCATGCGGCAAGCTCGTCATCGCTCAGCGCATAGAGCCCTCGCGCGCCAGCACGCGCCTGCGCGAGCAGCCCCACATGCTCGGGCAAAATCCGGCTAATGAAGACGCCCGCCAGCGCCTTGTGTGCGCCATCTCCCACTTTCGCGGCCTTGAGATGATAATGCGCGCCCAACACGCGGGCAAAGGCGCGCAGATAGGCACTCGCCCCGGCAAAACGGTCTGTCATATCCTCCGCCACAAGCCATTCCGTGGTCTCGCGCAAGGATTCTGCCGCCTGCCAGACAGGCTCTGCCAGATCAGGCAGATCATTGCGGGCAGCCTCGGCTGTATCCTCGATCTCCTGCAACAGCCGGAATGCGGCCTCGCCACCGTCCATCATCTTTCGCCCCACCAGATCCATGGCCTGAATGCCGTTGGTGCCTTCATAGATTGCAGTAACCCGTACGTCACGCAGGAATTGCGCTGCTCCCGTCTCCTCGATGAAGCCCATACCGCCATGCACCTGAATACCGTCGCTCGCCACCTCGATCCCGATATCCGTGCCATGAGCCTTGGTTATGGGCGTGAGCAGTGCCGCGCGGGCCGCCCAATCTTCTGAACCTGTTGCGCGGGCCATATCGATTGCCACCGAATTGGCCAGCGCAATCGCGCGCACCGCAAAAACCTCGGCCTTCATCTGCGCGAGCATCCGCCGCACATCGGCATGCTCAATGATCGCGCCCTCGCCACTGAGCGGTGTCTTGCCCTGACGCCGATCGCGTGCATAGGCCAACGCGTGCTGAAACGCGCCTTCGGCAACGCCGATGCCCTGCACACCAACCCCGACGCGTGCATTGTTCATCATCGTGAACATCGCTGCCATGCCCTTATGCGGCGCACCCACCAGCCAGCCTGTAGCACGGTCATATTCCATCACTGCCGTCGGTGAGCCATGTAACCCCATCTTGTGCTCAAGGCTCACCACGCGCACGGTATTGCGCGCACCGGGCCTGCCATCAGCATCGGGCAGATATTTCGGCACCATGAACAGGCTGATACCGCGCGTCCCCTCAGCCCCATCCGGCAAGCGCGCGAGCACCAGATGGCACACATTTTCCGTAAAATCATTATCGCCCCAGCTGATGTAGATCTTCTGGCCCGTAATCGCATAGCTGCCATCCGCATTGGGCTCGGCCTTGCTGCGCAACGCCCCAACATCAGAGCCCGCCTGCGGCTCGGTCAGGTTCATCGTGCCGATCCACTCCCCGGCAATCAGCTTTGGCAGGTAAAGCGCCTTGATCTCGTCACTGGCGTGATGCTCAAGCGCCTCGATCTGGCCTTGCGCCATTAGGGGCGCGATCTGCAACGAGAGGCAGGCAGAGGCCATCATCTCATTGACCACAGTCGCCAATGTCTGCGGCAATCCCAACCCCCCATAGGCCGGGTCCGAGGCTATGCCGGTCCAGCCTCCGGTCGCAATCGCACCAAAGGCCTCGGCAAACCCCGGCGGTGTGCGCACTACCCCGTTCTCCAGCCGCGCAGGGTGCAAATCACCCACGCGCTGCAAAGGTGCCATGACATCCTCGCACAGCCGCGCTGCTTCTGTCAGGATAGCCTGTGTCGTGTCAGACGTCGCTTCTGCAAAACGCTCGGTCGCGCGGACCTGATCAAACCCGACAATCTTATCGAGCAGAAAGGTGACATCACGAAGAGGGGCGCGGTAAGGCATGAGCAAACTCCGTCAGGCAGGGACAGACGCTGGCTTGGCAAGGCGGGCCCGAGGGCCTAAAGACAGCGTAATGCCTGAACCATAGCGACTTCGGTCGCAGTCCTGAACAAGAACGCGGCGTCACGACATGACCGACCACCCAGAAATCCTGCTGCCCGACGATGCGGGTATTACCCGCGCTGCAGAGCTGCTGGCGCGTGGCGATCTGGTCGCAATGCCCACGGAAACCGTCTATGGTCTCGCCGGTGACGCGCGCAACCCGCAGGCTGTGGCGCGCATCTTCGCTGCCAAGGGACGGCCGGCGCATAACCCCCTGATCGTGCATCTGGCACGAATGGAGGAAGCCGAAGACCTCGTCGACCTGCCCGCTGCGGCCAGGACACTCGCGGCACATTTCTGGCCCGGCCCACTGACCCTCGTCGCCCCCCTTCGGCCAGATCACAGACTTGCACCGGCTGTGACGGCAGGATTGCCGACAGTGGCCCTCCGCCTGCCAGCCCATCCACTGGCCCGGCAGTTGCTGGAAGCTTTTGGCGGGCCGCTCGCAGCACCTTCTGCAAACCCTTCGGGCCGCATCAGCCCGACAACAGCTGACCATGTCATCGCGGGGCTTGGCGGACGTATCGCAGCCGTGCTGGATGGCGGGGCCTGCCATGTGGGCTTGGAATCAACGATCATTGGCTTTGACGGAGAGCAGGCCGTGATGCTGCGCGAAGGTGGGCTGAGCCGCGACGCCATCGAAGCGGCGCTCGGCACCCAACTGCATGCGCGCGATGCCGCAAAGATCACAGCACCGGGCCAGCTTGCGTCACATTACGCCCCACGCGCAAGGCTGCGCCTGAATGTGCGCGCGCCGACCCCAGAAGAACTCTGGATCGGCTTTGGGCCTGATTGCAGCGGCGCCGCCTTGCAGCTTTCCGAAAGCGGAGATCTGGCCGAAGCAGCCGCACGCCTCTTCGCTGCCCTGCACGAGGCCGATCTCAGAGCCGACCAGATTGCCATCGCGCCTGTACCCGACAGTGGAATCGGCGCCGCCATCAATGACCGGCTGCGCCGTGCCGCCGCGCCACGCACCCCCGAGAGCGAGGCTTGAGGGGCTGCCGCATCGTCGCCATTGGGCTTGGATCAATGACCCCACAGATGCGGTCTCCCCGCTTCAAGGGGCTGCCTGCCCCTTGAAAACCCCCTTGGATATTTGAACAAGGATGAAAGGCTCAGTCGCGCAAGAGCTCATTGATACCCGTTTTGGAGCGGGTCTGCGCGTCGACGCGCTTCACGATCACAGCGCAATAGAGATTGATACCGTTTTTCGAAGGCATCGAACCCGCAACAACCACTGAATAGGGCGGAACCTCGCCATACATGACTGCGCCGGTCTCGCGATCCACGATCTTGGTGGATTTGCCGATGAACACACCCATGCCCAGCACCGAGCCTTCACGGATAATGCAGCCCTCGACAACCTCGGACCGCGCGCCGATGAAGCAGTTATCTTCAATTATTGTAGGGCCGGCCTGCATCGGCTCGAGCACGCCACCGATGCCGACACCGCCCGAGAGGTGAACATTCTTGCCGATCTGCGCGCAGGAGCCGACAGTGGCCCATGTATCGACCATCGTACCGCTATCCACATAGGCACCGAGATTGACAAAAGAGGGCATCAGCACCACGCCGGGCGCGATATAGGCGGATTTGCGAACCACTGCGTTGGGCACAGCACGAAAGCCCGCAGCTTTCCAGCGGTTCTCTCCCCAGCCCTTGAACTTGCTGTCAACCTTATCCCACCAGCCGCTCCCCTGCGGCCCGCCACTTTGCGGCTCCATATCCTTGATCCGGAACCCCAGAAGCACGGCCTTCTTGGCCCATTGATTGACATGCCACTGCCCGTCTTCCTGCCGCTCGGCGACACGCAACTCACCACGGTCAAGCGCATCCAGCGTCGCCTCGATCGCCTCGCGCGTCGCGCCGCCAGTTGCTGGCGTGATCGTGTCGCGAGCCTCCCACGCGGTCTCGATTGCGGTTTCCAGCGCGGCTCTGTCTGTCATTCCGGGGCTCCATAGCTCTGGTCATTGGTTGCGCTTCGCTATAGCCTTGCGGCCTCAGATACGCAATCGGTGAGGTACACCTTGAAAGATCAGAGCAAGATCAGACCATTTCCCGATGCACAGGAAGATGTCCGCAATTGGGATGAGACCCCCGACACCGCCCAAACCCGACACCCGGCCTATCGCCTTGCCTTTGCCGATAACGATTTCATGTTGCGCGACGAGCTGCGCCCTGTGCGCCTGCAACTCGAGCTGCTGAAACCTGACTTGCTGATGAATGAGCGGGGTATCAATTCCACGATTGTCATGTTCGGCGGCGCGCGCATCCCACGCCCTGAAGACGCAGCACAGGCCCGCACCGAAACACTCGCGGGCCTTGCCCATTTCTATGATGTGGCCCGCGAATTCGCGCGGCTGATGACGCTGCGCTCCGTTCAGAGTTACGGGCGCGAGGATGTAATCGTAACCGGCGGCGGCCCCGGCGTTATGGAAGCAGGCAATCTTGGCGCGAAAGAGGCCGGCGGCGTCTCCATCGGGCTTAATATCGTGCTGCCGCACGAGCAGGCCCCGAATGAGCATGTCACGCCCGATCTCTGCTTCAACTTCCATTACTTCGCCATCCGCAAGATGCATTTCCTGATGCGGGCGAAGGCTATCACTGTCTTTCCCGGCGGGTTTGGTACACTGGACGAGTTGTTCGAGACATTGACGCTGATCCAGACCAAACGCATGTGCAAGATGCCTTTCATCCTTTTCGGGAAGGCGTTCTGGACCAAGATCATCAATTGGGAGGCGCTCGCAGAAGCCGGCACGATAAGCCCTGAAGACCTCGACCTATTCCATTTTGCAGAATCCGCAGAAGAAGCCGTGGCGCTGATCGACGGGTTTTCTGACAGCATCTGTGATTGAACAAATGCAGGATTATGTCTTTACTCGGGCGGAGAATCTTTCTACATAGCCCGCGAGCCCCTATAGCTCAGCTGGTAGAGCAACTGATTTGTAATCAGTAGGTCCGCGGTTCGAGTCCGTGTGGGGGCACCAGA
>SLDY01000011.1 GCA_007125005.1 Natronohydrobacter sp.
ATGCTCGACAGCCTTGGCATCGACTATATCGAAGGCGGCTGGCCCGGCGCGAACCCCACGGACAGCGAGTTTTTTGCCAATCGCCCCAGCACCCGCGCGACCTTCACCGCCTTCGGCATGACCAAGCGCGCTGGCCGGTCGGCGGAAAATGATGATGTGCTCGCAGCAGTCCTGAATGCAGGCACCGAGGCTGTGTGCCTTGTCGGCAAGACGCATGATTTCCATGTCTCCACCGCGCTCGGCATCACGCTTGCGGAAAACCGCGACAATATCCGCGCCTCCATCGCGCATTGCGTGGCCCAAGGGCGTGAGGCGCATTTCGATGCCGAGCATTTCTTCGACGGGTTCAAGGCCAATCCCGATTACGCGCTCGATTGCTTGCACGCTGCGCATGAAGCAGGTGCGTGTTGGGTCATCCTGTGCGACACAAATGGCGGCACGCTGCCCAGCGAAATCCGCGCAATTACCGAGGCAGTCATCGCCAGCGGCATTCCGGGGCCGCATCTGGGCATCCATTGCCATGACGACACCGGGCAGGCAGTGGCCTGTTCGCTGGCCGCAATCGAAGCCGGTGCGCGTCAGATTCAGGGCACGCTCAATGGCTTGGGCGAGCGCTGCGGAAACGCCTCGCTCACCACGCTGATCCCGACTTTGCTGCTCAAGCCCGCCTATGCCGAGCGGTTTGAGACCGGCGTAACCCATGACGCGCTCAAAGGGCTGTTGCGCATCTCGCGCCGGCTTGACGACATCCTCAACCGTGTGCCTTTGCGCTCGCTGCCCTATGTGGGTGCCTCGGCCTTTGCGCATAAGGCGGGGCTGCATGCCAGCGCGATCCTGAAAGACCCGACGACCTATGAGCATATCGACCCCGCGCAGGTGGGCAATGCGCGCGTGGTGCCTATGTCCAATCAGGCGGGGCAGTCCAATCTGCGCCTGAGGCTGGAAGAGATGGGGGTCACGGTTGAAAAGGGCGATGCGCGGTTGGGTGCGATTCTGGAAGAGGTGAAGCAGCGCGAGGATCAAGGCTACGCTTATGATTCTGCGCAGGCGTCATTTGAGCTGCTGGCGCGCCGTGCCCTCGGGCAGGTGCCCGCTTTCTTCGAGGTCAAGCGCTATCGGGTGACAGTCGAGCGACGCAAGAACAAGTATAATCAGATGGTTTCGCTCTCCGAGGCGGTGGTCGTGGTCAAGATCGGGGATGAGAAGAAACTCTCGGTTTCGGAATCGATGGATACCGAAGGCCATGATCGTGGCCCGGTGAATGCGCTCTCCAAGGCGTTGGCCAAGGATCTCGGCCCCTATCAGACGGCGATAGACGATATGAAACTCGTCGATTTCAAGGTGCGCATCACCCAGGGCGGCACAGAGGCCGTGACGCGCGTCATTATCGATTCGGAAGACGGACGGGGACAGCGCTGGTCGACAGTGGGCGTATCGCCGAATATCGTGGACGCAAGTTTCGAGGCATTGCTCGACGCTGTGGTCTGGAAACTGATGCGCGATGGAGTAACCCCATGTCCGACCTGACCCCTGATGAGGCATTCCTCACGATCTATGCCGATCTTGCGCGCGAAGGGCCGGGGGCGGCGGCGGATCTGGGCTGGGCGCTCTCGGTCGCGGCCACACCTGCGCAGGCGCGGATTTGCGATGCAGGCTGCGGGTCGGGCGCGGATACTGTGACGCTCGCCAAGGAACGCCCGCTCGCGCAGATCGAGGCTTTTGACAAGATCACGCAATTCGTCGAGGCCGCGCGCAGGCGGACTGCACCTTTTGGCGCCCGCGTTCAGGTGCGCCAAGGCGATATGGCCGATCTGAGCGGCCCCTATGATCTGATCTGGTGTGCGGGGGCCATCTATTTTCTGGGCGTGACCGAAGGTTTGCGGCTCTGGCGCAAGGCACTGGCGCCTTCGGGCGTGGTGGCTTTTTCCGAGCCCTGTTTGCTGCCCCGCCCTTCGGAAGCCGCACTCGCCTTTTGGGCGGCCGAATATCCACAGATCACTGATGTCGCAGGTATCCGCGCGCGTGTTGCAGCAGCCGGTTATCGTGTTCTGGGCGAACAGATGCAGGTGGGCGATGCCTGGGAGGCATTTTACGTTCCCATGGCCAAGCGCATCGCCAAGTTGCGCCCGGAGGCCAGCGGAGCGCTGTCAGAAGCGCTCGACAAGGCCGAAGCGGAAATCGCGCGCTGGAAGGCCGCGCCTTCGGAGATTGCCTATGCGCTGATGGTGGTCGCGCCGGAATGAGCGCGCTGGAAGAGATTGTGCGTCTGGGCGATCCGCAGCGCCATGCAGCCACTTTGGCAGCCCCAGAAGAGGCGCGCGCGAAACTCTGGCCGCTCTACGCATTCAATCTCGAGATCGCGCGCGCGCCATGGGTCACGCGCGAGCCGATGATCGCTGAGATGCGGCTGCAGTTCTGGGCCGATGTGATGGAGGAGATTGCAGCTGGCAAACCGCCCCGCGCGCATGAAGTCGCCCAGCCACTGGCAGAGCTGTGGCGCACCGAGGGTTTGCCGGTGGAACTCGGCCATGCCATGATCGCGGCCCGGCGCTGGGATATCCATCGTGAGCCCTTCGCGGATAGTGCCGCACTTTGGGCGCATCTTGACGCCTCCAACGGTCATCTGATGTGGCTGGCAGCGCAGGTTCTGGGCGCAGGGCCAGAGGCCGAGGCAAGCGTGCGCGCGATGGGGCAGGCGTCAGGGCTTGCCAACTGGCTGCTGGCAGTGCCGGAACTTCGGGCGCGGGGCTGTCCGGCCCTGCCGGATGAGGGCGATGCGGCGATTGCAGCACTTGCGCGTGACGGGCTTGCACGGCTTGCGCAAGCGCGGGCCGGGCGACACGTTGTACCGGGCACTGCAAGCCCGGCGCTGCTGGCAGGTTGGCAGGCGGGCCCGGTCCTGCGCTGCGCGGCAAAATCGCCAGACTTGGTCAATTCGGGCGGGTTAGAACAATCGGAATTCGCCCGCCGCGGTCAGCTTCTGCTGCGTGCGCTCTGGGGGCGCTGGTAAGCGCTGGTTCACAGGCCCGCAATTGGATGGCGCAAGCGGGTGTGAGCCGCCTTGCCATTACGCGCCCCTGACAGTAGGGTGCGCGCCGAATTGCCCCCCTCTTATGGCGGGGCGGAACGCATGCCCGGATCATGGGCGATAACTTACAGGAGCCTTTATGTTCGTTACTCCAGCCTATGCGCAAGATGCCGGTGCTGCCGGTGGTCTGATCTCGATCATTCCTTTCATCCTGATCTTTGTGATCATGTATTTCCTGCTGATCCGCCCGCAGCAGAAGAAGATGAAAGAGCATCAGGCGATGGTATCGGCCCTGCGCCGCGGTGATCAGGTTGTCACGCAGGGCGGAATTATCGGCAAGGTCCTGAAGGTCAAGGAAGATGGCGAAGCTGAGGTCGAGATCGCCGAAGGGGTGAAGGTGCGTGTGCTCAAGGCGACCATCGCCAATGTGATTTCAAAAACCGAGCCAGCTGCGAAAGAGTAGGGTCGCGGGCGGCGCCGCGCCTGCACAGGTCTGTCGGTGTG
>SLDY01000031.1 GCA_007125005.1 Natronohydrobacter sp.
AGATTATAGAGGCGGAAGGCATCGGCGGGGTTGCCGACAAGCAGCCAAGGGAAGATATCCGTGGTAAAGCGCCCACCATCATCGGCCACCACGGCAGCCAGCAGGCCCAGATCATAGAGCACGATCATCACCAGCCAGAGCGCTATCGCCAGCCCTGCAGCAGCACCGGGGCGGCGCGCGAAGGCCGAGATTGCATAGCCGATGGCAACAAAGGCGGCACCCAGCAGAAGCGAGGTCCAGAACAGCCGGAACATGGCTGGAAAGCCTGCACTGGCGCGCGGGTCGGCCCAGATAGCGGCTCCAGCGGCCAGACCGTAGCCGATGGCGACAGCCAGCGACAGGATGATCAGATGGGCAATGAACTTGCCCAGCAGAATCTCGAACCGCCCCAGCGGATAGGTCAGCATCAAGGGCAATGTGCCGCGCTCGATCTCGCCCGCGATGGCATCGAAACTCATCAGGAGTGCGACCAGCGGCACCAGATAGACTGCCAGAGAGGTCAGGCTGGCCACAGTCACGGAAAGCCGGTCAGCGCCCAAGGTGCCCGTGGGCGCGCTGCCAGCGCCCGCCAGAACCAGCGAGAAGATCGCCATCATGGCAATCGCAATCGCCACCCAGCGGTTACGAAATGCGATGCGGAATTCGGCCACGGATATGGCGAGAATGGCGTTCATTGCTGCACCTGCTTACTGAAATGGGAGTAAAGATCTTCAAGGCTCGGCGGGATCACTTCGACATCCTCCACCATGTCGCCCAAGGCCGTGACCTGCCCCAGCCGCTCCAGTTTCTGATCGGGGGCGCAAGAGAGCGTAACGGTGGCCCCATTGAACCGCGCCCCGCCCAAACGTGCGGCCACCTGATCGGCAGCAGCCTCGGTCGTGCGCACCTGCATCTGGATCGGCAGTGCCGCCTTGCGGCGAAGCTCGGCCAGTGCGGCATTGGCCACCATCACGCCCTTGGACAGGATCACGATGCGGTCGGTGCGGGCCTCAACCTCGGTCAGGGCATGGCTGGACAGCAGGATCGACGCGCCCTCGGCGGCCAGACCGTCCAGTGTAGCGTAGAAATCACGCCGCGATACCGGGTCCAGCCCCGATGTGGGTTCATCCAGCACCAACAACCGTGGATGCCCGATCAGCGCCTGCGCCAGCCCCACGCGCTGGCGCATCCCCTTGGAATAAGTGCCGATGCGGCGCTTCGCAGCTTCAGCCAGCCCGACGCGCTCCAGAAGGCCCATCGCCGCGCCCACAGGCTCGCCGCGCAGACGCAGATAAGTGCGGATCTGCTCAAGCCCCGTCAAGGCAGGGTGAAAGGCCACATTCTCGGGCAGATAGGCCACCTGCCTGCGTGCGGCGCGGTCGCCGGGGGTAGCGCCCAGCACCTCGACCTTACCGCTGTCATAAGGGATCAGGCCGAGCACGATCTTCATCAGCGTGGATTTGCCCGCGCCGTTATGGCCCAGAAGCGCGATCCGCTCGCCCGGTGCAACGTCAAAACTCACCTCATGCAGCGCGCGGGTCGCCCCGAAACGCTTAGTGAGATGTGAGAGGGTCAAGTTCGGCATCGTCAAACCTTCCATATTGCCAGGCAGGGCGGGCTTCGGCCTCGAGCCAGGCAATGTCATCGGGAACGGGGATTTCTGGCGCGCGCATCAGCGGGAAACTGTCCAGCACGCCGCCGGGCAACGTGGCGGGAAATTGCGCTTGGGCAAACCGGATCAGTTGCACGGCAGGCGAGCCCAGCAGCAGACCGGCGGCGGGTTGCGACCACAGGATATGGTCCATCATGTCATTTGGGCGGAATTTGGCATCGGCAATCCCGTCGCCGTCAAGGTCGAAGCTGGCATGGTCTGACCAGTAATTGCCGCGCCCTTCATGGCTCCATTCGATATCGCGGGTGCCGACATATTTGACCTGCGTGCGGTTGCCGATAAAGGCATTGCCGGTCAGCGCGTTGCGCTCGGATCCGGCAGTGAAATGGATGCCGATATCGCAGCCTTCAAAGCGATTGCCGACAATTACATTGCGGTGCGCATTATAGATGAAGGTGCATTTTTCATGGCTACCGCCGCGTATCAGATTGCCGCTGACATCGGCATTATTGGCGAAATTCAGCATCAGCCCGTGGCCGCGGTCGCGCAAGGACAGGTTGTCGGTAATCCGCGTGCGGTTCGAGAACATCATGGCATAACCAAGGTGGTTCCCGATCGAGACATTACCGGAGACCTCGGAATTGTTGGTATACATGAAATGCACGGCAAAGCGCAGATCACGCAGCAGGTTGTCGCGGAAAATATTGTCGCGCGAGGCATTGGCGAAAATCCCATCGCGACCGAAACGGATATCATTGCTCTCGACTATGGTGCCCGGCGCATTCCAGACATAGATGCCATTGCCACGATCATTCATGCGGGCATTTTGCCGACCAATGATCGTGTTGCCGCGCACTATGGAGTCTGTCGCGCCAAAGACATGCACGCCGACAAGATTTTCGATCATCACATTGTTTTCGATCAGCGCGCGTTCTGCCGTGCGGTCCAACTTGACAGCCGCATCAACGACCGGATGAGCATTGCCAGACCCGACCAGCGTCAGCCCGCGCACCACTACATCCGAGCCAGTCACTCGGATCACATCCGCCACGCCCTGCCCGTCAATTATGGCTTCATTGCGCCCGTCCAGCGTGATGGGGCGCTCAAGGGTCACCGGGCCATCATGGTGGCCCGGTGCAAGGACAAGCACATCGCCGGGGTTGGCCCCGGCGATGGCTGCGACCAGCGCCCCCGGCTCTGTGGGCACAACATGCTCCCCAGCCCCGGCAAAGGCCGGGACAAGGGCCGCAAGCAGCACTGCAAGAAGGAAACGCAGGCCACGCATATCAGGCGTCTTTCGGTTCGACGAACATGCGTCCGCGCATTTCCATATGCAACGCGTGGCAGAACCACTGGCAGTAATACCAGTAGACACCCGGTTTCGCTGCCACGAAAGTAGCCGAAGCTGTCTGGTTGGGGCTGATCTCGAAGGCGATGCCATGGTCGCCCATGCAGAAGCCATGCGCCAGATCTTCGATGTCGTCGAGGTTGGTGATGATCACCGTCACCTCGTCGCCTTCCTTCACCGTGAAGCTCTCCAACGAGAAATTGGGCGCCATGGATGACATGTAGACGCGCACCTTGTTGCCGTCGCGCACCACCGTATCCATCCAGTCGTCGATATCGACACCATCCGCTTCGGCTATGCGCCGCGTTTCGGCCCATGTCGGGTCATTGCGGTCATAGACATGCAGCGGGTTGACGATATCGCTGCGCACAATGATCGAGTCATGTGGCTCGGCGAATGTCGGCCCGTCATGTAACAGCCGCAGAGTGTCGCCCTCGATGGCGAAAAGCTGCTCGTTTTCGGCCTTGAGGGGGCCGACATTCAGGAAGCGGTCCTTTGAGAACTTGTTCATCGACACGAACCACTTACCATCGGCTTCCAGTGTCTCGCCCATCGAGGTCGAGTTGTGGCCGGGCTGGTAATGGACATCCGCTTTCGAGATTATTGGGTCCACATTCTCGCCGTTGAAAAGCCGGATAGCATTTTCGATGTTCCAGAACACGATCTGGCTATCAAGGAACAGGGTCGTGTAAGCGTTGCACTTGCCGTCAAAGGCCGTGTGAAGCGGACCAAGGCCCAGTTCAGGCTCTGCCACCAGCACGGTCTCGCGCGGATCAAGGCTTTCATCCGCGAAGATCAGGTCGAACTTGGTGACATCAAGCACCGAGACCGTGGGCGAGAGTTTGCCGCCAATGCATAGGTGCTTCTTGTCCGGCGCCATGTTGATCCCGTGCGGGTTGTTGGGGATCGGCACATAACGCGTGTAGTCCTTGTTCTGCCCCTTGCGTCCGTCCACCACCTTGACGCCCTGCAACTCGATATAGTCGCCCTCGCGGATGGCCCGTTCGATCGCGGCAATGTTGAAGATCACCACATGGTCCATCTCGGCGGCGGTCATCTCAGCGAGGTTCATCCCCATTTCCGAGTTGTAGCTGGTCGAGAACGCCCATTTGCCCTCATAATCAGCATCTGTGTTGTCGAGGTTCCCCGAGACCATCACCTGCCAGGCAACTTCCATCGTGTCGCCGTCCAGTGCTGTAAAGAAGTTCACATATTGCGACGGATCGTCGAGGATCTTGCCGTCATTGACCATTGGGCCCTCGTCCTCGCCATTGGCAAAGACATAGCCGGTGCGGGGGTATTTCTGCGGGCGCAGGCCGTGGATCGCCTTGGCATTGGGGATCTCTGTGATCTTGTCGCATTTCATGATGTCGCAGCGGATCCGCGCCACGCGCGTATTCGCCTTGTCATTCATGAACAGATAGCGCCCGTCATATGTGCCCTCGGTGAAGGACATATGGACATGGTGCAAATCGCCATTGTCATGGACCTTCTTGCCATTGGCTTCAAGGAAGGTCTTGGTCTTGGGCAGCATCCGCTCCTGATGGATGCGAATCGATTCATTGGTCTGCCCCCAGCCCGTGGCCGAGCAGCGGTTGAAGACCGGCACACGCATCAATTCGCGCATGGACGGAATGCCGAGGATGCGCATCTCGCCGGTCTGGCCCGAAGACCAGAAGCCGTAATACTCATCCAGTTGGCCGGGACCGACATGGCCATCGACTGCTGCCTGTGCGCCTTTGGTCGCCGCAACTGTGCCAACAGCCGCTGCACCGCCCATCAGGCTCAGCCGCGCCGCACTGCCGCCAAGGCCCGCGCCCATAAGCGCCGCCCCGCCAGCGGTTGCGCCCAGCAATCCGCGCCGGCTGATGCCGGGTTTGTTTGTCTTGTCAGACATTGGAAGTCTCCTTTTTCAGGTTGGGGTGGTTCGCACGGGCAAGATCAACCGGCTTGGGTGCGGCGCTGGCCTTTACAGACTCGCGGCGCTTGAGCTTGCGGATCACGACCGGGCATTTTGTTTCCGACTGGTAGAGTACCTGACAATTCATGCAGTTCAGGCATTCATTGGGGTTGATCTCACCCGTCGGGTGAATGGCCTGCACGAAACATTCATTCGCGCAGGTCTGGCACGGGGTGCCGCATTCCGGATAGCGTTTCAGCCAGTCGAACATGCGAATCCGTGCCGGGATCGCCAGAGCCGCGCCCAGCGGGCACAGGTAACGGCAATAGAAGCGCTCAATAAACAGCCCGATGCCCAAGAGCACCAGCGCGAACGTCACGAAGGGCCAGGCGCGGTCGAATTTAAGCACAATCGCAGTCTTGAAGGGCTCAATCTCGTTCAGACTGCTCGCCCAGGGCACCGAGGCCAGCGTGGCGGCAAAGAGCGCAAGAAAAATGATGTATTTCACGGGCCAGAGGCGTTCATGCAGCCCCCAGGGCAGAGTGAGCTGCGGCACCTTGGAGAACCGCGCGATCTGGTTGGTCAGTTCCTGCAAGGCACCGAAGGGGCACAGCCAGCCACAATATGCGCCGCGACCCCAGAAGATCAGTGCTGCGGCAACGGCCCACCACAGGATGAAGGTCAGCGGATCCAGCATGAAAGCCTGCCAGCTGAAGCCTTCGCGCAGCGACTCAACCAGCGCAAGGATATTGACCACTGACAGTTGCGCCGCCGCATACCAGCCCAGAAAAACCAGCGTGGAAGACAGAAATCCCATTCGGAACCAGTAGGTTGCGCGCGCCGAGCGGGTCAGGAACATCTGGAAGAAGAAGGCCGCCGTGAGCACGCCCAACATGATCACCAGTCCGGCAATCTCGCCCCGGCGATCCCACCAGATGCGCTCTATCAGCGCTCGCTGCGCGGCCAGTTCGGCCTCGCGGTCATGCAGATCGGGCAAAGCGGCCTGCGGGGCGGCTATTTCGGTCAGATAGAGGCGCGGCATCTGGAAGCCCAGATCGAAAGTGGTAAACACCCGCTCCAGCGCGGCCACATCGCGGCTGACCAGAAGTTGCAGACGCCAGGGTTCGGTCGGATCAAACCCGTATTCGGCCGGAATGCGGAACAGATCCAGCTCGTTGAAGGAGGGTGCGCCGTCCACATCCAGCACCCGCAGGCGGCGGTTGTCGCGGTCGCGGAAGCGGATGGATTGCTCGTTCTGGATCAGCACGATGCGATCAAACACACCGCCGCGCACATAGCCCGATCCCTTGAAGGAATAGAGCCCCCGACCGCCGATCACCAGCGCATGCTCTCCCTCAGCCAGCCAGTTTTCCAGATTGGCGAATTCGCGTTCACCAATTAGCGTGCGGCCGATGTTGGGCACGCTGGCAACGGTCGCATACATGTCGATGAAGCGAGCATCCTCGGGCTCGGTCAAAGCGCGGCGGCTGGTGCGCGGGTCACCCATCGCCTCAAAAGCCGCATTGACCTGCCCAACATCCAGCGACATGCGCCGCACAGTGCCATCGCCCAACAGCGTGAACCAGTCATCTGCGACCGGCGCTTCCGGGTTCAACTCGAAGCGCGGACCAGTGGGCGCATCGCGCGGGGCCAGACCGCCCAGACTCAGAGCCCGAGCGACCCGGATTCCTGAACGCACGATCGAATCGTCGATCACCATGATCGTGACAGTGACGCCCGAGATGATATTGAGTTCCTGAATATCCCCGCCTGCCTGGGCAGCAATCGTCAGGTCCAGCCCGATATGATCCTGCATCAGATCGCGGATACGCGATTCGGGGATGCCGATCAGGACAATCGGCTCCCAGTGCTCGACGAGCTTTAACCCGATTATGCGCGCATCATCGTCGATGGCCACCATGGTGTGGATGGGTTTGCCCGCATAGCCAGTGGTCCCGACATAATCCGAGGTGATGAAGGCCCAGCCGATCCGCTCATTGCCGCGCAGCACCGGGGCGACGGGAATATCGTCACGCATCGGTCCGAAGCCGGTTGCGTCAGGGACAAGCGAATTGGGGGCAACTTCTGCCAGAAAACGCGGCAAATGCGGGGTCTGTGCCGATACAGGCGCAAGCGCCAGAAGGCAGAATATGACTGCAAGGCAGCTTTGCCACAGAGCGCGCGTAACGCCAGAAAGGGCTCGGGAAATCATGGGTCAGGCCTGTTTCAGATTAGGGGGCGCGCGTGGCTGGTGTGCTATGCGGGATGCAAAAGAGAGCGCGAGCGAGACGCGGGGTGCGCCTGCAAGGGCGCTGGCAGTTTCATGCGCTCGCGTCGCCACGATGCCTGATATCAACGCCGCAGCCACACGCAGACAGTCCTTGCAGAGGGTGTCTGGACAGATGTCGGGATTAATCAAATCGCCAGATTCATCGACAAAGATCGTCTCGAGGCCGGTTTCACCACAGATCACCAGTTCAAAGACTTCGGATGCCGGGGCCTTGGCCTGTGCATAGCCATGCGCAAAGGCGCTGACGGCAAGGCCGATGGCCAGAAGAGCTGACAGGAAAGGGGTTGCATAGCGTTTCATGCCAGCACGCTAGCAAGGGATATTTCAAAGGTCTTTGATCAAGATCAAATGAAATGTCCTTTATTAAGAATGGAAATGCTATATCTTTTCGCTTGGATTGATTTTCACAGACCGAAGAGACAAGCCAGACAATGCAGCTTTCGAAATTCACCGACTATGCCTTGCGCGTCCTATTGCTTGCCTCCAGCAACCCTGACCGCAACATCACGATCCGAGAAGCTGCTGATATTTACGGCATTTCCCATGCGCATCTGAAGAAAGTCGTTCTGAAGCTGTCCCGAGATGGCTATCTGGAATCGATGCGCGGGCATGGTGGAGGGTTTCGCCTTGGATTGCCGCCAGAGCAGATCAACCTTGGTGCTCTGATCCGTGCGACCGAAACAGATTTCGCGCTTGTCGAGTGTTTCAATCCGAATTCAGGTTGCAGTATTGCGGCAAAATGTGTTCTGCCGGGCATCCTTGATGAAGCGCTGGCAGCATTTCTGAAGGTGATGGACCAATATTCTTTACAGGATATTGTCTTGCAGCCGGACGCCTTCGCGTTTGACGCATAACTGGCGCGTCTCGCCGCGTTTCGTCAAACGCACCCTGTACGGCCAATCAAAGCAAACAATGCGCCTAAGTTATCAACCGGCATGTCTTGCGAGCGCGGGCATAGCCGACAGGCACTCCGTTCAGGGCATCTCCGATCAAATCCTGATAGGGGCTGAGGACTGTCAGTCCGAACCAGACCTAAATCACCACGCGCAAGCGCACCGCGATTGATAACATGGCCACCCAGCATACGCTGCGCGGGCTCTGATCCCGGGAACGGCCCTAGACTGCTGCCGTTTTGGGTCGGAACGCCACGCAGCGCGCTGGATCGGTCTCGATCCGGCGCGCGCCAATCAGATCGAGGCAATAGGGCACCGCAGGAAAGACGGATGCGAGACAGATTGCGATCGCCGCGGGCTTGCCAGGCAGGGTGATGAACAGGGTCTTGGCGCGCACACCGGCACTCTGGCGCGACAGGATCGCAGTGGGCACCTCGGCCAGCGAAGCGCGGCGCATCTCTTCGCCGAAACCGGGCAGATCGAACTCGATGATATCTGCAAGCGCCTCTGGGGTCCGATCCCGCGGGGCAGGCCCGGTTCCGCCAGTAACCAGCACAAGATCAGCGCCTCGATCAGCCAGCATCCGCATGGCTTCGGCCACAGTTTCACGCCCGTCCGCAACAATCTGGCGGGTTATCTCCAGCGGCGATGTGATGGTCGCGCGCAACCACTCCTCGGCCGCAGGCCCGCCCAGATCCGCATATTCCCCGCGCGCGGCGCGGTCCGAGACAGTCAGAACGGCAATATGTGCAGCCTCAGGCGGCATCGCGCAACCCGGCGCGCAGGCACCAGTCGGTAACATAGGCCAGATCCGCAGGCAGCGCCTCGGCCATCCCGTCAGCGAAAGCCTCGAATGCAGGCAGGTTCAGCGCATTGACGCCCAAAAGAACCGGCATACCCAGACAGATGGCCTCACCAATTACCGGCGAGAAACCGCCCCCCTCGGCCTCAGTCTTGCCGAACTTGTTGACGATCAGCAACTCCGATCCCTGAAGCGCAGCTTCAGTTGCAGCGGCAGCCTGCGCCAGAACACTGGTATCGAGCGTACAACCGCGCGCATAGACCCCACGATCCTCGCTGATGCGCAACACCTCGCCCGAGGACAAAAGTCGCAGATCCATGTCGCATTTGCGCCTGTCCACGCGGGCCGTATTGGTCTGCACAGTGCCGCATAAGCGCAGACGGCCTGTCAGAGCTTCGACCACCTGCGCCAGAAACAGATCGCTCGCGCCCCGTCCGGGAAGGCTGATATATCCCAATCTCATAATGCGTCCTTTGCCGTCAGCGAGTTTCTCAACGCTTAAATCACTGGTCATTGAAGTCCCTTGATATGAATCAATAGCAACCTGAAATTCTCAGATATTTTCTCTGAAATAAACGAAATATTTGATCTCCATCAACGCAATATGATTGATATTTATCAATTTCTTGGAGCACCCAAGGAAAGTGACCCACATGAACGAGATCAACTTTTCGCAGCCGACTTCTGATTGCGCCATAACTCAACCCGGTATCGCGGAATTG
Organism: Natronohydrobacter sp.; assembly: GCA_007125005.1. Classification (GTDB taxonomy): domain Bacteria; phylum Pseudomonadota; class Alphaproteobacteria; order Rhodobacterales; family Rhodobacteraceae; genus Roseinatronobacter. Next base: position 9,547 of record SLDY01000031.1, read on the forward strand.
TTGCGCAGCCACGGTATCGCAAGGTGCTTTGGCGAAGAGCGCCCCTTACGCGATATCCTGTCAGAACGCGGTCTCGATGTAACTGAGTTCGACACTCAAAGCACGGCATTGGCCGCAAATTCCCGCAAAAGCGTGCCGCAAACGACCGGCGCGATGATCGACTACATCCTGAGCCGCTACCACCAGACCCATCGGCGCGATCTGGCCGAACTGATCCTGCTGGCCGACAAGGTGGAAACAGTCCATGCCGATGATCCCAAAGCTCCCAAGGGCCTCGCGGCATGTCTGGCAGAGATCGAGGCCGAGTTGGAACCCCATATGGAAAAGGAAGAGCAGATCCTGTTTCCGATGATGAGGTCCGGCGGTCATCCGATGATCGCGCATCCGATCGCCGTGATGATGGCAGAGCATGACACCCACGCAGCCCAGCTTGCGCGGCTGGAAGCATTGACCAACAATTTCACCCCGCCCTCGGATGCTTGTGGGTCATGGCGCGCGCTCTGCAATGGGGTCGAGGCACTGACTGCCGATCTGATTGGCCATATGCATCTGGAAAACACGGTGCTTTTTCCGCGCTTTCTGTAACAAAAGAGCCCCGGCCCAGATGGCCGGGGCAGTTACAGATCGCCCGTGAAATCACGAACAACCTGTGGGGACGTTTCTTGCTGATGACGCGCCGTGGCTCCAGCTCGCCCCTGTGCCACAGTGCCCGTATCCATCGCAGAACTGCATGTCAGGATGGGCGGCGCTCAATGTTTCGATCAACGCGTTCGCGGGTAGATCGCCAGCCAATAGCTGCGCGTAGTCATCGCAAATTGTATGAAACCCCACAGATTGCGGTTGCAGTCGAAGTGCAGAGACACCCATGTCCTGATATTCCGCAACATGTTCCGCCATGCAGGCATAGGATTGGCTGAGGGTCTGCACCCCGTTGACTGTCAGAAACTGCTGACCTTCCAGCGTGTCCACATCGCGCCCGTCCGGGTCTTCTTCGCAGACAAACTGGCAGGAATCCTTGGCGCGCTCATGGAGCCGCGCGTGATAGCACCGTGCAGAGATAGCCAGCGGCAGGCGCCCATGCCCCCAGACCTCCAGCGCGACGCCTTCGGCCTGCGCGATGCCGGCCAACACTGCAATAGAGGCCATTGGCAATTCGGGCGGCAGACAGATGCGTTCGGCACCCCGCCGCGCCAGCCAGCGTAATGTGCCCTCATTATAGACATTCACCAACGGCCCGACCCAGAAGGGCATGCCCGCGGGGATATGATGCAGCGCCGAGAGGTCATTGACCTCGACCGGCAGGCCCATCCCCAGCAGATCCGCAGTCAGCTTGCGCTCGCGCCTGAGGGTAATCAGCGCAAGCGAGGTGAGCGCGACCTGCTTTCCGGCCGCCTGCAAAAACTCGACCGCTTGCGGAATCTCATTTTGCCAGAAAGGCAGCCGCTTCGAGCAGACCAATTCGCCCACCACCACGCGCGCGACAGGCGCATCGGCCAGACCGTCATAGAACCGGCGCACGGATTCGGCGCTCCAGAAAAACGGGTTTGGGGCGATGGTCAGATCCATGCACTTACCTCCAGGTCTTGGCATAGGCGCCAGTGGTGGCGGCTTGCCCTTCCGACAGACGCGCGAGCGCCAGTTCGGGGGGGGTGCGCCCTGCCTCCAGCGCGTCGGTCACGGCGCGAAAGGCCCGCACGATCTGCGCCACATAGGCGCGCGAACGTTGCCGCCCCTCGATCTTCAGGGCCGTGACCCCGGCCTTGGCCAGCCGTGGCACCAGCGTCGAGGCATCGAGGCTGACCGCGTCCTCGAACACATGTCCGGTCTTGTCACCTGAGGTGAAGCAGCCCTTGCACAGCGTCGGATAGGGTGCCGCCTCGCCTTTCGGCGTGCGATGGATGGTAAATCCACCCAGCCGCGCCACACTTTCGGCACCGTCAGTCGCGTAATCCACATGCTCGGGCGGCGAGCAGACCCCGTTCATATTGGGCGAACGGCCCGTGGCGTAGGACGAGAGCGAACAGCGCCCTTCGGCCATAACGCATAGCCCCCCGAACACGAACACTTCTGTTTCCACGTCGATCTCGCGGTTGATGGCCGCGATTTCTTCAACACTCAGCACACGCGGCAGAACCACGCGGCGCACATCGAAAGCAGAGGCGTAGAAATTGATCGCATCTGGATTTGCAGCGGCGGCCTGCACGGACAGATGACGGCGCAGGTCAGGGTGATGCTCGGCCGCATAGGCCAGCAAGCCCAGATCAGCCAGAATCACTGCATCCGCGCCCGCGCGTTCCGCATCAGCCACAGCTGAATGCCAGAGCGCCTCGTGCCCGGCAGTCGGGAAGGTATTGATCGCCACCAGCACTTTCGCGCCGCGCGCATGGGCGTAACCGACGGCATCAGCCAGTTCCGCACGCGAGAAATTCAGACCGGGAAAGTTGCGCGCATTGGTTTCATCGGCGAAACCGCAATAGATGCAATGCGCCCCCGCATCGACCGCCGCGCGCAAGGCAGCGGGTGTTCCGGCAGGACAGACAAGTTCCATCAATAGACCTCCAGGGGGACACGGCGCAGATGCAGCCCGGTCAGACGCTCCAGCGGGGCCAGAGCCAGGCGCAGCGGCGGGGCCAGCAGCGGCAGCGCGCGGGCGATTTCCTCGCTCAGATCCAGTTCGGCATCATCCAGCGCATTGCGCAGCGCCAGAACGGCAGATGTGTCGCCCTCGATCTGCAACACGCCTGAGAAATAAAGCGAGTCGCCATCCTCGACCCCGTGCAGCATCGCCAGAAACGCAGCCAGAGTACCGCTGATCCGCGCATCCGCCTCAGGCGCGGCAGAGCGCCGAAAAGCGCGCAATCTGGCCTGCGCGGGATCAAGCAGCAGCGCAAATGGCAGATCAGTGATATCCAGCATGAATTTTTGATTTTGATACTTATCAATTCGATTCAGTATCTGCGGATGGGTACGCAACAAGTCACGAGCAAGTTGACTGAGCGCCATAGAGATGGGCCAGAGCGGCAAAATCTGCATCGAAATCGATACAAATGATGGAACCTTGATGCTATCCGGCGCGTTGCGCATAAACCTGCCCTGCCGTTGCAGTGTGATGATTTTTCCTTGCTATCAGAGATAAAGCCAGATTTGTTTGATATATATCAATCTTCTGGTAGAGTCTGTCTGCTATCTGGCACACACCCGTTCTGTCAGGCTGCCATGCGTCAACTCCCACCCTTCCCCGATCTGCGCGCCTATCTCGCCTGGCTGGACGGGCGCGGCGATATGCTTGCTG
>SLDY01000072.1 GCA_007125005.1 Natronohydrobacter sp.
CGCCTTGATCTCTTTCTGCCCGAAGGCCAACCGCGCGGGCTCGTGGTGTTTGTTCATGGCGGCTACTGGCTGAGATTCGACAAATCCACATGGTCGCATCTGGCACAAGGCCCGGTGATACGCGGCTGGGCCGTAGCCGTACCGAGCTATACCCTCGCCCCTGACGCGCGGATTTCAGAGATCACAGCGCAAATCGCACAGGCGATTGTTGCGGCGAGTAAGGAGGTCTCTGGTCCGATCGCTTTGGCGGGGCATTCCGCCGGAGGGCACCTTGTTTCGCGCAGTATATGCGCGGACACTGCCTTGCCAGATGATGTGACCAACCGCATCAGCCATGTCATGTCGATCTCTGGTCTGCATGATCTGCGTCCGCTGATGGCAACGACGATGAATGACAAGCTGCGTCTGACGCAGGAGGAAGCTGTGCGTGAAAGTGCAGCGTTGCAGGAACCCCTATCGGGCGTGGCGCTCACGGCGTGGGTTGGCGGGTCTGAGCGCCCCGAATTCCTGCGCCAGTCTGCTCTGCTGCGCGAGGCATGGGCGCGCAAAGATGCTGATATCCGGCTTGTGGTGGATAATGACTTCCACCATTTCAATGTTATTGCCGGCTTGGCGCAGGCCGATAGCCCGATAACACAAACGCTGATCGCGCGCGCTGAAGCCCTGGAAACTTGAAGCCTGAAATTTCATACTTAAAATATTTGCTTTTCATCCAGACTTGCGCAACACTCATCTAAAGAATCAATAACAGGGAGAGTGACGGATGAACGCTTTGAGGATAACAGCGCTTGCAGCCCTTGCGGCTGGCAGCGTCAGTATGGCCAAGGCTGATCAGGTAACAGTCGGAATGATCACCACGCTGTCAGGTGGCGGCGCTGGGCTTGGGGTCGATGTGCGCGACGGTTTTCAGCTTGCGCTGAACATGGCAGGTGATCACAATATCCGCCTTGTGGTCGAGGACGACGCACAACGCCCTGAACTGGCCGTGCAGATCGCTGAACGGATGATCCTGTCCGAGCGTGCCGATATCCTGACAGGCATCATCTGGTCGAACCTTGCGATGGCGGTCGTGCCTTCGACTGTGGCGCAGGATATCTTTTATCTCTCGCCAAATGCCGGTCCCTCACCGCTGGCAGGTGCAAATTGCCATCCCAATTACTTCAATGTGGCTTGGCAAAATGACATGCTGCATGAGGCTGCAGGCCAGCACGCCAATGTGCTCGGCTATGAAAACACATTCATCATGGCACCCAACTACCCGGCAGGCACCGACGCGCTGACCGGTTTCAAGCGGTATTACGAGGGTAATCTTGCGGGCGAGTTGTTCACGCAGGTAGGCCAGACCGATTATGCTGCTGAAATTGCGCAAATCCGTGCTTCAGGCGCAGACTCGGTGTTTATCTTCCTGCCCGGTGGCATGGGCATCTCCTTCATGCGCCAATATGAGCAATCAGGGGTGGATCTTCCGATCGTCTCGGCTGGATTCAGCTTCGATCAGGATGTGCTTCCGGCTATGGGCGGGGCTGCGCTGGGCGTGATCAACACCAGCCAATGGTCTCCCGATCTCGACAATGACGCCAATCAGGCTTTTGTCGCTGCATTTCAGGAGGCTTATGGCCGCCTGCCATCGCTCTATGCCAGCCAGGGCTTTGACACGGCCAATCTGATCCTCTCGGCAGTGGGGCAGGCCGATGTGTCGGATATGGATGCCTTCCGCGAGGCATTGCGGGCCGCCGATTTCACCTCGGTGCGCGGCAGTTTTGAGTTTGCGCCCAACCATCATCCGATCCAGACGGTCTATGTTCGTGAAGTGGTCGAGGTGGATGGCGTGCTGACCAACCGCATTATCGGCACTGCCTTCGAGGAACACCGCGACGTTCACGGTGAAAACTGCAACATGTAAGCCGGAAACTGCCCCGGCCCGTCCGGGCGGGGCAGCTCAGGTCTGAGGTTTCCCATGTCTCTCGCGCTTGTGCTCGAGCAGCTTCTTAATGGAGTGCAATTCGGGCTGATGCTCTTTCTGATGTCGGCGGGCCTCACACTGGTCTTCGGCGTGATGGGGCTGATCAATCTCGCCCACGGCTCGCTCTATATGATCGGCGCGTTTCTTTGCGCGGCGGTGGCTGCTGCAACGGGCAATTTCTTCTTCGGGCTGATGGCGGGCATTGCTGCTGCCGCCGCCGCAGGCGCGCTGATCGAGATACTCGTGATCCGCCGCCTTTATGACCGCGACCATCTCGATCAGGTGCTCGCGACCTTCGCACTGATCCTGATCCTGTCGGAAGGCGTTCGGATGATCTTCGGCCCCTTCCCGCTCTATCTCAATGTGCCCGCCTTTTTGCGCGGAACCGTAAATCTGGGCATTGTGGATTACTCACTCTACCGCCTGACCCTGATCGGCTTCGGGATTGCCGTGGCACTTGGGCTCTGGGCGCTGATTGCCAAAACCCGGCTCGGCATCCGTATCCGCGCAGGTGAATCCGACCGCGAGATGATCGCCGCGCTGGGCGTCAATATCCGCGTGCTCTACACAGTTGTCTTCGCGCTGGGCGCGGCGCTTGCCGGGCTTGCCGGGGCATTGGTGGGTGCGATCCAGTCGGTGCAGGTGGGCATGGGTGAGCCTGTGCTGATCCTTGCCTTCGTGGTGATCGTCATCGGTGGTATCGGCTCGATAAAGGGCGCGATGGTCGGCGCACTCCTCGTGGGCGTGATCGATACAATGGGCCGTTTCCTGCTGCCGCGCGTTTTCGCCGCGTTTCTGGACACATCGCAAGCCATGGGGGTCGGCGCGGCGCTGGCCTCGATGCTGATCTATCTTCTGATGGCACTTGTGCTGATCTTCCGGCCCAAAGGACTATTCCCCGCCCATGGATAACACGCGCAAGGAATGGCTGCTCAACGCGCTGCTCGCGCTTGCACTTTTTGTCGTGCCGCTCTGGGCATGGCTTGCAAACGAGCCTTTCATCATCACGCTGGCCACTCGCATTGCCATTCTCGCCATTGCGGCAGTCGGGCTCAATATCGCGCTCGGGTTGGGCGGTATGGTCAGTTTCGGCCATGCACTCTATCTGGGCATCGGCGGTTATGTTGCCGGGATTGCAGCGCATCATGCTTTCAGCGGCACCACAGTTCTGGGCCTGTCGGGAACCAACCAGATGCTCCCGATCTGGGCGATTGCGATGATCCTCTCGGGCACCATCGCGGGGGTGGTCGGTGCGCTTTCCTTGCGCACCTCGGGCATCTTCTTCATCATGATTACGCTCGCCTTCGCGCAGATGGGCTTTTTCTTCACACTGTCATGGCCTGCCTATGGCGGCGAGGACGGGCTGCCCATTTTCGTGCGCAACCAGTTTCCGGGGCTGAATACGGCGCGCCCTTGGGAGTTGTTCGTGCTCTCCTATGGCGTGTTGCTTGTGGCGCTGGCGGTCTTCGCCATGCTGCGCGCCGCGCGTTTCGGCGCCGCGCTGATGGCCATCCGCCAGA
>SLDY01000112.1 GCA_007125005.1 Natronohydrobacter sp.
AAGGAAAAAATGACCCTGCGCGTGCCGACGCACAAAGCGACAACTGTGGGCATGCGTTCGCTTGCCTCGCCTGAACTGGTGAACAAGGCCCTTGCCACACTGAAGGGCAAGGCACGGGTCAAACGCGCGATGTGGTCGCGCCGGGCTCAGGAATATGAGCAGAAGATCAATTCCGGAGATCTGCTGGCGATTGCAGAAGTCGTGCGTGACCTGCACCGCAATGATGACCAGCGTGAGCAATCCTATTCCGAGCGCCAGCTCTACGAGGCAGCGCTGGAACGTCTGACGCGCGAAGTTGCTGCAGTCGCAGGTGGTGATGAGGCTGTGGCGCAAAAGCAGGTCAATGACATGCTGGTTTCACGCGCAGCCTGACTTATGGACAATATCGAGGAAAACAGCCCGCCTTGGCGGGCTGTTTTCATGCGATCTACGCTGACGGGGGGCTTGCCCAGAGGCTTTGTGCTGGTCTAAACACGCGCCGATAGCGCAAGGACGCCGGAGGATATCATGGCAGGCCATTCCAAATGGGCCAATATTCAGCATCGCAAGGGCCGCCAGGACGCGGTGCGCGCGAAGTTGTTCTCGAAACTCTCCAAAGAGATCACTGTCGCAGCCAAGATGGGCGATCCGGACCCGGAGAAGAACCCGCGTCTGCGGCTGGCAGTGAAAGAGGCCAAGGCGGCCTCGATGCCGAAAGAGAATATCGAGCGTGCGATCAAGAAATCGCAAGGCGGTGATGCCGAGAGCTATGACGAAATTCGCTACGAGGGTTATGGCCCCGGTGGCGTGGCCGTGATTGTGGAGGCGATGACAGATAATCGCAATCGCACAGCATCGAATGTGCGCTCTACCTTCTCCAAAAATGGCGGCAATCTGGGCGAGACAGGCTCCGTGGCTTTCATGTTCGACCGCAAGGGACAGGTTGTTTATCCTGCCAGCATAGCCGATGCCGATACTGTCATGCTGGCGGCCATTGATGCGGGCGCTGAGGATGTGGAAAGCTCCGAAGATGGGCATGTCATCTGGTGTGCCGATATCGATCTCGCGGCCGTTTCCGCTGCTTTGGATTCCAGTCTTGGCGAGGCTGAAAGCACGCGGCTTGTCTGGAAACCACAGACCACCACCGAGCTTGATCTTGAGAGTGCACGCGCTTTGATGAAGTTGATCGAGGCGCTTGAGGATGACGACGATGTGCAAAACGTCACTGCGAATTTCGAGGTGTCCGACGCGGTGATGGCCGAACTCTGAGGCGCGCCTGTTCAGGTCGCGGTGGCGGAAGCTGCACGCATTTGCTTGCGCAGAACTGCCTCGCGCCAAGTGATGAACAGCACCGAGGACATGATTACCACGCCGCCAAGGATTACAAAGCTGTCGATCGGCTCTCCGAAGAGAATCGCGCCAAGTGCGACCGCCCAGACGAGTTGCAGGAAGGTGATTGGCTGCGTGACGGTGACGGGCGCCGCAGCGAAAGCCAATGTCATGGCGTAATGCCCGCCAGTAGCAAAGGCTGCGACCCAGAACAGCCAGAACAGCTGCGTGGCCGTTGGGGGAACCCAGACTGCGATGGCAAACGGCGCAAGACAGATAGTAACCGTGATGGAAAGCATGCCGACAACGACAGCGGCATTGACCTGGCCAGACATGCGTTTTGCCATCAGATAGGAGCCGGCGAACATGATTGCCGTTCCGATCATGGCGATATGGCCCGGAGAAATCTCGCGCAATCCGGGACGCAGAATGATCAGCGCGCCGACAAAGGCGATCAGCACTGCAATGATCCGCCGCGTAGCGAGCCTTTCGCCCAGAAAAAGCGCCGCACCAAGCGTGACATAAATCGGGGTCATGTAGTTCATTGCTGTGACCTCGGCCAACGGAATCTGAGTCATCGCATAAAACCAGAGGATCACGCCAAGCGCATGGATCAGCCCGCGCAACCAAAAGAGTGAGAAGCTAATGCGTGTAAAGACGACGGCCCGGAGCGACGAAATCATCGGGATCAGGAATACAAGCCCGAGCAGGTAGCGCAGGAAGGCTGATTGCGCCGCCGGCATGTCATCGCCAAGATATTTTACAAGCGCCGTAACGGCGACAAAGCAGATACCCGTCACAAGCATCCAGAAAATGCCCAGCAGCGGACGGGGTTCGGCCTCGGTACTTATCATGTGTAGTATTTTGCACGGCTTGCGCGGCAAGACAAGTGCGATCACGCCAAGCAAACTGTCGCGTCATGCGGCTTCGGCACGCTTGCGCAATTGCGCGTTCACGCTGGAGGTGAATTCGACAAGCGAGAAAGGTTTTCCAAGGAAAGCGGCATGGCTTATGCGTGCCTGTGCTGCTCGCAGGCTGTCCTCGGCATATCCCGACATGAAAAGCACTGGCGTATCGGGGAACCGGTCGCGGATTTGTGTGATCCATCCTGGCCCGTCCAGACCCGGCATGATGACATCTGTCACAAAGCAATCGGGACGCACGGAGGGATCTCGCAGGATCTCAAGCGCTGCCTCGCCACTTTCGGCGGCGATGACCTTATGGCCCTGCAACTCCAAAGCGCGCGCGGCAAAGGATCTGACAGGCGCTTCATCCTCCACCAGCATGATGAGCGCGTTTTCTGTCTGGACAAGCGTGCTTGGCACTGCCGAAGATGTGCCTGCCGGAGCTTGCGCGACTATCTCGTGCTGAGACGCGAAATAAAGCGTGAAGACCGTGCCGACGCCTTCTTCGCTATCCACGAAGATATATCCACCCGATTGCTTTACGATGCCATAAACTGTGGAGAGGCCAAGCCCGGTGCCTTCGCCCTGCCGTTTGGTGGTGAAGAACGGATCGAAAACCTTGTTCAGCAACGCTTGCGGGATGCCAATGCCATCGTCGCTGATGCGGATGCGGGTATATTCACCCGGGGGCATGAAAACCTCGGGGCGCGAGAGGCCATGCGGCAGGTCGCAAGTTCGTGTCTCGATCCGGATTTCACCCCCCATTGGCAAGGCATCGCGCGCATTCACGACCAAATTCATCAGCACCTGCTCGAACTGGCGCTTGTCGAATCGTATCGGTTTTACATCCTCTCCATGATGCAGCGACAGCGTGATTTTCTCGCCAACAAGCCGGTTGAGGAGGTGAATTACATCTTCGATCGTTTCCTGCAAATCGAGCGTGACAAATTCGAGGCTTTGCTTGCGCGAGAGCGCAAGAAGCTGCCGGACCAGCGCGGCTGCTCGGTTGGTATTTTGCTGGATCTGCATGAGTTCGGGGTAGTCCGGGTCATTGCGGTCATGCCGCAGCAGCAGCAGATCACAATGGCCCGCAATCGCTGTCAGCAGGTTGTTGAAATCATGCGCGACCCCACCGGCGAGTTGCCCGATAGCCTGCATTTTCTGGCTCTGGGTGAATTTCGCCTCGAGGGATTTGAACTCGGTCACATCGCTGAG
>SLDY01000084.1 GCA_007125005.1 Natronohydrobacter sp.
GCGCCCGGAACGGGCGCGCCGTGAGGGTGGGCGGGCGGGCTGTTTGCAAGCAGCACGCACAGTGCCTGGCGTGCCCTCAGCGCCCTTCGCGCAGCCATGCCCCCAGCGCCAGCCCCGCAGCAAGCAAGAGCCATGCCCAGCCGGGCAGGAGTGCGGCGCTGCGCAATTCCTGCGTAAGGTAGGCATCGCGCGGGGTAAGTCCCAGCCAGCCCCGCCCGGCTGCTGCGCGGCCTTCGCGCACCAGCCGCAACTGCGGCAAATCCTCTTGCACCCGCGTGATCCCACCGCGCGTGGCCGTGATCAGCGGGCGCAGCTTTTCGGCAGTGGCGATTGTCCCTTCGAATTCGCGCGGGGCTTGCGGCCCGAGGGCGATCACACTTTCTATGCTGCCTTCGCGCAGCCGGTAGAGCCCGATCTCAGGTGCATCGAATGTTGCGCGGAACTCGCCGGGGCTGTCTTCGATCAGATCGAGCGTGAAACGTGTGCCATCTGGGGTTTCCACGATCACCTCGCCTACCTCATCCTGCAGACTGCGCCGCAGGATGGTGACGCGCTCGCCTTCGCTGGTGGCAGTGAGGGTCTCTTCCTCGAGATCGGGCTCGCCCATCATCCAATGCGCAAGCCGGCGCAGCAATTCCAGCTGCGGTCCGCCGCCCTCAAAGCCGCGATCCCAGAGCCATGTCTGATCCGATGCCAGCAGCGCCAGCCGACCTTCGCCCACACGGTCGAGCATCAGGAGCGGGCGCCCGTCCACCCCGGTCATCACGGTCTGCCCGCGTTCGGGCTCCAGATCGATCTGGCGGAACCAGCGCCCCCAGCCCGGTCCATCCTCGGCGGCAGGTGAAAGCGCCTGCAGACCGGCGGTAACCGGGTGGCGCTGACCCAAGTCCGAGACGGTCGGGTGATAGCCCTGCTCGATCACGCGCGCTGTCGGGCGTGCCGGGAACACATCCCCCAAGGGTGAACGCCAGATGCTCTCGGCGCTGGCGAGTTCGGGCCCGCCCACGACCAGAAGTGCACCGCCATCTTCCACATAGCGCGCAATATTGGCGAAATAGCTATTGGGAAGAATGCCGCGCCGACGGTATCTGTCGAAGATGATAAGGTCGAATTCATCGATCTTTTCCACGAATAATTCGCGCGTCGGGAAGGCGATGAGCGACAGCTCATTGACCGGCACCCCGTCATGGCGGTCGGGCGGGCGCAGGATTGTAAAATGCACCAAATCCACCGCGGGGTCTGATTTCAAGAGGTTGCGCCATGTGCGCTGCCCCGCATTGGGTTCGCCCGAAACCAGAAGCACGCTGAGGCGATCACGCACGCCATTGATCTGGACGATGGCGGCATTGTTGCGCGTGGTCAGTTCGCCTTCTGCTTCCTCAAGTTCGAATTGCAGCACATTCATGCCACCCTGCTCGAGCGTGACCGAGATTTCCATATCTTCGCCCACAGGCACCATGGCCTGCATCATGTCGCCGCCATTGATCGCGTAGCTGAGCATGGCGAAGCGGCTCTGGTTGCGCGGCACGGCGCCCTGATCCTCGATGCGCAAACCCAGCGTGATTGGCTCGCCAAGGATCGCAAAGGCAGGTGCGTTGCGGATAATCAGGCGGCGATCCCAGTCATCGGATTCACCTGTCTTGAGCAGGTGAAACGGCGCCGGGATCGGCATTTGCAAGGGCGCGTCATGCACCTGTCCGTCGGTGATGGCGAAAATACCTGCGAGGCGGTCGCGGGGCAGATCGGCCAGTGCCTCGGCCAGCGCGGTGTTGAGCTCGGTGCCAGCGTTGCGTGGGCCATCGGGCAGAGTGACGATACGGGTTTCAACCCCGTCAATCCCGTCGAGTTCGGCTTCCAGATGCGCGCGCGCAGTCTCGGTTTGTTCGGCGCGACGGCCGATGCGGTTGGAGGCGGTTTCGTCGACCATGATCAGCGCGATATCTGACAGTTTTTCGCGCTCCTGCGATTGCAGGGAGGGGTTCGCGAGCGCCATCAGGAGCGCCAGCGCGGCAAGTCCGCGTAGCCACCAGCCGCGCAATCCCTGCCAGAGCGCGAGCCCGACCATCAGCGCGCAGAGGGCTGCGACGGCGGCGAGGATCGGCCAGTCCAGGCGCGGGGCGAAGATGATGCTGTCCCATCCCATCACTGGCCAAGCCTTTCGAGGAGGGCAGGGACATGGACCTGATCGGATTTGTAATTGCCTGTCAGCACATGGGTAATCAGATTTACCCCGAAGCGATAGGCCATCTCGCGTTGCTGCTCGCCGCTCACGCCCATGCCGAGGCGCACTTTGGGTGTGCCGCCTTCATCTACTGCCCATGCAGCGGCCCAGTCATGGCTGCCTATAATCACAGGCGTCACCCCGTCATTGAGGTTGCGAAAAGGCATCCCTTCGGCGCGCTCGGCATCAACCGGGGCGGCCTCTACCCACACATCGCGGCCGGTGAATCGGCCAGGAAATTCTTGCAGCAGGTAATATGTGCGCGTCAGTACGTGATCCTCGGGCACAGGTTCCAGCGGGGGGATATCGAGGGGGCGTGCGATGGCCTGCAGCCGCCGTGCTTCGGGTGTGGTGCGGGTGAGCCCTGCAAGTTCTGCGTCGCGGGTATCGAACATGATCATCCCGCCGCCGCGCAGATAGCGGTTGAGCCGCGCATAGGCTGCATCAGACGGAATTGGTGTGTTCTCGGTGATGGGCCAGTAGAGGAACGGAAAGAAAGTCAGTTCATCGCGCTCAAGATCGACACCGATGGGCGGGTCGGGCTCAATAGAGGTGCGGGCATAGAGAACGCGGCTGAGGCCCAGAAGCCCTGCGCGCGCCATGTCATCCACGCGCGGATCCCCGGTGAGCACATGGGCCAGCACCACTGCATTGGTGGCTTGCAGCGCAAGCCGGTCATCAGGCTCGGCCTGCGCGGGCTGGCCGCTGAGGCCCAGAAGGCCCAAGGCGAGCATTGCGCTTGCGCCGCGCAGCCGACCAGAGACCCAGAGGGCAGCGAGGATATCGAGCATGAGAGCACCCAGACCGATCGTGAGGAAAATTGCCGTCAGATCGCGCTCAAGCGCAATGGCGTCGCGCTCGATCTGAACTGAGGCGGGCCAAATGGCGGGGATGAGAGCCATATCGGGCTGGCCGATATTGAGCGCGACGCTGCCTGCAGCGCTGCGATAGACACCGGGAGGCATGGCAGGGCCGAAACGGGCTTCAGCGAGTTTCTCGCCAGCGATTGCAGGACGGTTGCTGGCATCGAGGATCTGCCCGAAGCCGTTAAGCGCGCGTTCGGGCTGCCATGTGGTTGCTGCCAGCGCCTCTTGCGACAGTGCGGCCGGGCGGGTGGAAACCGCGAGGCGTTCGAGCATCTCGACGAACAGGCCGGAGAGGGGCAGCGAGGACCATTCGGCATTGGCCGTGGTATGGACCAGCACAACCTGCCCGTCGCCCGAGAATCTGCGTGTGACCAGCGGTGTGCCATCGGCAAGGGCTGCGATAGTGCGCTCGGACAAGGCAGGATCGGGCTGGGCCAGAACCTGTGCGCTGACGGTCACATCCGCAGGGATCGAAAGCCCGGCAAAGGGCGAGTCTTCGCTGAACGCGCGCAGAACCCGCGGCTCGCCCCAACTCATCGCGCCGCCAACTGTGCGCCCGCCGATCCGCAGGCGCACGGGTAAAAGCGGGTCTTCCTCTGCACGGGCCACATCAGAAGCTGCAAGGCGAGGCCCTGCAAAGCGCAATAGCAAGCCGCCGGCATTGACGAAGTCGAGAATTTGCGCCGCCTCCACCTCGCCCAGATGAGCGATATCGACAAGGATCAACACATCGGGTGCAGTGAGTAGCAGATCATCGACGGAAGCGCTTTCGATCAGCTCGGCCACTGGCTCCAGTGCCTGACGCAGGTAAAAGAAGGGCGAGAGCAGATCGAGCCCTTCACGCCCCTCGCGCCCTGTGAGCAGTGCCACCTTACGCCTTTGCAATGCGTCATCTGTCAGTGCGACGGCGCCCGCGCTGCGCTCGCCCGCGATCTGAAAGCGTGTGATCCGGTTGCGCAATTCGGGCTGCAGGATCATTTCAAGCGTCGCTGTCGTGGCGTCGCTTGCAAATGCGGCAGTGCCGCTGGCCAGAAGCCGCTCGATCCCGGCCGGATCCCGGCCTGTCGCCGTGATCTCGATCTCCTGCGCGGGCAATCCCTCGGGGCGATGGGCCGTCAGGGTGATGACGCCTTCGCGCAGTTGCGGGGGGGCAAGTGCAAGCGGTGGGCGAGAGGTCTCAAAGACAGTGAGCGCGCCGCGTGCCTGCAATGCCTGTGTCAGGGCAGGGCGATAATCATGCTCCAGCCCGTCCGAGAGCCAGTAGGTATCGAAATTTGCGGGCAGGCTTTCTAGCCAGTCTGCGAGTGCATCCGGGTCAGCGGTAAAGGGCGCGGGCGCAAGACCGGGGAGGCGTTCAGCCCAGAAATTGGCAGCGCGGAAAGGGGTTTCACCAGCAGGCAAATCGGTCAGCGCGACGATGGCGACTGTGCGGTCGGCGCGTTGCGCCTCTGCGAGAATCTCCTCGGCGCGCGAAATGCGGCGTTGCCAGTCGCGGGCGCTGGCCCAGCTTGCATCGAGCGCGATCAGCAGCGGCCCTGAGCCATCTCGTGCCGCTTGCGGATTGAGCACCGGGCCTGCGAAGCCGATGATCAGCGCGGCCACGGCCAGTGCGCGCAGCAGCAGGAGCCACCACGGTGTCTTGTCGGTTTCAGTGGTCTCGTCCTTCAGCCCGATCAGCAGCGCCACGCCGGGGAAGCGGCGGATCACGGGCGCGGGTGGCACTGCGCGCAAGAGCCACCACAGAACGGGCAGCGCGATGAGGGCCGCCAGCAGCACGGGCGTTGCGAAGCCGAGGGGACCGAGAGTGAACATCAGCGCCCCCGCTTCGCGTCAAGCTCGTGCCAGAGCCACATCAAGGCGCCTGCAGCGGGCTGGCCGGTGTGATGTGTGAGCACCTGCCACCCAGTCACGCGCGCCAAAGAGGCGAGCATGTCCTTACGCGCGGCCAGCCGGCCGCGATAGCGCTCCTGCAGATCATTGGCGCGCAGGGTCTCGTGGCGCAGCGCGCCGCCCATCGATTCGAAAATCGAGCGGCCCTGATAGGGGAACTCCTCTTCTGCCGGGTCGAGCACTTGCACCAGCGCGCCGCGCACACCGCGATCGGCAGCGCGGCCAACGGCTTCCTGCACAGGTTCCGGGTCGCCCAGGAAATCCGACAGGAACACGGCTTGCGAATGCGCTGGCAGGATGCTGAGCGGGGGTGCGCCGTAATCGCTGCCATCTGCTGCGCTGCTCAGGGCGAGCGCCAGCGGATCGAGTTGCGCGCGGCCTGCGCGGGCGGGCAGATCGGGCATCAGGCCCACACGCTCGCCGCCCTTGAGAAGCAGCACCGCCAATGCAAGCGCGAGCAGCCGCGCGCGCTCGGATTTGGGCGCGCGGGTCTTGTGGCCGGTGAATTGCATCGCTTCGGAGCGATCCACCCAGAGCGTTACGGCTTGTGCCGCCTGCCATTCAGTTTCGCGCACGAAATGCACATCCGCGCGGGCAGAGCGGCGCCAGTCTATGCGGGCTCCCCAATCCGACGAGGTGGCCTGTCGATATTGCCAGAACTCATCGCCTGCGCCTGCGCGCCGCCGCCCATGCGCGCCCGGCAGCACCGACGCTGCCAAGTGCTCGGCCTGCGCAAGCAAGGCCGGCAGCGGCGCGGCCAGCGCTTCGGCGCCGCTGCGAAGCTCGGCGGGTGTAGTCAAGCCGCTGCCTCCATGTCGGTCGCAGTCGCGGCCACACGATCAATGATCGCGCCAAGGCTTTCCCCTCGTGCGCGGGCAGCGAAGCTGAGCGCCATGCGATGCGAGAGGACCGGGCGCGCCATCGCGGCCACATCCTCGACCGATGGCACGAGTCGGCCTTCAAGAAGCGCGCGCGCGCGCACCGTGAGCATGAGCGCCTGTGCGGCGCGTGGGCCGGGGCCCCAGCTGATTGCGTCCTTCACGGCGGGGTGCGCCTCGGGCTCTTCGGGGCGGCAGGCGCGGACGAGGTCTAGAATCGCATCGACCACGGTCTCGCCAACCGGCATCCGGCGCAGAAGGGTTTGCGCGGCCATCAACTCGGCGGCAGTGAAAACGGCATGGGCGCTGTCTTCGCTTTCGCCTGTGGTGGCAATCAGGATATCGCGCTCTGTGGCGCGGTCGGGGTAAGCGACATCGATCTGCACAAGGAAGCGGTCAAGCTGCGCTTCGGGCAGGGGATATGTTCCTTCTTGCTCGATCGGGTTCTGGGTTGCGAGCACATGGAAGGGTTTTTCAAGCGCGTGATGCGCACCTGCGACAGTAACTTCGCCTTCCTGCATGGCTTGCAAGAGTGCGGCCTGCGTGCGGGGCGAAGCGCGGTTGATCTCATCAGCCATCAGCAACTGGCAGAAGATCGGCCCCTCGATGAAGCGAAACGCGCGTTTGCCATCTTCGGCGATGTCCAGAACTTCGGAGCCAAGAATATCGGCGGGCATCAGGTCGGGCGTGAACTGGATGCGGTTGCCCTTGAGCCCCATCACGGTCGAGAGCGTATCCACGAGCCGGGTCTTGCCAAGGCCGGGAAGCCCGATCAGTAATCCATGACCGCGACAAAGCATGGCGGTCAGGGTCAGATCGACCACGGATTTCTGACCGATGAATCGGCGATTTATGCTCTCGCGCGCCTGTGCCAATCTCGCGCCCAGGGTTTCGATCTCGGCGATCAGGTCGGTTTCGGTGCTCATGGACGCTCCTCGAGATGCGTGAATTTTGCCGCAGACTACCTATCTGGTATGTTGAGACATATCGCATAGGCAGCCAATGGCAAAATTCATGACTGAACAAAATAGCGTGACACCTTCGGCAGATGCGCTGGCGCAGGCAGCGTCAGCTGCCTCCAAGGGCAAGGGGTTGCCGCCGGTGCATTTGTGGAACCCGCCATTTTGCGGCGACCTTGATATGCGGATTGCGCGCGATGGTACATGGTTCTACCAGGGCACGCCGATCGGGCGGCCCGCTTTGGTGCGACTGTTTTCTACCATCTTGAAGCTGGAGGGCGGGAAATACTACCTCGTGACCCCTGTCGAGAAAGTCGGGATCACAGTGGATGACGCACCTTTTGTGGCCGTGGATTTCCGCGTGGAGGGGGACGGGCGCGACCAGCGGCTGGTTTTTGTCACTAATGTGGGCGATGAGGCCGAGGCGGGCGCGGCGCATCCACTGCGCGTGGAGCGCGACCCGAAGAGCGGCGAGCCTGCGCCTTATGTGATGATCCGCGCGGGGCTTGAGGCGCTGATAGACCGCAAGAGCTTTTATCGGCTGGTGGAACTGGGCACCCATCAGGTGCATGAAGGCGCGCGCTGGTTCGGGGTATGGTCGGGGGGTGTTTTCTTCCCGGTGATTCCGTCGAAAGAGCTGCAATAAGGCGCGTTCCTGTCTGGAATCGTTATCGGCGCGCTAGGCGCAGAGATGCGGCCAATAAAAACATGCAAAAAAGATGTGAAATTTGTTGCCGCGATGAGGTGTTCATCTTAGTTTACAGGTTGCAGGCAGGAAAAGCCCGGTGCGGAAGACTTACTCCTCGTTCCCTCCTTTCGGCCGACCCTTTCCTGTCTGCACGCTTGTGCTCCAAGCCTTGCGCACCGCGCTGTTTTTCCGCATAAGGCAGGTAGTCCACCGAGGAGGTTTGCCATGCGCGCACGCATCTATCGCCCCGCCCGCAACGCCATGCAATCAGGCACGGCCAAGACAAGGCAATGGGTGCTGGAGTTCTCGCCCGCGCAAGCGCGCAAGATCGACCCGCTGATGGGCTGGACAAGCTCTGGTGACATGGACTCGCAGGTACGGCTGCGTTTTGAAGATCAGAAGGCGGCCGAAGCCTATGCGCGCGCTCATGGCATAGACTACATCGTGATCGCGCCGAAAACCCGCCGCCCCAATCTACGCCCCGGCGGCTATGGCGACAATTTTGCCACCAATCGCCGTCAGGTCTGGACGCATTGAAACCTGCTCAGAAATTACCCCGCAGCGCCTCCGGGTGCTCTGCGAGAAATTCTTTCAGCGCCTTGTAGAGCGCGCGCGCCCTGATCAGATCGTTGTGATGCAGCGCCTCTGCGATATCTTCGCAGATCATGGTCTGAACCTGCTGCGGGCCATGATGGATGTGCATCATGTATTCGCCAAGTTCTGCTGCGCTCACGGTGTCGATATGCTCGTGTTCAGCAATCGCGTCTATCTGCGCGCGAGTCAGACAGGTCATGTCGAGTATGTCGTTTTCGTTAATCATGGTCGCTCCTCCTTGCGGCCCTTCCCAAAACAGCATTGTAACATGTTTGAGACGTGCTGATATTGCGCTTGATCAAGCTGTGATGGGATTCGTCTGGCGATACCGGGATGTGATTTGCGCGGATCAGTTGTCATTCCCTGCGGGTTCTCTGACAGACAGACTGTGCAGGAAACTTGTGCAATTGCGAAACCCCGGTTAGGCTTGCATCAGATCACATGATCTTAATGAGAAAAAACCACAATCCTTGGGAGGATTTCCATGACTTACAAGGTCGCGGCGCTTGGCGTCGCAGCTTTCATGCTCGCAGCCCCGGTGCAGGCGCAAGATCTCTCCATCGCAACAGGCGGCACAGGCGGGGTGTATTTCCCTTATGGTGGCGGTATGGCGGAGGTTATCAACCGCCATGTAGAGGGTGCCAGTGCAAGCGCTGAGGTGACGGGAGCTTCGGTTGAGAATGTAGCGCTGATCTCGCGCGGGGATAGCGACCTTGCCCTCGCGCTGGCCGATACGGTGTATCAGGCCTTTCACGGAGAGGGTGCTTTCGAGGGGCGTCAGGTGAGCGAATTGCGCGCCATTGCCTCGATCTATCCGAATGCAGTGCAGATTGTAACGCTGGCCGATAGCGGAATCACCTCGCTGGAGGATCTGCGTGGGCAGCGCGTCTCGGTGGGTGCTCCGGGCTCGGGCACGGAAGTCAGCGCGCAGACACTGCTGGAGGCCAATGGCATCACCTATGACGATTTCGATCCGCAGCGGCTGAACTTCAACGAGACAGCTGACGCATTGCGCGATGGCGATATCGCGGCCGGGTTCTGGAGCGTGGGGCCACCCACCTCGTCGATCATGAACCTCGCCACCACGCGCTCGATTGCAATCGTGCCGATGACAGACGCGGAAATCGCAAATGCCATCGAGGCAGAACCGACCTTTGCGCCCTATACTCTGCGTGCAGACATGTATGAGGGCATGACTGCTCCGGTGCAGACGATCTCGACCCCGAATGTCGTCGTGGTGCATGCGGATATGGACGAAGATCTGGTCTATAACATCGTCAAGGCGATCTATGAGAATGTGGAGGAACTGATCGCAATCCACCCGGCGGCGAATGATACTACGCCGGAATTCTCGATCGCCTCCACGCCCATTCCTTTCCATCCCGGTGCGCTGCGCTATCTGGAAGAAATCGGCATGACCGTGCAGGACCATCAGCACCCGTGATGCGGGTTTGCGGAGGGCGGCTGCTGATAGCCGCCCTTTTTTTATCCTCGGCATCGCAGGCTGAACCCGTATTGACAGTTACGCTCGCGGATGGGCGCGTTCTTGGTAATCTGGCGCTGCCAGAGGGGCGGGAAGCATGTCTGCGCTGGGCGCATTCGGTTACTGGTGGAGCGGTGGCGGATTGCTTCGAGAACAGGGGCGGAAAACTGATGCTGGTGCGCAGCTATTTACATGATTTCGCGGCTGGTCTTGGCGAAGTGGCCGGGCGCGGCCATCTGGTTCCGGCGCAGGGGGGTGGCTATTGGATCGAGGACATTGACGAGACAGTGCCGGACAATGCGCTGCCTCTTCGGATCGGTGCGGTGGCGGTTGATCATCGGCTGATGGCTGGTGACGAGACCGTTGCATTGTCGCGCCTTGCGCCATCACAGCGCGCACGAATCATGCTGAAACTTCCACATACAGAGTGACCGGGCAGACCATGCACACCTCGGAGACAGACCCGATCAAGGATGGCAGGATCGAAAGCGGGCAGATCCCCTCCAATTTGCGGTCCGCCGATGCGCTGCAGCCGCGCCCGGTCTTGTGGCTGATCACGGCTGTGGCCGTATCGCTGTCTTTGTTTCAGCTCTACACGGCAGGTATCCAGCCCTTGGGGTTGTTCTATCAACGCCCCGCGCATCTGGCCTTCGTGCTGGTGCTGGCCTTCCTGATCTTTCCGGTCTTTGGCCAGACCCGCCGTCGCGGGGTGCTGGGCTGGATCATTGACTCAGGTTTTCTGGTCGCAGGCTTTCTGAGCGGCTTCTACATTATCTGGAATCTGGATGCGATCATTGCCCGGGCAGGGTGGTGGACGCAGACCGATATCATCATGGGCATTATCTGCACCATCGCGGTGTTAGAGGCGAGTCGGCGCGCTGTGGGCCTTGGCATGACGATCATCGGCGCGATTGCGATTGTCTATGCGCTGGCAGGCTCGCGCGGTGCCTTGCCGGCGCTAGGCGAATGGATGCCGGGGGTGCTGTCGCATCGCGGTGCGAATGTCGACCGACTCGTGGGCCAGCTTTATCTCGGGCAGGAAGGAATTTTCGGCCTGCCGCTTGGTGTTGCCGCGACATTCGTCTTCATGTTCGTGCTCTTCGGCGCATTTCTTGAAAAGACCGGCGCGGGCAAGTTTTTCATCGATCTGGCCTTCGCCGCGACAGGCCGCAAACCCGGCGGACCCGCCAAGGCCGCTGTCATTGCCAGCGCCGGAATGGGCTCGATCTCGGGCTCTGCGATTGCCAATGTGGTTACAACGGGTGCCTTCACCATCCCGCTGATGAAACGTCTGGGCTACAAGCCCAAACAGGCGGGCGGGATCGAGGCTGCGGCCTCCACCGGGGGGCAGATCACGCCGCCTCTGATGGGGGCAGGTGCGTTCCTGATATCGGAATACACGCGCGTTCCTTACATCGAGATCGTTATGGTCTCGATCTTCCCGGCGATCCTGTATTTGGGCACAGTCTATCTTTTCGTGCATATCGTCGCGATGAAGCAAGGTATGCGCGGCATGTCGCCTGCGGAGCTGCCGCTCGTGCGGCAAGTGCTCAAGGCAGGTTGGCAGTTCATTGTGCCGCTGGTGCTGCTGGTCTGGCTTCTCGTCAACAACATCTCGCCGATGCGGGTGGGGTTCTGGGCGATCATCTCGGTTATTGCCGTGGCAGGGTTGCGTGGCCTCTGGTCACTTTATGCCGACGGGCCGATTACCGGCGGGCGCATCCGCGATTCGATCCTGCGCGGGGTTCGGATGATCTTCGAGAGCCTCGAACTTGGCGCACGCAACGCCGTAGCCGTCTCTATCGCCTGTGCCGTTGCGGGGATTATCGTGGGGGTTGTCGGGCTCACTGGGCTGGGGCTGAAATTCTCCTCGATGATGATTGCGCTGTCGGGCGGTAATATCGTCATTGCGCTGGGGCTGGTGCTGATTGCCTCGCTGGTCCTCGGCCTCGGCCTGCCGGTGACAGCGAGTTATATCGTGCTGATCGTTCTTGTGGGGCCTGCGCTGCACAATGAATTCGGCATCCCGCTCCTGATCGCGCATCTGGTGGTGTTCTGGTATTCGCAGGACAGCAATGTCACCCCGCCTGTGGCATTGGCAGGTTTCGCGGGTGCGGCCGTGGCAGGTGCCAAGCCGATGGAGACATCGGTGCAGGCATGGAAATTTGCCAAGGGGCTTTACCTCATCCCGCTCTTCATGGTGTTCAATCCCGAGATCATCTATGGCGGGCCTCTGCCTGTGGTGCTCTGGACCGGCTTCACCGCCATTCTGGGCCTCATGGCTTTCGCCGCCGTGATCGAGGGCTGGCTTTTCGGGCGGATGGACCCGGTTTCCCGCGTTGTGGCGATCCCTGCGATTGTGGCGCTGTTCTGGCCTGATCTGACTACCGAGATGGCCGGCGTGGCCGTGCTTCTAGTCATCCTTGGGCTGAACTGGTTGCGCGCGCGGCAGCAGGCGCGCAGCACTTAGCTGTCGAGCCCGCTAGTCAAATCTCAGGGCCGCGTGGCTGGCGGGTGCAGACGTCTTGTGCCCAGGGGTTCCGCGGTCTCCCAGATCAGCTTGCCTGCAGTTTGATCGGTGGCATCAACGAGTGGCTAAAACCACCATACCTGCGCCTTGATCGGGCAATTCATCTGCTTGCATGACTTTTTGCCAGAAGAGGAGAGCGTGGCACTGGTAAGTCGCTTATGCAGCCCATGAGACAGCGCAAAAGACACGGAGTTGATAACAGGCGCTCCATACGCAACTCTGCTTCATGTCTCTGTTTAATAACAGCGTTTTGCTTGGACGTCTGGTGCCCCCACACGGACTCGAACCGCGGACCTACTGATTACAAATCAGTTGCTCTACCAGCTGAGCTATAGGGGCTCGCGGGCTATGTAGAAAGATTCTCCGCCCGAGTAAAGACATA
>SLDY01000069.1 GCA_007125005.1 Natronohydrobacter sp.
ATCATCATCCCCATTGTGGTCATGGGCCGCAAGCTGCGCCGCCTGAGCCGCGAGAATCAGGATTGGATCGCCGCCTCCTCCGGCAATGCCTCCGAGGCGCTGAGCGCTGTCCAGACCGTGCAGGCCAATACCCATGAAGCTGCCTCGCGCGCCGCCTTCGACCGCGTGACCGAAACCAGTTTCGATGTCGCCCGCCGCCGCATCTTCACCCGCGCGCTGCTGACCGTGATCGTGATCTTTCTCGTCTTCGCAGGCATCCTCGGCACGCTCTGGGTCGGCGCGCGTGATGTGGCATCAGGCGTCATGTCGCCCGGCGAATTGGCGCAATTTGTCATCTATGCCGTGATTGTGGCAGGCTCTGTCGGGGCGCTTTCCGAGATCTGGTCCGAATTGCAGCGCGCCGCCGGGGCCAGCGAGCGGCTGGTCGAGCTGCTCAATGACGATGACAGCGTGCATGACCCGGACGAGCCCCGCGCCCTGCCGCGCCCCACACGCGGTGCGGTCAGTTTCGAGCAGGTCAGTTTCCACTACCCCACCCGCCCCGGCCAGCAGGCGTTGCGCGATGTCTCTCTCACCATCGCGCCGGGCGAGACGGTCGCGCTTGTAGGCCCCTCCGGCGCAGGCAAGACCACGATCCTGCAACTCCTGATGCGCTATTATGATCCGATATCGGGCGCGATCCGCATTGACGGGATCGACCTGCGCGACATGGCCCGCACCGATTTCCGCCGCGCCATCGCGATTGTCCCGCAAGACCCCGTCATCTTTGCCACATCGGCGATGGACAATATCCGCTTCGGCCGCCCCGGTGCCTCCGACAGCGAGGTGATAGAGGCCGCAAAAACCGCCAATGCGCATGAGTTCATCACGCGCCTGCCTGACGGCTACAAGACCGAACTCGGCGAGCGTGGCGTGATGCTCTCGGGCGGGCAGAAACAGCGCGTGGCGATTGCCCGCGCCATCCTGCGCGATGCACCGATCCTGCTGCTGGACGAGGCCACCTCCGCACTTGATGCCGAATCCGAGGCCGCGGTGCAGCGCGCGGTCGATCACCTCTCCAAGGGGCGCACCACAATCGCGATCGCCCACAGGCTGGCAACTGTGAAACAGGCCGACCGGATCATCGTCTTTGATGAAGGCCGCATCATCGCCACCGGCACGCATGACGAGCTGGTCGCCCAGGGCGGGCTCTATGCGCGCCTCGCAAGGTTGCAATTCACCGCCGACAGGGCCGCCTGACATGTCCGCGCCGACATGCGAGGTAGCGGTCATCGGCGCGGGCGTTGTAGGGCTTGCCTGTGCGCTGGCGCTGGCAGATCAAGGCCATGAGGTTGCCATTGTCGCGCCCGAGGATGACGAGAGCGGTGCGTCTTATGGCAATGCAGGCGTGATTGCCGATTATGCGGTCATGCCTGTTGGCACACCCGATGTGCTGCGCAACCTGCCAAGCCTTCTCTTCAACCGTGACAGCCCGCTTGCGATCCGCCCCTCTGCGCTTTTCACCCTCGCCCCGTGGCTGCTGCGCTTTGCGCGCGAAGCGCTACCGGCGCGCGCAAACGCCAATGCGCAGGCCATTGCTGCGCTGCTGGCCCCCACCCCCGCTGCATGGCAGGATCTGGCAGTCCAGATCGGTGGCAAGGGGCTTCTCAAACCACTGGGCTCGCTCTATCTGTTCGAGACAGAGGCCGAGCGCCGCGCTACTGATCTGCGCAAATACCACGCGCATGGGGTCGCGGTAGAGGCGATCAGCCGCGCTGAACTCGGGCAGTTGCAGCCCGGCCTGCCCTCTGATGTGGGCATCGGCGCAGCCTTCTTTCCACGCACCGTCACCTTGGATGACCCGCGCGAGATGCTGCGGCTGCTGCGCGCCGCGACCGAGGGTGCAGGTGTCACACATCTCACGGGCAATATCGAAAAACTTGAGCGCGCGCGCGGCCATGTGCAGCTTGCCGGCCCGGGTCTGCGCCTCAGCGCGCGCAAGGTCGTGCTGGCGGCGGGCGCATGGTCGAAGCGTCTCGCCGCGCAGGCAGGTGAGCGCGTGCCGCTCGATACCGAGCGCGGCTATCATCTGGAATACGATCTGAAGGAGCCGCGCCTTATCCGCCAGATGACCCCGGTTTCGCGCGGCTTCTATTTCTGCCCGATGGCAGGGCGGTTGCGCGTCGCGGGCACTGTGGAGCTTGGCGGGCTGACCGCGCCCCCCTCGCCCCATCGCTGGGAGGTGATGGAGCGCGGCGCGCGGACAATCCTGCCCGATCTGCCCGCGCCCGACCGTCGCTGGATGGGCTTTCGCCCCTCGCTGCCCGATTCGCGCCCGGTGATCGGGCTTTCGTCAGGCGGCGCGGATGTGATCCATGCCTATGGCCACGGCCATCTTGGCCTGACGCTGGCACCAGTCACCGCGCGGCTGGTGGCGGCCCTTGTCGCAGGGCGCGCGCCAGAGCTGGACATCACCCCCTACCTGCCCAACCGCTTCTGAAAGAGTGCCGCGCCCAGAGTGCTGACAAGAAAGATCATCGAGGCCATTACCACAATCGAGGGGCCCGAAGGCGTGTCCTGCGCCAAAGACAACTGCAAGCCCCCCCAGACCGACAGCCCACCAATCGCCACGGCCCCCAGCGCCATGCTCTCTGGCCCGCGCGCAAAGTTGCGCGCCGCCGCCGCCGGGATGATCAGAAGCGCCGCGATCAGGAGCGCGCCCACGATCTTCAGCGCCACTGCGACCACCACCGCCAGCGCCAGTGTCAGCACCAGCCGCTCGCGCCCCGGTGACACCCCCGAAGCATGGGCCAGATCCTCGTTCAGTGTCGCCGTCAGCAATGCCGACCAGCGCCACAGGATCAGCCCCAGCACCAGCCCCGAACCTGCCGCGATCACCCCCAGATCGAAGCGCGACACCGCCAGAATATCGCCAAAGAGATAGGCTGTCAGATCCACCCGCACAGCGGGCAGGAAAGACACTGCAACCAGCCCGAAGGCCAGCGCCGAATGGGCGAGGACACCGAGCGTGGTATCCATCGCCCAGCCACGCCCTGCGAGCACCGAGACGGTCATCGCCATGATCAGCGCCACCACCATCGTGCCTGCGAAAATGCTGATCTGAAAGCCAAGCGCAAGGGCCACGCCAAGGATTGCCGCATGGGCCGTGGCATCGCCAAAATAGGCCATCCGCCGCCAGACCACGAAACAGCCCAGCGGCCCGGTGGCCAGCGCCACCGCCAGCCCTGCAAGGAGCGCGCGGGTGAGGAAATCATCAAGCATGTGGGAAACTCCCGGAGCGGGCGACAAAGCGCGCGTTACGCGTGGCGCTACAGGGGAAAAAGCGCCCGCTCGGAGGGCCCACCCGCCCGCCCATGCCCGCCTCGCGG
>SLDY01000027.1 GCA_007125005.1 Natronohydrobacter sp.
GGGTCTTTTTGTGCCGGCTCATCTGGCTGATCACACTGATCCAAAGGATCACCCGGGGTGCCGGGCACCATCAGGCACTGCAAATCGCCGCCTGAAACCGTTGTTCAGGATGAACCACTTATTTCAAGCCTGCGCAGAACTCCTGAATACGCGTGCAGGCGTCTCTGAGCGCCTCATCCGAAGTTGCGTAGCTCACGCGGAAGCAAGGCGATGTGCCAAAGGCAGCGCCGAAAACGACCGCGACGCCCTTCTCCTCCAGAAGCGCAGTCGCGAAGGCCTCGTCATCCGCGATTTTTGCGCCGCCAGCAGAGGTTTTGCCGATGCAACCTGCGATGGAGGGGTAGACATAGAACGCGCCTTCGGGCACGGGGCATTCCACTCCGTCTGCCGCATTGAGCATCTCCACCACCATATCGCGGCGGCGCTGGAAGGTCTTGTTGTTCTCGGCAATGTAATCCTGTGGGCCGCTCAAGGCCTCCACTGCGGCCCATTGGCTGACAGAACAGGGATTCGATGTCGATTGTGACTGGATCTTGCTCATCGCCTTGATCAGGGCCACCGGGCCCGCTGCATACCCTATACGCCAGCCGGTCATCGCATAGGCCTTCGAGACACCATTCACGGTCAGCGTACGTTCGTAAAGCTCAGGTTCTACTTCGGCAGGCGTGCAGAATTTGAAATCGTCATAGACAAGATGCTCATACATATCATCCGACATCACCCAGACATGCGGGTGACGCATGAGCACATCGGTCAGGCCCTTCAACTCGTCCCATGTGTAGCCCGCACCGGTCGGGTTGGAGGGCGAGTTGAAGATCAGCCACTTTGTTTTAGGGGTGATCGCGGCCTCCAATGCCTCTGGCGTCAGCTTATACGCTGTCTCGGCTGTCGCATGCGCGATAACGGGCTCACCACCTGCAAGCAGTACCATGTCCGGGTAGCTCACCCAATACGGCGCCGGGATCACAACCTCATCGCCCGGATTGAGCGTGGCCATCAGCGCGTTGTAAAGCACCTGCTTGCCGCCTGTGCCAACAGTGACCTGTGCGGGGGTGTAATCGAGGCTGTTGTCGCGCTTGAACTTTGCGCAGATCGCCTTTTTTAGCTCTGCGATACCATCAACAGCGGTGTATTTCGTTTTCCCTGCATCAATCGCCGCTTTTGCAGCCTCCTTGATATTGGCTGGTGTGTCAAAATCAGGTTCACCGGCCCCGAGGCCGATCACATCGCGCCCCTCTGCCTTCAGCTCGGCTGCCTTTGTTGTAACCGCGATGGTGGGTGAGGGCTTCACGCGGGCGAGGGTATCGGACAGAAAGGCCATGAGGAAACTCCAGTTTGTATCTTGGGCGGCTTTTTCTTATGGTGCGCATAGACCCCGTTCAAGCACAATCCACAAGGAAGCGATATGACGGAAAACACGACGACTGAAACCGGGCAGGACATGGATGTTTGGTATTCGGGAGATCATGCTACTTTCGGTGATCGGCTGACTGCGGCGCGCGAGGCGCAGGGGCTGAGTCAGGCCCAGCTTGCCCGGCGTCTTGGTGTTAAGCTCAAGACAGTGCATGGTTGGGAAAATGACACTGCGGAGCCGCGCGCCAACAAGTTGCAGATGGTGGCGGGGCTTTTGAATGTCTCTATCCGCTGGCTTTTGACAGGTGAAGGAGAGGGTGTGCCCGAACCTGTAAGCGCCGAAGATCTTGCGAAGGACGCACAATCCTTACTGCGCAACATTCAGGAGATGCGTGCGCAGATGACCCAGCTTGCAAGCCGCATGGGCAAGGCCGAAAAGCAGCTTCGTCTGATCGTGAAAGAGACATTGTAACAATGGCGCTTTCCGATCATGAGACACGGCTCAAGAAGCTGCGTATGCGCTCCTGGCGACGGGGGATGAAGGAGATGGATCTGATTCTCGGGCCATTCGCCGATGCGCATCTGGCCGATCTATCGGAGCCTGTGCTTGATCGCTATGAGCAGCTTCTGGATGAAAATGATCAGGATCTTTATCTATGGGTGACAGGCGCGAAGGGCGCGCCTGAGCGCCTGATGCCGATGCTGCAGATGATCGCGCAATCGGCTGGAGTTGGGCCGAGCGAAAAAAAACTGGCCGATTAACGTTTCTTTTGCCTCAGTCTGCCACTCTGCAGAGAAACCTGCAGAGTTGGAGGCAAGTGTGAGCGTTCGGCAGGAATTTGGTGACCCGCTTCGGGACGAATTTGAAACCCGTTATCTTGATAATCTGGCGCTGCTGGAGCGTTTGCACCGGCTTATGCTCGACGTGATCAAGGACGAGTTCGAGCGGCTTGGGATTGTGACGATCAATCCGGTACAAGCTTTGTTGGTATTCAATATCGGCGAGAATGAGGTGACAGCGGGGGAGCTCAAAAGCCGGGGCTATTACCAAGGCTCGAATGTGTCCTACAATCTAAAGAAGCTGGTGGACCTTGGCTATATCCATCACAAGCGTTGTGGCATAGACCGGCGATCGGTGCGCGTCCGGTTGACTCCGAAAGGTCATGAAATTCGCGCGAAAATCGCAGCCCTATTTGCTCGCCATGTCATGAAAATGCAGCGAGACGAAGTTTTCGATTTCGCAACTCTTGATCTTCTTGCCCGTGCCTTGCGTCGGCTTGAGCGATATTGGGGAGATCAGATTCGATATATTTATTGATATGATCAACTCCGTTCGATTCGCATGCGTTGCAAAGACCTTTACCGCGCAGATTTTGCTCCATCTTACGGCTCGGGCGAGCAGTATGGCAAAAAGGTCAGCTGCGGTTAAGAAACACAGGACCGGCAAGCGCCGAAATTGCGAAACGTCGATGCCTTGAAACCCCGCATAGGCGTGCCGAGACTTGCTATAACGGAACGTTCGAAGCGCAGCGCATTCAGCGCAAGACCCTATCTGTGGAAACAGCCTCGATCACAGCAGGCAAAACCCAAGGGGCGCGGCAACTACAGCCTGTCGCACTTATCTGGAGTCACGCGCCGGACTCCAGTTTATCAAAATCGCCAGTGTTATGCGCAAACCGATGCCTAATTTTGCGCGGCATGCTCTAAGCTCGCGGCATGCGCGCCTCATTGGGTAGCGACACGCAACGGCAAGCAAAGCGTATAGCAAGACGGGCGCTCTTCCGAGCGCTCTGGGCTCAATGCCCGAGGATTTGGCTGAGGAACAGTTTTGTGCGCTCGGATTTGGGGTTGTTGAAAAACGCGCGCGGTTCATTCTGCTCTACAATCTGGCCCTGATCCATGAAAACCACACGGTTTGCCACAGCCTGCGCAAAGCCCATCTCGTGGGTTACACAGATCATTGTCATCCCTTCTTCGGCAAGCGCGATCATCGTGTCGAGTACTTCCTTGATCATCTCCGGATCAAGCGCCGAGGTGGGTTCGTCAAACAACATGATCCGTGGCTTCATGCACAGTGACCGGGCAATCGCCACGCGCTGCTGTTGACCGCCAGAAAGTTGGCCAGGATATTTCAATGCCTGTTCCGGAATTTTCACCTTTTCCAGAAAATGCATTGCTGTTTCTTCGGCCTCGCGTTTGGGCACTTTGCGTACCCAGATCGGCGCCAGTGTGCAGTTTTCCAGAATTGTCAGATGCGGGAACAGGTTGAAATGCTGGAAAACCATCCCAACTTCGGATCGGACCTTGTCGATATTTTTCAGATCGCTGGTCAGTTCCGTTCCATCAACAATAATTTGGCCTTTCTGGTGCTCTTCCAGCCGATTTATGCAGCGAATGAGTGTGGATTTGCCAGAGCCTGATGGGCCGCAAACCACGATCCTCTCGCCGCGATTGACGGTCATGTTGATGTCGCGAAGCACATGAAAAGTGCCATACCATTTGTTCATACCAGTAATCTGGATCGCGACCTCATCGGTCACTTTCATGTGGCTGGTATCGATTTTGCGGTCGATCGGTATTTCGATAACAGGTTCGGTCATTATCCTATCCCTTGGCTTAACGGTGGTCCGTTTTCAGCTTGCGCTCGAGATACATCGAGTAGCGCGATATGCCGAAACAGAAGACGAAGAACAGTGCTCCGATGAAGATGAACAACTCCCAGTAGATGCCCTGCCAGTCGGTATCTGCCCGGATAGCATTCGACAGGCCGATTGGGTCCAGCAGGCCAATGAACACAACCAGTGTGGTGTCCTTGAAGAGCCCGATGAAGGTGTTGACGATGCCGGGAATAGAAATTTTCAGCGCCTGTGGCATGATGATCAGGCGCTGCGC
Source organism: Natronohydrobacter sp. (assembly GCA_007125005.1). GTDB lineage: Bacteria > Pseudomonadota > Alphaproteobacteria > Rhodobacterales > Rhodobacteraceae > Roseinatronobacter. Next base: position 4,246 of record SLDY01000027.1, read on the forward strand.
CTTCCAGTAATCCAGTCCCAGCGCATCAGCCGCTTCATATTGGCCGCGTGGCAGGGCGGCCAGACCACCACGGATCACCTCGGCCATATATGCGGCCGCGAAAAGTGTTACCATGATAATCACGCGCAGGATCAGATCGAAACTGGTTCCGGGTGGCAGGAAGTAATTAAGCAGCAGCGAGGCCGTAAAGAGCAGGGTGATGAGAGGCACGCCCCGTATGAACTCGATGAAGATAACGCAGACGGACTTCACGAACACCATGTCCGATTGCCGCCCCAGCGCCAGCAGAATACCCAGAGGCAACGAGAGCGAAATACCTGTTACCCCGATCACGAGAGAGATCAGAAAGCCGCCGAACCGGTCAGAGCGTACAAATTCCAGACCAAGGGGCAGGATTGAGCTCATTGTCGCATCGAATGGGCCTGCAAGGAACAGCCACCAGAAGACAGGTGCAATTACGGCTGCAAAGATGGCCGCCAGCCCATTGATCTTGCGCACAATAGCAAAAGCAACGATGCCCGCGACAAAGCCAAGTGCTGCACCGATTGGCAACCAGATCGACCCGCCCCACAGCAGGTGATAGGCAATGAATGGATAAGCTGCGGAAAAGTAGAGTAGTTTGCGTGGCAAGTTGGTGAACAGAATCGGCGAGAGCGCCACGAACAGCAGCACAAACGCCAGCACCGGGCGCCAGTAAAGGCGCGGTGGATAGAAGCCAAACATGAGCTGGTGCCAGCGGTCATTGATCACCGCGAAGCAGGCGCCCGATGTGCCGCCAAGAGCTTCGCGGCACTCGCGCAGCGAGCCGGCATTCCAGACCGTGTTCCAAAGCCACGGCCCTATCGCTGCGATCGCCCACCATATCACCAGAAGCGACAAGAGCGTGAGGACCGTATTCAGCCAGCCGGAAAACAGATTATCACGCAGCCATTTGATCGCACCGCTTTCGGTGATGGGCGGATCCTGTTCCGGGATCATCGTATCGCGGACATAAGCGATGGTATGCGACTCGATATTGCTCATCTTACCGCTCCTTCAGCTTGATGCGTGAGTTGTAGATGTTCATCAGACCTGAGATCGTGAGACTGATCGCGAGATAGATGAGCATCATCAGCATCATGCCTTCCAGTTCACGCCCGGTCTGGTTGATGGTAATGCCGCCTAGCGTAGAGCGCAGGTCCATATAGCCTACGGCAAGCCCCAGTGAGGTATTCTTGGTGATGTTGAGGTATTGGGAAATGAGTGGCGGAATAATGACCCGCAACGCCTGTGGCAGGATCACGAGGCGCATTGTCTTGCCCGGTTGCAGGCCGAGCGCATAAGCGGCTTCCGTTTGCCCGCGCGAAATTGCGAGGATCCCGGCGCGCACATTCTCGGCGACAAATGCCCCGGTATAAATCCCAAGTCCCAGCCACATGGCGATCAGCGAATTGCGAAGATGCGTCCCACCCGCGAAATTGAAACCCCGCAGTTCCGGGTAATCGAGATAGGCACCCAGCGCTATGAAATAGAGCGTGATGGGCGCAATCAGGATGAGGATGGTTTTCCACCATGTCTTTGGGCGGATACCAGTGGCGTTTTGCACGCGGGTTGCGTGTTCGATCAGCTTTTTATTGGCAAAGATACTGGCTGCGATGATGACAATCACAAGGAGCCAGGAAATCGAGGGCGCAACGGGGCCGATACGGATGCTTCCGAGATCCTGCGTGAAGTGGATCGCCGGAATATAGACACCGCGATTGGTGATAGCGATAGCGTCATTGAAGAGCATGCTCGCCGCCGGGTCATCTCCGCGAAACGCAGAGGGCGCGGGCATGGCTTCGGTCATGATTGCGCCGAAGATCAGGATCCAAAGCAATGTCGGAATGTTGCGGAAAACTTCAACATAGACGGTGATCAACCGCGAGACGATCCAGTTGTTGGACAACCGCAGCACACCGGCAATGACGCCGAGGACAGTCGCCAAGATACACGCCAGAATGGCGAGAATGATGGTGTTGAGCAGGCCAACCAGTGCTGCCCGGCCATGGGTCATCTGGCTGTTATATTCGATCGGGCGTTGGTTGATGTCGTATCCGGCGGGCGCAGTGAGGAACGCAAAACTGAAGTCTTTACCAAGCGCGCGCAGGTTGTTGACCGTATTGTCGATCAACCACGCTGCACCGAGCATCAGCAGGAAGAGAAAAAACACCTGGATCGTAACGGACCGATAGCGCTGATCATAGAGCAGCATGCTCAGGCGAAAGCCCTTTTTCGGGGCGGCGCTGCTTGTTCGGTCGTCGGTAACTGATGACATCGGATTCTCCTGACGCAGGCTACCATAAGCCGCGCCGCTAAATGCGAGCCCTAAGAAATATGTTGAAAAACGCGCGCCCGAAGGCGCGCGTCATGTGGTCAGATCACCGGAACGGTGGGGCGTACATCAGGCCGCCCTGTGTCCACTGTGCGTTAAGACCGCGTGCCAGACCGATCGGGGTCTGATCGCCGATGGTTGCCGAGAAGATTTCGCCGTAATTGCCAGCGGCGGAGATCGCACGGACAGCCCATTCGGAATCGAGGCCGAGCATTGCGCCCAGATCACCTTCCGAGCCCAAAAGCCGGTTGATTTCGGGGCTATCGGTGCCCTGTGCCAGTTCCGAGACATTCGCCGATGTGATGCCCAGTTCTTCGGCGGCAATCAAAGCGAACAGCGTCCAGCGCACAATGCCTTCCCACTCCTTGTCGCCGTCACGCACAACAGGGCCAAGTGGTTCCTTTGAGATGACTTCGGGCAGGATCACATGATCACCCGGGTTCTCGAAGCTGGCGCGCGTTGCAGCCAGACCGGAAACGTCGGTGGTATACACGTCACAGGCGCCTGCCAGATACTGCTGCTGCGCTTCGGCATTGGTCTCGATCGGAACCGGCTCGTAGCTCATGCCATTGGCACGGAAGTAATCGGCAAGGTTCAGCTCGGTGGTGGTGCCGGTCTGGATGCAGACAGTTGCACCGTCCAACTCGGTGGCCGAACTCACACCCAGTTCGCGATTTACCATGAAGCCCTGACCGTCATAGTAGTTGGTTCCGACAAATGTCAGTCGCAGGTCGATGTCGCGAGTGAAGGTCCAGGTCGAGTTGCGCGCCAGCATGTCGACTTCGCCCGATGCCAATGCCGAGAAACGAGTCTGGCCAGTGGTCGGGACGAAATTGACAGCCATCGGATCATCCAGCACGGCGGCAGCGACAGCGCGGCACTTGGCCACGTCAAATCCTTGCCAGACACCATTGGCATCCGGTGCCGAAAACCCGGCAAGACCGGTGGAAACACCGCAGTTCAACTCGCCGCGATCCTTTACGGCTTGCAGAGTTTGCGCCTGTGCGATGCCAGCAACAAGCGACGTCGCGGCCAGTGCGCCGACGAATAGTGACTTTTTCATTTTAACCTCTCTGTTGTCGCCGCCTTCGCGGCGGTCTGCCCCGGCCTTCCGGGAATTGTGGTCGCGCCGATATTCGGGCCACCCTTCGGCAATTTAGCGCCGATTCCTCTCGTTGGGTCAAGCCAAGATTCGACAGACTGCACCAAAAACGGGCAGAATGGAGGTTTATGCAGTGATTTTACGCTTTTCCTCAACGATGATTCTGGGAATCACGAGATTGCAACGGCACGAGCGTTCGGTGATGCACCTGCGCTACGGATGCAGCATCAGTCTGTCGGGTCAAACCCCGTTTCAGTCAGGTGATCTATAGATCTGAGCAAAGCAGCCAGCCCGCGTTGCAGTGCCTCTCTGTCATCGCGCGGCATTGCCTTCAGGATCTGCTCTGCGCTGGCATCCACCTGCGGGAGGATCTCTGAAAACAGCGCACGACCTTCCTCTGTGCACGAATAGAGACGCAATCGGCGGTCAAGCGGGGCGACGGCGCGTGTGATCAGGCCCTTGTCCTCCAGTCTCTGCGCCGCGCGACTGACCTGAACCTTGTCGAGGGTGGTGCGTTGGCCAAGCTCCAGTGACGTCATCTCTTCGACCCCCGCGAGAAGAAAAAGCAGACGCCACTCTTCGCGGCTCAGACCATATCTGCGCCCATAAACTGCCATCAGGCTGCGCGAAAACGCCTCGGCCGCAACGGCAAGCCGGTAGGGAAAAAACCCATCTAGTCTGGCAGTGGTAGTCATGCGCTGCGCTCTTTTGTTGCAATTGAAATGAATTGATCTGGATCATGGACCGCCTTGACCATAACGATAATCATTTCAGTTGCAACAATATCGGAGACCATGCAGATGCCAGCACCGCAACTGAAGATCGATCGCATTCACCATGTCGCCTATCGCTGTCGTGACGCAAAGGAAACGGTGACGTTCTACACCGATATGCTGCACATGGAGTTCGTACTCGCGATTGCCGAGGATCATGTGCCTTCCACGCATGAACCCGATCCCTATATGCATGTGTTCCTTGATGCTGGTGCAGGCAATGTTCTGGCCTTTTTCGAATTGCCGACAAAGCCAGAAATGGGCCGTGATCCGAACACGCCGAAATGGGTGCAGCATATCGCTTTCAAGGTCAAAGACCGTGACACGCTGATCGCTTTCAAGAATCATCTGGAGGCGCGTGGAGTTGATGTGCTTGGCGTGACAGACCATTCGATCTTCCATTCAATCTATTTTTTCGATCCGAACGGCCATCGGGTGGAGCTGGCGTGCCCCGACCCTGAGGAAGAAGCACTGCTGGCGCGGCTGGATGCTGTTAAATGGGACATGCTCGAAGAATGGTCGCGCACCAAACGTGCGCCGCAACATGCAGCCTGGCTCCACGCGAAGGAGCTTGGCAAATCCGACGCCTAAAGCGGCGAGAGCGCTGTATCTTTGCGTTCCTGGAGTTGCACGGCGTGGCAGACTGGAGTAGGGCTACCCACGCGCTTTCTGGCGTTTGTGTTCTTTGCCGCCATCAAAGGTTTGCCAATGTCGCCTCATGAGTATCTTGCCTTGCCAGCCCCGCGTCGTGGGCAGAAGGTAAAAGGTCTGAAAACCCCGGCCGAGCGATACGCCCACGAATTAACAAGCCTGCTCAATGAACTGGCGGTCGAGGGCTGGGAGTATTGGCGTAGCGAATGTCTGCCCAGTGAAGAACGCAAGGGGCTGACCGGTACGGCGGTCGTGCAGAATCATTTGTTGATTTTCCGCAGGCCCAAAGCAGAAGTGCTGGCCGAGCAGGTCATGTCGGAGCAGGCGCAACAGCATGCCACGCAGGAGCCCGCAGTTTCCGGAGCGCCTTCAAGCGAAGAGCGCACCATCCATGATTCGCGTCGTGAGCCCCAATTCTTGACGCGCCGCGAGGAGTGATCCCCGGCGTATGTCTTGCGTCAGGCGCCGATATCAAGGGCCAGGGCGTGGATGCGCGTGACGAGTTGTGGCCCAAGCGCTGCATGAACAGCGCGATGCCGCTCAAGCCGTGACATGTCTGCGAAAGCGGGTGCGCGGATGATAACATTGAAATGTGTCTCACCACCCTCGCGCCAACCGCTGTGGCCGCGATGGCTTTCGCTGTCATCATCCACCTCAAGAATATGCGGATGAAAGGCTGACTGTAGTTTCGCTTCGATTTCATCACAAATCCGCATTCTATCACTCTTGCCTCTTCAAACCTTCGGTAAAGATATCTAGACTGCTGCCTCCGTCATGGAAAGTGCAGGATTGCCGTTTCTGTCGCGGAAGACCGATTTGACGTTTCAGGATGCAACATGGACCGCAAAACCCTATTCGATTTTGATATTCGTGCCTCGAGCGACAAGAAGAAACGCGCGCGTGGACGGCGTGGGATGTCTGGCGCATGGGAGACGTCTGTGCGGCAATGTGAGCATCCGGGCTGCACCGAAGACGGGAAATATCGTTGCCCGAAATCGCCTGATCTGTTGAACGAATATTTGTGGTTCTGCAAGGACCACGCGCGCGAATACAATTTGAAATGGAACTATTTCGAGGGCCAGACCGAGGCTGAGATGCTCGATGAGATGGAGCGCGATCGCGTGTGGGGGCGGGCGACCAAACCACTTGGGCAGGATGATGAAAGGCTGGCATGGCAGCGCCTCGGGATTGAAGATCCGCATCAGGTTCTCGGCGAGAAGGCCACGCAGAATCCCGGCCGCCGCTCCCCTGTGGGCGGCACGCGCAGGTTGCCGCCGACCGAGCGTAAGGCGCTTGAGATACTGGATGCGCGGGATACCTGGACGCGCTCCGAGATCCGCAAACAATACAAGAGTATGGTCAAGGATCTTCACCCCGATCGCAATGCGGGCGCGCGCACTGATGAAGATCGACTACAGGAAGTGGTCTGGGCGTGGGATCAGATCAAGGATAGTCGGCATTTCAGCGACTGACAGACTGCATTTCCATCGCCCCTTTCGGGCCGATAAAGCGCTGAAGAAATGCGAACCGATCTTGCGGCCGCTCAGAGTTTTTGTCTGGGGTTTGTGCGGTGCTGTCGATCCAGCCCTCAAGCTGTCGTAAGACGTGCAGATCGCGCAGGATTTGCTGCTCGGTGCAGTAATGCGCGCAATGACTGGTGTTTGGATGCCGGTGCATGTTGTCATGTCCTTTCAGTCACATACGGTCGTTCGCCAAGCCTAGGCGAGAAAAGTGACCAAAGTATGAGCAATGATTGGTGATCTGAAAAAAGATGCAGGGAGCCTGATTTCCCTCTTGCAGCGGCGCCTGATAGTTTGTAAATCGCCTCCACGCTGAAGGAAGCGGGCGTAGCTCAGGGGTAGAGCATAACCTTGCCAAGGTTAGGGTCGTGAGTTCGAATCTCATCGCCCGCTCCAATCAAAAAGACCGTTGCCAGTTGGCAACGGTCTTTTTGCTTTCCGCATCCCTGCCGATATTAACTTTCGAGTCGTTTCAGTGCGTTGTCGGCGCAATATCAAAAGATGTTAAGGTCAAGTGAATTTTGTTGCTCAAGGGGCAAAGTTTTCCGTTGACGAACGCATGAGTTATACGTCAGATTGTGTCTTGTCCTCGGGATACCCACTACATCTGGTAAGAATGCAAAAGCGCGATGGTGGGTGCAGGGCAGGGATTTGGAAGCCTCTGATCGTGAACTCGCTGCCTTACACGGCGGGGCCGGTGCTTTTTGCGCCAAGCTTCTCATCCTTGTTTTGATGTCACGGGGCATGAGTGTCCGGCATGACGGGCGTTTGGTGCAGAGCGAATAGGGGCAAACAGCACATGATTATCGAGCGGCATTTCACCACAGCAGAAAAAGACGCCTACGCAGCGCTGGATTTCACCACCACGGTTTCCGAAATCCGCAACCCGGATGGCACAGTCGTGTTCCGCAATGACAAGGTCGAAGTGCCCAGCGGCTGGAGCCAGGTCGCCTCGGACGTGATCGCGCAGAAATATTTCCGCAAGGCCGGAGTGCCCGCGCGTTTGAAGCCCGTGGCGGAAGACGGCGTGCCCGAATTCCTGTGGCGCTCGGTGGCCGATGAAGCGGCGTTGGCAGAGCTGCCCGAAGAGGAGCGCTATATCGGCGAGACCTCGGCCAAGCAGGTGTTTGACCGGCTGGCCGGAGCATGGTGTTACTGGGGCTGGAAGGGCGGCTATTTCGCCACCGAGCCCGATGCCCGCGCCTATTTCGACGAGATGCGCTTCATGCTGGCAGCCCAGATGGCCGCGCCGAACTCGCCCCAGTGGTTCAACACCGGCCTGCATTGGGCATACGGCATCGACGGCCCCAGCCAGGGCCATTTCTATGTCGATCCCTTCACCCACAAGCTGGTGAAATCGAAATCCAGCTATGAACACCCCCAGCCGCATGCCTGCTTCATCCAGTCTGTCTCGGATGATCTGGTCAATGAGGGCGGGATCATGGATCTTTGGGTGCGCGAAGCGCGCCTGTTCAAATATGGTTCCGGGACAGGGACCAATTTCAGCTCACTGCGTGGTGAAGGTGAGAAGCTGTCGGGCGGCGGTAAATCCTCCGGGTTGATGGGCTTCCTCAAGATTGGTGATCGGGCCGCTGGCGCGATCAAGTCGGGCGGGACCACGCGCCGCGCGGCCAAGATGGTCATCTGCGACATGGACCATCCCGATATCGAGGAATTCATCAACTGGAAGGTGATCGAAGAACA
>SLDY01000146.1 GCA_007125005.1 Natronohydrobacter sp.
AGGATCATCTCGGGGGCGGCCTCTTCAATGGCGCGCTCGACTTCGAGGTAATCATCGGTGATCAGTGCTGTCAGGCCGAACTCCTTGGCGAGCGCGCGCAGGGGGCGGGCCTGTTCGCGGTTGTAGCAGCCCATGCCGCAGACCTCGAAGCCCATCTCGTCGCGCGCGACCTTGGCGGCGGCCATGACATGCGTGCCATCGCCGAAGAGGAAGACGCGCTTGCCGGTGAGATAGGTGGAATCGACCGAGGCGGCCCACCACGGCTGGCGCAGGCGGGACTCGTCCACGGGGAGGGTGTTGCCCGAGAGCGCGCGGACTTCCTCAATGAAGGCGCGGGTGGCATGAGCGCCGATCGGGATGGTTTTGGTGAAGGGCTGGCCGAGTTCCTTCTCGCACCAGCGCGCGGCGGATTCGGCCGTTTCCGGATAGAGCAGCACATTGAAATGTGCAGCCCCCATGCGGGCGATATCGGCCGGGCTTGCGCCCATGGGGGCGCTCACATTCACCTCGATGCCCATTTCCGACAGAAGGGCTGTGATTTCCTGCGTATCGTCGCGATGGCGAAAGCCAAGTGCTGTCGGGCCAAGGATGTTGCAGGTCACACGTTCTGTGCGCCCCATGGGTTTGGCGAGTGCGCGGCAGAGTTGCACAAACGCCTCGTCGCAGCCGAAATTTTCCTTGCGCTGGTAGCTGGGCAATTCGAGCGCGATGACCGGAACCGGCAGGCCCATGGTCTCGGCCAGACCACCGGGGTCATCCTGAATCAACTCGGCTGTGCAGGAGGCCGCGACCAGCAGCGCTTGCGGTTTGAAACGCTCATAGGCATCGCGGCAGGACTGCATGAAGAGACCTGCTGTATCCGCGCCCAGATCGCGGGCCTGAAATGTTGTGTAGCTCACAGGCGGGCGGTGATCGCGGCGCTCGATCATGGTGAAGAGCAGATCGGCATAGGTGTCGCCTTGCGGCGCGTGCAGCACCATATGCAGATCGCGCATGCCAGTGGCGACGCGCATCGCACCGACATGGGGCGGGCCTTCATATGTCCAGACGGCGAGCTTCATGTCCGGCCTCGTGTTTTGAGTATTTTGGGCAAGATGAAGCCAGGGGTCATTCTGCGGCCTCCATCCTGTTGGGATGCTGGCGCGTGAGGGCCGCGCGGCGGCGCAGGGGGCGTGCGAAGAGGGCGGCGAGATCACCGGCCTGCTCGTAGAAATGCACCGGCGTGAACACGAGTTCGATCGCCCATTTGGTCGACAGCCCCTCGGCCTCGAGCGGGTTGGCAAGGCCAAGGCCGCAGACCGTGAGATCGGGGCGGGACGCGCGGACGCGGTCGAGTTGCAGATCGACATCCTGGCCTTCGGAGATGACCGGGCCTGCGGCGATCAGGTCAAGCTCGGGGCCATGCAGATCGGCATGGAGATAGGGCGTGGAGATCTCGATGGCCTCCATCCCGCATTCGCGGGTCAGGAAACGCGCGAGCGGGACTTCCAGCTGACTGTCGGGCATAAAGAAAATGCGTTTGCCCCGGAGTGTGCTGGCCGCGGCGGCAATGGCTTTTTCGGCCCGCGTGCGGGGGGCGGCCACGACCTGATCGACCTTTTCCGGCGCAATGCCGAATGTCGCGGCGACTGCCTTGAGCCAGAGCGTGCTGCCCTCGGCGCCGAAGGGGAAGGGGGCGGAGATATGCTGCGCGCCACGACGGATCAGGGCGGCATGGGTATCGCCCAGAAACGGCTGCGTAAGTGCGAAATGCGTGTTCGGGCCAATGGCCGAATCAAGCTCGGCGCGTTTGGCGGGCAGGCAGCGGACCGGCTTGATGCCGATCTGCGCGAGCAGATCAAGTGCCTGATCCTCGACCACATCGGGGAGCGCGCCGACGAGGAGCAACTCCCTTGCGTCTGTTTCCGGCAGCGCCGGGACCATTGATGCGAGACAGGCGTCTTCGCCTTGGGTGAAGGTGGTCTCGATGCCGGAGCCCGAGAAATTCAGCACGCGCACTTGCGGGCCGTGGATCAGGCTCAGCCGTTCTGCGGCGCGCGAAAGGTCGAGTTTGATGACCTCGGAGGGGCAGGAGCCCACAAGGAACAGCTGGCGGATATCGGGGCGGCGCGCGAGCAGGCGGGCGACTTCGCGATCGAGCTCTTCATTCGCATCGGCCATGCCAGCGAGATCTTTTTCCTCGAGGATCGCCGTGCCGAAGCGCGGCTCTGCGAAGATCATCACACCAGCCGCCGATTGCAGCAGATGGGCGCAGGTGCGCGAGCCGACGACAAGGAAGAACGCGTCCTGCATCTTGCGGTGCAGCCATATGATGCCGGTCAGGCCGCAGAAGACCTCGCGTTGGCCGCGCTCTTTGAGGACCGGGGTTTCACGGCAACCAGTGCTCATGCGACCACCTCGTTCATGCTGGAGGACAGCCGCGCCATGCGCAGTTTCCACAGGAACTGGATGGCATTGACGACATAGGCAACATAGGCCACCAGCGCGAGGATCATCAGGCCCTCGGGTGTCATCGCGCCAGCGATCAGCGCGACCAGATACCATGTGTGCAGCGCGATCACGCCGAAGCTGACCGCGTCTTCCCAGAAAAAGGCGGGTGCGAGCAGATACTGGCCGAAGACTTCCTTCTCCCAGATCGCACCAGTCACCATGATCGTGTAGAGCGCAAGCGTCTTGGCGATGATCGAGATTGTTGCGGCGATGTAACCTTCACCTGTCATCAGGAAGCGGATCACGAGCGCGGCCGAGATGATGCAGATCACGAATTGCACTGGCGCGAGTATGCCTTGCACCAATGTCCAGCGTGACGCGTCGCGGCGCTGGCGCTGTTCCGGCGTGTAAAGCGCGGGATACGGATTCTGCGCCATAAGGCCCCCCTGAGTGCGATTCCTTGAGTGAGCTTAGCCTCTGATTATCGGGAGTGTCAATTAAAACTTACACATATGCTTCTTCTGAATGAAAGGCGGGTTTGACGGGATTTTCCGTGCAAATGATAAAAATATTGAATAAAAACAGATAAAAAAGCTCCGCTTGCCGCTATTGGCGTCTGCTGCCGCTCTCTGCGTGTAAGTTTCGTTTGACAATATGGGCGGTTCCTGAGACGCTATTGTGTAACGACTCTGGTCTGGGTTTTTGCCGTGATCGGGAGGGTTTGGTCGGTCATGCAGTGAGGGGCTGAAGCATGGATGGGGATGTGCGGTCAGTGTTGGAGATGCGCTCCAGTGCCAACTTGTCATTGCGGGGCTTTGCCATGCGTGTTGTCTCGGAACTGGCGCGTCCGTCTGAGGGCGGTCACGAAAGTTTCAGCGCGGATCTCGCGCGCGAGATCGTATCTTTCGCGCGCACAGGCGATCAGGGCAGGTTGAGCGTGTTATACACCCATCTCAAGCAGCGGCGTGTCACGGCGGAAGGTGTGATGGATGTCTATCTGCCGCATGCTGTGCAGGTTATCGGACAGGCATGGCACGACGAGGAGATAGATGTCCTCCATGCCTCCATGGCTTGCGCGAGAATGCAAAATCTCCTGCGTGAGATGGGCCGTGCCTGGGCCTCGGATCGCACCGGGCGTGTGGATGACGGTCGGGTGCTTTTGACACTGCCTGTCGGCGAGCAGCATTCGCTGGGCGCAATGCTGCTCGCAAACCAGCTCAGACGGCGCGGTGTTTCTGTCAAGGTCATGCTGTTGCCGCGATTGGCGGAATTGCGTGCGCTGCTGAAGCGCAGCCAATTTCATGCGGTTTTTATATCAGCGTCCAATGCGACGTCGCTTGAGCCCTGCGCGAAAATGGTCCGTGAGCTGCGCTGTTGCGCGGATTACGCCATACCGATCATTATCGGCGGGGGGTTGGTTTCCTCCGCGTTTGCCGGTAATGATCCTCTCCGAATCGCAGAAATAACTGGCGCGGACACAGTCACCAGCGATATTGAGCGCGCCCTTCATGCATGTGGGCTTCAGCAGGTAAGCGCAGCAGCCGAATAGGGTCTGCATCACTCTGCGGCCAAGGTTATCGTTGCCGTGTTGGCAGCAGGAGGTAAGCGAGTGACGTTGCCGGATCACCGAAGCCTATCTCTGCACAAAGAGATTGCAAGGTTCGTGGATGACCCGTTCATGGTTTCCGTGCTCACCGGGCTTTCTGATCTTTGCGTTCTTCTGGAGCCGGACGGGCGCGTTGTCGCAGCTTCGGCCAAGGCGGACTCGGCCTTGGTGCCTGTTGTGGATTCATGGGCGGGGCGGCTTCTGAGTGATGTTCTGGATGACGGTTCGGCGCAGAAGCTGGCACGCAGGATCGAACAGGTGCAATGCCAAGAACCGGGTCTCGCACCCCGCTGGGCCGAGTTGGTGCATGTTCTGGGCGAAGGCGATGTGGTGCCGGTGCGCTATGCGATTTATCTGTTGCCGGATCGCAAACACCTTCTGATGCTCGGGCAGGACCAGCGCCCGACAATAGAGATGCAGCAATTGCTGCTTAATGCCCAGATCGCGCTGGAGCGCGATCACGAGGCGCAGCGTGAAATTGACACGCGCTATCGGCTGCTGATGGATTTCACCACCGATGCGATTGTGCTTCTGGCCACCACATCCGGGCAGATTGTGGATATAAACCACGATGCGGCCGCGATACTGGGGCGGGCGCGGGCGGATCTGATTGGCAAGCCGCTCATAGACTATCTGAATGGTGTGACGCGCGAGGGCCTTGTTTCGGGGCTGGAGCGGCCGGCGGCAGCGGGCGCGGCCTCTGTGATCGATGTGGAGGCGAAAACCTCGCAGCGAATGTATCAGGCAACAGGCAAGCTCTTTCGCGCTTCGGGGGAGCAACTGGCGATCATTCGGCTCAAGGATCCTGCGGGCGGCTCTATCGGTGATCAACGTTTGTCGGACAATCTGCGCCAGCTTTTCAATCACGGTGCGGATGCGATTGTCTTTGCGGATCGCGACGGCAATATCCTTGCTGCAAGCGAGACCTTCCTGAATCTGACCGATGCCCCCTCCAGTGGGGCGGTGCGCGGGCGGTCGTTATCGGAATTTCTGGCGCGTGGCGTTGTTGATCTGCGCGTGCTTCTGGAGAACGCGCGCCGCGCCGGGCAGTTGCGTATGTATGCAACCAAGCTCAACACCGATTTTGGCGCCCAGTTGGGAGTAGAGATTTCGGCGACTTGGCTGGATGATCAGTTTGATCCAGTGCTCGCGCTGGTAATCCGTAACGCGACGAGTGCTTCCAATGTGCGTGCAGACATGGGCGGGCAAGACAGCAATATGCAGGGCGTGATCGAGCTTGTGGGCTCTTCGACGCTGAAGGATATCGTGTCTGAGACCACTGATGTGATCGAGCGGATCTGCATAGAGACCGCGCTGGAGCTCACCCGTAACAATCGCGTTGCTGCAGCCGAGATGCTGGGGCTGTCGCGTCAGTCACTCTATGTCAAATTGCGCAAATACGATCTCCTGAGCAAGGATGAAACCTGAGCCGCGTCGGCTGGGGTTTGATCTGTGTCAATCAAAACTGTCACAATGTGTGTAAACCTTCATTTACATAATGGAGGGAACCCATGCGAATCGTCTTCGTTCATCCGAATTATCACTCCGGTGGGGCCGAGATTGCCGGAAGCTGGCCGCCAGCCTGGGTCGCTTATCTGACAGGTTCGCTCAAAGCGGCTGGGTTTGATGATATTCATTTCATTGATGCGATGACAAATCACATCGATGACGACGCCTTGCGTGTGAAGTTGGCAGAGTTGAAGCCTGATGTGGTGGGCACAACCTGCATTACGCCCTCGATTTATGTTGCCGAAGAAGTGCTTAAAATCGCCCGTGAGGTTGCGCCGGATTGCGTGACGGTGCTGGGTGGTGTGCATGCGACTTTCATGTTCCGGCAGGTGCTCTCCGAAGCGCCTTGGATTGATGTGATCGTGCGCGGAGAGGGTGAGGAGATCGTCGTCAATCTGATGAAGGCCATCGCCGAGGGGCGCTGGCCCGGCGAGCGGCACAAGATCCACGGTCTCGCCTTCATTGACGGAGGCGAGATCAAGGCAACGCCTGCGGCCTCGACTGTCAAGAATCTCGATGGCATCAAGCCTGACTGGTCGATCCTCGAATGGGACAAATACATCTATGTGCCGCTGAATCGGCGCGTGGCGATCCCGAACATGGCGCGCGGCTGTCCCTTCACCTGCTCGTTCTGCAGCCAGTGGAAATTCTGGCGCGACTACCGCGTGCGTGACCCGAAAAAGGTGGTCGATGAGATCGAGGATCTGGTCGAAAATCATGGTGTTGGCTTCTTCATCCTTGCCGATGAAGAGCCCACGATCAACCGGAAGAAATTCATCGAATTCTGCGAGGAGCTGATTGCCCGCGATCTGCCAAGGCGCATCCAGTGGGGCATCAATACTCGCGTGACCGATATCATGCGCGACAAGGATCTCCTGCCGTTCTACCGCAAGGCGGGGCTGGTACATGTCTCTCTGGGCACCGAGGCTGCGGCGCAGCTCAAGCTCGACCAGTTCAACAAGGAAACCACGGTTGCGCAAAACAAGGAAGCTATCCGGCTTTTGCGCGAGGCAGATATCTTCACCGAGGCGCAATTCATCGTGGGGCTCGATAATGAGACCCCCGAGACGCTGGAAGAGACCTATCGCATGGCCTGGGACTGGCAGCCTGATCTTGCAAACTGGGCAATGTATACGCCTTGGCCCTTCACGCCGCTGTTTCAGGAACTGCGCGATCAGGTAGAGGTGTTCGATTATTCGAAATACAATTTCGTCACGCCGATCATGAAGCCCAAGGCCATGTCGCGCGGGCGCCTGCTGGAGGGGGTGCTGAACAATTACCGCCGTTTCTACATGCAAAAGGCGCTGTTCCATTACCCTTGGCGCGGGACGGGCTATCGGCGGAAATATCTGCTCGGGTGCCTCAAGGCCTTCCTCAGGGCCGGCGTGCAGCGGCAGTTCTATGATCTCGGCAAACATGGTTACTTCAGCATGAAATCGCGCGATGATCTGGATTTCGGCTTTGATATGACGCGCACTATCGCCGATGCGCAGCTTGCCGATTGGGAAGATCACGCCGACAAGAAGCGCAAGGCGCAGGAGCGGCGCGAGGCCTTGCGCGCGCAGGGCAAAGCTCGTGCGGCAGAGCGCACTGCGGTGAAAGCCTGCGGTGGCGGTGGGCAGATCGAAGACACCGAAGAGGGGATGCGCCCGTTCAGGATGCCCAATGGCGCTGTTGTTGGTGCGCGAGAGCCTGCGGAGTAATGGCAATGGCAGCTTCTGCGCGGATTGGACCAAATGCGATCCTGCAGCATTTGCCTGTGCTCGATGCGGTGATTGGCGAGAGGCTGCGTGATGCGCTGCTTGTGCGCGCAGGTGTTGAGGCGCCACCCGAAGACGCAGGCATGTGGCCTGAGGAGGAAGTCGCGCGGTTGCACCATGCCGTGCGCCTGTTTCTGCCAGACCGTGCAGCGGCAATCCAGCGCGCAGCAGGGCTGGCAACGGGCGACTACATTCTCGCTCATCGGATCCCTGGTGCTGCACAATGGCTGATCCGGGCGCTTCCCAAGGCACTGGGCGCGCGCTTGCTGGCTATGGCGATTGCGAAACACGCCTGGACATTCGCAGGCTCTGGGCGGTTTCGTGTGGTCTCGCATGGACCGCTGGTTTTCGAGATTACTGATAATCCACTGGCGCAAGGCCCGGCAGATCACCCGATATGCGACTGGCATGCGGCCGTGTTCGAGCGGCTTTTCGCGCGTCTTGTCTGGCCTGATCTGACAGTGCAGGAGGAAGCTTGCCATGCGCGCGGAGACCGCGCGTGCCGGTTCGTCTTCACACCGCGCCCGAACAGCAAAACCTCAGAAATCGAGCCCGAGATCGAGTACGCGCGCTGAATGCGTGAGTGCGCCGACCGAGATGAAATCCACGCCTGTCGCGGCCACTTCCGCGATCCGTTCCAGCCGCATATTGCCCGAGGCTTCTGTCACGAGCCGCCCTGCAACAGTTTCAACCGCCGCGCGCATGTCTTCAGTGGACATATTGTCGAGCAGCACGACATCCGCGCCGCCAATGGCGAGCACCTCGTCAAGCTGCGCGCGCGTATCGACCTCGATCTCGATACGCCGCATATGGCTGGCTGCGCGGCGCGCCTGCGTGAGCGCCTGCGCGATACCACCTGCGGCAGCGATATGGTTGTCCTTGATCAGGATTGCATCCGATAGCCCAAAGCGATGTGTGGCCCCGCCGCCATGGCGCACGGCCTCTTTCTCCACAAGTCGCAGCCCCGGTGTGGTCTTGCGGGTGCAGGTGATGCGCGCCTTCGTGCCTTCTGTCTGGGCCACAAAAGCCGCTGTCAGACTTGCAATACCTGACAGCCTGCCCGCGAAATTCAGCGCTACGCGCTCGGCCATCAGGATCGAGGCTGCTTCGCCCTCGATCTCCATCACTGTCTCGCCGGGGGTGACAGCACTGCCATCGGGGCGTCTGATGATCAGGCTCAAATTCGGATCCACCAGCCGGAAGGCACATTCGGCAAGCTGCAGACCCGAGATAACCCCTTGTTCGCGCGCATTGAGCCGCGCTTTGTAGCGCAGCCCTGCCGGGATCACGGCCTGCGTGGTCACATCGCCAGAAGGCCCGAGATCCTCGATCAGTGCCGCACGCACCAGAGGCTCGATCAACAGATGGGGCAGGGTCATACCATCGTCTCCGGGGTGATTGAGCGCACCTCTGCCAGTGTCATGCGCGAGCGTTGCGCCTGAGCCGGATCAGGGGTCGGGAAATCATCGCGCCAATGCGCGCCGCGGCTTTCACGCCGTTGCAAGGCAGCCGTTGCGATCAGAAGCGCGGACGCGCACATATTCGCGAAATCGGCGCTGCTGCCATAGGCCGCCTGTAATGTCTGGATGCGGCTGATCGCCTGAGACAGTCCCGCGCCTGTGCGCCGCACGCCGACAAGTCGCGTCATCAGTTCGCGCAATTGCTGCACAGCGCTCGCATCGAGCGGCTGCCCGCCGGGCGCAAATTGCGGCTGCATTGGCGGGGCCGCGGCCACAGGCAAGCTGCTCGCAATGTCCTCAGCGGCGCGACGGGCAAAGACCAGCGCCTCCAGCACCCCATTCGAGGCCAGCCGATTCGCTCCGTGCAGGCCGGTTGACGCGGCTTCCCCGCAGACCCACAGACCGGGAAGCGAGGATCGCCCTGCCGCATCGGTTGCCACCCCGCCCATATGGTAATGCGCCGCCGCCGCCACCGGGATCGGCGCGCGCACGGGGTCGATGCCCGCCTTGCGGCATGCCCCGGCCACGGCAGGGAATTGGGTAAGGATCGTCTCACCCAATGCCTTGCGGGTATCGAGCATGGGCCGCTTTCCCGCCTGTGTCTGCGCAAATACCGCACGCGCAACCACATCACGGGGGGCAAGCTCAGCCATCGGGTGTTCACTCTCCATGAAGAACACACCGTCGGCATTGACCAGCCGCGCCCCTTCGCCGCGCAGCGCCTCGGTTGCGAGTGGTGCAGGGTCAAGCCCCACATCCATCGCGGTCGGGTGGAATTGCACGAATTCCATATCGGCCATGACCGCGCCCGCCCGCGCGGCCAGCCCCATGACCTGCCCCCGGATGCGCGGTGGGTTGGTGGTCAGCGCATATAGCCCGCCTGACCCACCCCCGGCCAGAAGCACGGCGGGAGCAAGCAGCGCGATGGGTTGCGAGACCTTGTCTCCACATATCTGCGCAAGCCGCACACCGCTCACCCGCCCGGTTTCTGTGATCATCTCTTGCGCCACCACGCGTTCCATCACCTGCACGGAGGGCGTGGCGCGCACTTGCGCAATCAAGGTTTCCATGATCTTGCGCCCGGCCTGATCGCCCCTCACACGCACCACGCGGGCAATGGAATGGGCGGCTTCGTGGTTCAGGACGAAATTGCCCGCGGTGTCACGGTCGAAAGGGGTGCCGTGATCGGTCAGATCGAGAATTTGCGCGCGCGCGGCCTCGGTGACCAATGCGGCGATCTCCGGGTCCACAGTCCCGGCTCCGGCGGCCATTGTGTCGCGGGCATGGGCTTCGGGGCTGTCATTTTCCGCCATTGCTGCGGCAACGCCGCCCTGCGCCCAGGCCGATGATGCGCCTTCGCCCAAAGTCTCTGGCGAGATTACAAGCACGGGGCGCGGCGCAAGCATCAGCGCGGCATAGAGCCCGCCCAGGCCAGCACCCACGATGACAACGCGCTCGGTCCTGAGCACCTGATCAGGCTTTCGGTGCAGACAGATCGATCATGCGCTGAACGGCCAGCCGCGCGCGCTCTGCCACCGCGGGCGCGACTTCGACCTGTGTCGTCATCGTATGAAGCGACCAGAGCACCTTTTCGAGCGTGATCTTCTTCATGAAGGGGCACATGTTGCATGGCCCGATAAACTCTACCTCGGGATGCGCATCCGAGATATTCGAGGCCATGGAGCATTCCGTGACCAGCATCGCCCGGGCGGGCTTTTCACGCGCGACATAGTCGATGATCCCGGCAGTCGAGCCCGAGAAATCGGATTCTGCCACCACATCGGGCGGGCATTCGGGATGCGCAATGATGCGGGTGCCGGGATTCCAGTCGCGAAACTCGCGAATATCCTGAGCAGTATATTGCTCATGCACGATGCAGGAGCCTTCCCACCAGACAATGCGCTTTTCCGGCACCTGGGCGGCTACATTCTGCGCGAGATACTGGTCAGGTGTCATGATGATCGTCTCGGCCTCGAGCGCGCGGATGATCTGCACGGCATTGGAGGACGTGCAGCAGATATCGGAGGCGGCTTTCACCTCTGCGGTGGTGTTGACATAGCTCACCACAGGTGCGCCGGGATAGCGGGCGCGCATTTCCGCCACGCCTTCAGCGGTAATGCTATCGGCCAGAGAACAGCCAGCCTCCATATCGGGCATCAGCACGGTCTTGGCCGGGTTGAGGATTTTCGAGGTTTCGGCCATGAAATGCACGCCGCATTGCACGATCACATCGGCCTTGGTTCGGGTGGCCTCGATCGCGAGTTGCAGACTGTCGCCAACCACATCAGCGATGCCGTGAAAGATCTCGGGCGTCATGTAGTTATGCGCAAGGATCGCGGCGTTGCGGTCTTTCTTCAGCGCATTGATCGCGGCGACATAGGGCGCATGGATGGCCCAGTCGGCGGGCGAAACCACGCGGGCCATGCGCGCATATTCTGCACTCATGGTGGCCGCCAGCGCAGGGTTGGGTGCGAGGTCATAGATCTTGTGCAGGTCGTGGCGGATGGCGGGCATATCCAGCATGGCAAGGCTCCGATCATGGTGCAGCGCCCGAAAGTGCAGGCGGGGCTGTGCATATGGGGTCGGCTTGTGGCAGATCAAGCAAAAAGCGCTTTGCCATCGCTCCCCCGTGGCGCATGCGGGTTAGCTAACCCCTCTGCGCGCAACTGTCCAGCGAGCCGTGCCGATATGTCGCTTTGAACCCGAATGCGCCGCAATTTGGCCAGTCCTTGATGCCTGTGAAGAGTAGGAGAGGGCGAGACCCGCGCGCGGGGCAATGAGGAGTGCGTTATCATGTCAGATCCGGCCATTGAGACAGGGCAACAAGCAGGCGGCCGACGCGGGCGCGCATCAGGGGGCGGCGCTGCGCGCCGGGCCGCGCGCACGGCAGTCAGCATCGAGACTGCGCGCTACATCGAACGCAATATCCCTGATCTGGAAGTGCTCAATGAGGAAGCGCTTCAGATCATTGAGGCCAATGCCGAAACTGTTCTGGCCGAAATCGGGGTGAATTTTGTCGATAACCCCGAGGCGCTTGTGCGTTGGCGCGAGGCCGGTGCCGAGATCGAGGGCGAGCGTGTGCGCATCCCGCGCGGGCTCGCACGCAAGCTTTGCGCCACGGCGCCTTCGCGCTTCACGCAACATGCGCGCAACCCTGCGCGCAATGTCGAGATCGGCGGGCGCAGTCTTGTGCTGGCCCCGGTCTATGGCCCGCCTTTCGTGCGCGATGCGGCCGGCGGTCGGCGCTATGCCACGATGGAGGATTTCCGCAATTTCGTGAAGCTGGGCTACATGTCGAAATGGCTGCACCATTCCGG
>SLDY01000113.1 GCA_007125005.1 Natronohydrobacter sp.
GCACTTGAGCTTTGGTGATCTAACGCCCAAGCAAAGCCAATGCCCGCGCCCGCTGGATATGCGTGATGATGACGCATGCGTGGAGGATATTGCCCAGGCTATCCCTTGTTCAGACTACTGAAATCACGGCCATTTGCAGCAAGCTCTTGCAATAGCGGCGCGGGCTGCCAGAAATACGCGTCCTCGCGCTGAAAGCTTTCGATCTGGCGCAAGATTTCGCTCAGGCCCTGTGTGTCGGCCCAGTGCATCGGCCCACCCCGCCAGCGGGGGAAGCCATACCCATGCAGCAGCGTTACATCCACATCCAGCGGGCGCGCAGCGATGCCCTCGCCCACGACACGCGCGGATTCATTGACCATCGCAGCCATATAGCGCGAAACAATCTCATCAGGAGTGAAACTGCGCGGCTGGATGCCGCGCTCAGCGCGTTCAGCGGCGATGATTGCCTCCACCTCGGGCGAGGGCGCGCCGCGCGGATGCTCTGGTCCGTAGCTGTAATACCCCTGCCCTGTCTTGCGCCCATGCCAACCGCGCGCATGCATTACATCACCCCAAAGTGGCACAAATTCACGCGGGTCGCGATTGGGTGCTTTACGCTGGCGGGTCATGAAGCCGATATCCAGCCCGGCAAGATCCTGAACTGCATAAGGCCCCATCGGAAAGCCAAAGCCTACAACAGCGCGATCCACCTCATAAGGGCTGGCGCCAGCAAGGACTATATGATCGGCTGCAGCGCGATAAACCTGCAAGATGCGATTGCCGATAAATCCATCGCACACACCTGCACGCACCGAAACCTTGCGCAACCGTTTGCCAAGCGCGAAGCCAGTTGCCACCACCTCGGGCGCGGCCCCCTCGGGCACCACGATTTCAAGCAGCCGCATAACATGGGCTGGTGAGAAGAAATGCAGGCCGATCACATCTGCAGGGCGCGTAGTAATTGCCGCGATCTGAGGGATATCGAGATAGGATGTATTCGTGGCCAGCACCGCGCCTGGCTTGCAGTTTCGATCAAGCGCCTCGAAGACTTCGCGCTTGATACCCATATCCTCGAAAACAGCCTCAATAACCACATCTGACTCGGCAAGCACCGCATAATCCGTGGCACTGCGGAATTTCTGCGCCAGTATCTCCGCGCGGCGCTCATCGCTCAGCTTGCCCCGCTTGACGCTTTCAGCCAATGTCGCGGCGACCCCCTCACGCGCGGCTTCCGCAGCACCGGGGTCGCGCTCGATCAGCGTCACATCCAAACCCGCCAGCAAGGCCGAAACAGCAATTCCGCCGCCCATGCGGCCGCCTCCTATCACGCCTATCTTCTCGAAGGAACGCGGCGTGATGCCTTTGAGCTCGGGCAATTGTGCGACCTTGCGCTCGGCAAAGAAAGCATGGATCAGCGCCGCGCGCTGAGGGCTGTCCATGAGTGCCTGAAACAGCTTGCGCTCGTGTTTCATGCCCTCATGGAAAGGCAACGCTGCACCTTCGACGGCAGCATCAATCGCCGTAAGTTGCGCGATCTGGCCGGGGAAGCGCTTGCGGATCTGCGCACGGATTTCATTCAGCTTGTCGGGCGTGATCGCTGGAGCGGGCAAATCGCTGATCCGCCGTGGTCCAGCGCCCTCGGCGATAAGCCGCATAGCCATCGCGCGGCCTGCTTCCAGCGGAGTGCTGCCATCTTCCGCGAGCGCATCGAGAAGGCCAAGCGAAAGCGCCTCCTGCGCGCCAACCTGTCGGGCCGAGGTCATGATATCAAGCGCGGGCTCCATGCCTGCAAGGCGCGGTAGGCGCTGCGTGCCACCCGCGCCAGGCAGAATACCAAGCCCGGTTTCTGGCAACCCCACTTTAACACCGGGCAGACCGAGACGATAATGCGCCCCCAGCGCGAGCTCCAGCCCGCCCCCCAGCGCTGTGCCGTGCAATACGCATAGAATGGGCTTTTCCAACGCTTCCAGCGCGTTGACCAGATCAGGCAGAAACGGCTCCTTCGGAGGCTTGCCAAACTCGCGAATATCAGCACCCGCCACAAATGTGCGCCCGGCTGCATAGAGCACCGCCATGCGCGCGCCGTCATCGGCCGTGAATTTCTCGAGCGCATCCAGAATGCCTGCGCGAAGATCGACCCCCAGCGCATTGACGGGGGGATTATCAAGGCAGATTTCGGCAATCTCGCCGTCGCGGCTGTAGCGGACAAGCGCAGTCATGGATCGGGCCCTCGCTTTAGTTTGGGGTGCGGCCATCCCTCAGGGCCACTTACGCGCATGTTGTTTCAAAAAACAAAGCGCTCGTCCAGACAGGTTGCCACTCGCTAAAGCCGCACGCTCTGTGCCTGAGCTTTTCCCGCAAACTGGCTCTGATAGTGAGCTGTTCGATGGCAGCTTGCTGCAATTCTCCCATCACATGAACATCACAGGCGGCATCGGGAGCAGGATAACCAGACCTTTGCGCGCTGGGACGCGTGGGAACGCGCAGCTTATGGAAGCGGGATATGCTCGTCGCGATCCGAGGGCGGCAGATCAAACTGTCCCTCGCCCCAGCGCTCCGCGCGCCATTCTTCTTTGGCAGCTTCAATTCGTTCGCGTGAAGAGGCCACAAAATTCCACCAGATATAGCGCGGCCCGTTCATTGTGGCCCCGCCCAGCGCCATCAGCCGCGCGCCTTGAGCGCCTGCGCGCACTGTGATTGAGTCGCCTGGGCGAAACACCATCATACGTCCGGCTTCCAAGCTGGTGCCTGCAATCTCTACCGTGCCTTGGGTGATATAGAGCCCACGATCCTCGTGATCATCCGGCAGGGGGAAACGTGCGCCGGGGTCCAGGATAACATCAAGATAAAACGCCTCCGAGAGCATGCGGGCGGGCGCTGTCGCACCATATGCCGTGCCAAGGATCAGTCGCGCAACAACCCCATTATCCGTGATCTGGGGAAGGGTTTCCTTAGCATGATGCTCAAAATGGGGCGCATCATCCTCATGCGTATCCGGCAGGGCAATCCAGGTCTGGATTCCAAACAATTCTGATGACGCCGCACGGGTGGTTTCGGGCGTGCGCTCGGAATGGGTAACCCCGCGTCCCGCGACCATCCAGTTCAGCGCACCTGGCTCGATAATCTGATCGGCGCCGGTGCTGTCACGGTGGTGAAAAGCCCCGCGATATAGATAGGTGACAGTGCCAAGCCCGATATGCGGATGGGGGCGCACATCAATGCCATGCCCAGTCAGAAACTCTGCCGGGCCCGCCTGATCGAAAAAGATGAAAGGCCCGACCATTTGCCGCTTGGGAGCAGGTAATGCGCGGCGCACCTCGAACCCGCCGATATCACGCGCGCGCGGTACGATCAGGGTTTCAATTGCATCAGCGCCAACGTCGTCAGGGCAACCGGGCTCAAGGGTTGGATTCCAGCTCATATGATGCACTCCTTTTATCAAACCCTAGGACGATAGCCCCAGTGCGGCAACATCCGTGCCTCGTTCGGTTGATCATTCGGCGCAAAATCCCTTTGAGTATCTTCGCATAATCGGCTTATTCTGCGCATATGACATCCAAAATCCCTTCATCAGGGGCGTACAGTCCCGAACAGGACTCAGATTCCGATCTATGGTTCCTTCCGGGCCCACCCGAAGATGAGCCCGATTTTCTGCCAACGGGATCTCGCACCTCACCGCAAGAAACATCGCTGCTGGAGGATTGGCGCAAGGCAGAAGCAAGTCTTGCGGCGCAGCTTGCACGCGTGGCTGGGCGATTCGGGGCTCTGGACGAGCGCCTGCGGCGCGGGCCAGAGGGCTGGCGACACAGGCTCGCACTGATCGAAGCAGCCGAGTTGAGCTGGTTTTCGGGAGACCGGATCGGGGCAGATCGCCTTGCGCTCTGGGTCGGGCTTAGGCTGTCGGGCGTGCAAGAGGACTCGCGCGCACTGGCCCGTGTCAGTTGGGCCGTGCGGCGGCTGAGCGGGGGGCAGGGACCAGAGCATGATCTTGCACAATTTTTGGGTCGTCACGACTCCGAACAGAACGATTTGGACCATGACAGCTTTTCAAATCACGCGGATGCCTGGCGCAGCACCATGTCGGCGGCGCTGCCGCTGCACCCTATCAGCCGTGCCTGCTACGGATTCCATCACTGGGCGCTCGCCGGTTTGGGGCAACAGGGCGACCGTATCGAGGCTGCTGTAACAGCGGCGCGCATTGCGGCATCCGAGAGCCGGGGCGCGGTTTTCGCGCCCTTGGCGATGGGCGGGGCAGAGGGCTTACGGGCGGGCGGCCTTCCCCATGCACGCCTTGAGCGCTGGCTTGCCGGGATGGAGAGCGCCTGCCTGAGCGCGATGCGCCAGCTCGATGATATTGAAGCTTGGAACGAACGCGCCTGCAAGGCGATGACAAAGCTATCGGGAAGAACACCACCTGCTTTGCGCACAATCCTGATGGAGTGGCCACTGGTATCAGCACCGATGGCAGAGGCAATGACGGGCGCAAGCCGTGCAGCTGTGCAGCGCAATTTGGCGTTGATGGAGGCGCAGGGGCTGATCCGCGAAGTTACCCGACAAGGACGTTTTCGCATGTGGCGGATTACATGAGCGCTCGAGCCGGGCCAAACAGGCACTAGCCATGCGAGACTCGGGGTATCCCTGCGGCTACGTGCGCGCTGTTGTCAAGGCAACCCTGCCCTGGCCAAATCTGGGCAAGATGCTTGGCGGGGGTGTGTCTCGAACACAAGCAGAGCCGATTCGCGCAGCAAGTGGGGGCAAGGTTGCGCATCAGATTCGAGGCAGAGGAGAACGCGACCAGCCAGCGCAACACGCTCAATCGGGAAAAATGTATCAGCGAGAGAGTATGCACGATGATGACCGCCTGCATTGGTTAATATTCTGGAATAATGTTTTATTTTTTTTGACCATATTCCATAATTACGGGAAATAATTCTATTCTCGGCGCAAACCAGAAAGGTATGCGCATGAATCACTATCCAGTTTTCCTTGATCTGTCTGATCGTCACGTGGTCTTGTGCGGGAATGGAGAAATGGCGCTTGCCAAGCTGCGCTTGTTGATACGGACGCCTGCCCACCTGACCCTCTTCGCCCCGCAGCCGGAAGCCAAGCTTGTCAGTCTTGCCAGCGCGAACGGAGCCACTGTGCATAACCGCCTGCCAACCGACAGCGATCTGGTGGGCGCTACACTGGTTTACACGGCTTTTGGCGACAGCACGGATCATGACATAGCGAGGATGGCGCGAGCATCCGGGCAGTTGGTGAATATTGTCGACGACCTTGCGGAGAGTGATTTCATTACGCCCGCGATCGTTGAACGCACCCCGCTGACCGTGGCCATCGGCACAGAAGGTGCGGCCCCAGTTCTGGCGCGCGCAATCAAGGCTGATCTGGAGGCGCGCCTGCCGCAATCGCTTGGAATATTGGCGCGAACCGGGAAAAAGTTTCGCGATCAGGCGGAAGCGCTGCCGCAGGGTCGCCAGCGGCGCGATTTCTGGGATGATTTCTGTTTCAAGGCTGGCCCCAGGGCACTCGCACAGTTTGGCGAGGCGTCACTCGAGAACATCCTGCAAGACCTGCTTGAACGTCATCTTGCACAAGCCCCCCGACCGGGCCGCGTAGATCTTGTCGGCGCAGGGCCGGGTGACCCCGAGTTGATGACGCTGCGCGCGCGCCGGTTGCTGGACGCAGCCGATGTGGTGATCCATGACGGTCTTGTGCCACAGGCTATTCTTGATCTGGCGCGACGTGAAGCTGTGTTTGTCGCTGTGGGCAAAGAAGGTTTCGGCCCGTCGACGCCACAGGAAACAATCAACGCGGAGATGATCGAACATGCCCGTACAGGCGCTCAGGTCGTACGTTTGAAAGCAGGTGATCCATCCGTCTTTGCCCGGCTGGATGAAGAAACCGAATCACTTGACGCTGCAGGTATCGACTGGGCAGTGGTGCCCGGCATTACGGCCGCATCCGCCGCCGCTGCGGCGTTAGGCACGAGCCTGACTCGACGCGCGCGCAATTCCGATCTGCGTATCCTGACCGCACATGATCTGGATGGGTTTGCCGAGCATGACTGGCGTTCGCTGGCACAGCGAGATGTGGTCGCGGCGATCTATATGGGACGTCGCGCCGCGCGCTTCATGCACGGACGGCTTCTTATGCACGGCGCAGACCGGGCAACACCCATCAGCATCGTGGAAAATGCCAGCCGGCCAGAGCAACGCATCATTGCCTCGCATCTGGACAATCTTGTTGCGGATCTTGACGCAGCGGCGCTGACAGGACCAACGGTGTTGATGCTGGGCCTGACCCCGGCGCGTGCGAAGGACGTTGTTCCCGGTATCGCGCGCCGCGAGAAGGAGCTCGCCTGAGATGAGCAAGGCCTTCGCCAAAGTCGTTACGGCAAACGCGCTTCGCTCTGGCCGAGTGGTCTGGCTATCGGAGTCTGATGGCTGGACGCAGGATGTCCTCAATGCCGCCCTATTCACAGATGCGGAGGCCGCAGAGAATGCCTTGGCACGCGCCGCTGCGAACACTGCGGAGGTTGTCGGCTGTTATTTGGCAGATATGCGGGCCACTGAATCCGGTCCCGAACCAACTCATTTTCGCGAAGCTTTTCGCCGCGATGGCCCGTCCGCCGCCGCCCGAATTCCGACGATAGGTGCCTAGATGTATGTCTATACTGATTTTGACTGTGCCTTCCTAACAGAACGCAACCAGCAGTTTCGTGCGCAGGTTGCCCGCCGACTTGATGGGAGCCTGACCGAGGAAGAGTTTCGCCCTCTGCGGCTGATGAATGGTCTCTATCTTCAGCTTCACGCCTACATGCTTCGTGTCGCAATCCCCTATGGTTCGCTGAACCCTGATCAGTTGCGAAAGCTCGCCGAAATCTCAGAGCGTTGGGATCGTGGCTATGGCCATTTCACGACACGGCAGAACATCCAGTTCAACTGGCCAGAACTGCCGGATGTGCCTGACATGCTGGATGCGCTCGGCGAGGTCGGGCTGCACGCCATCCAGACCAGTGGCAACACGATCCGCAACGTAACATCGGACCACTTCGCGGCGGCGGCGGCAGATGAGATTGCCGACCCGCGCCCATATGCCGAACTGATCCGTCAATGGTCAACGGATCACCCGGAGTTCCAGTTTCTGCCTCGGAAGTTCAAGATCGCCATCACTGGCAGCCCAAGCGACCGCACTGTCACGCGGGCACATGATATCGGGCTGCGTATGGTTCGCAAGGATGGCACAGCGGGCTTTGAGGTGATCGTTGGCGGCGGCCTTGGCCGGACGCCAATGCTCGGGAAAGTGATCCGCGCGTTTTTACCGGTTGCAGACCTGCTTCCCTATCTGGAAGCTATCGTGGCAACCTACAACCTGCTGGGTCGTCGCGACAACAAATACAAGGCGCGCATCAAGATCACTGTTCACGAAAATGGGCTTGAGCATGTCCGTGATCTCGTCGAGGCGCGCTTTGCCGAGATCGCCCCTTATTTCGATTCCGAGGCAACACAGGCAGAACTGGCGCGTATAGCTGCGCATTTCGAGGCGCCAGTGCTTCCCGAGGTGACAGAGTCAGACTATCACACTGCACGCGCGAATGATCCTGCCTTTCGATCATGGAGCGACACCAATATCACCGCTCATAAGAAAAAGGGGTATGGGATCGTTACAATCAGCCTGAAGGCGCATGGAGCCGTGCCGGGAGACGCAACCAGCGCTCAGATGCGCGTTGTTGCTGAACTTGCGGAATTTTTTGGTCAGGGTGAAATCCGTGTCAGTCATGAACAGAACCTCATCCTGCCGCATGTGGCACTCGCTAACTTGCCTGTAGTCTATAGCGTGCTCAAGCGCCACGGGCTCGCGACTGCGAATGCAGGGCTATTGTCAGACATCATCGCCTGCCCCGGCATGGATTACTGCGCGCTTGCAACGGCACGCTCCATCCCGGTGGCACAAGAGCTTGCCACTCATTTCGAGCGATTGAAGCTGGAACACGACATCGGACCGCTCAAGATCAAGATATCAGGCTGCATCAATGCCTGCGGGCATCACCATGTTGGCCATATCGGAATCCTGGGCCTGGATCGCGGCGGTGTCGAGACCTATCAGATAACGCTGGGCGGTGACGGGACCGAAGACGCAGCACTTGGCGAGCGAACCGGTCCGGGCTTTTCCTATCAGGAGATTGTACCGGCTATTGAGCGGATACTGCGGACTTATCTGGCGCTGCGCCATGGCCGGGAAGAGACATTCCTTCATGTCTTTCGCCGTATCGGGCTCAGCCCGTTCAAAGCTGCTCTTTACCATTCGGAGGCTGCAGATGCCGCGTGATCTTACACATCAGAACGACCTCGATTCTCTGAGCACCCGCTTTGAATTTGATCCTGCCGGCGCGATACTCTACGCAAGTGAAGGCCGTTTGGGACCAACTGCGCTGGTTTCCAGTTTTGGAGCGGATTCTGCAGTATTGCTGCATATGGCGGCACAGATCAACCGCAGCATGCCAGTTATCCTGATCGATACGCTGCTCCTGTTCCCGGAAACAGTCGCCTACCACAAGGAACTGGTCGCGTGGCTCGGCTTTACCGATGTGCGGCGCACCGAGCCTGATCGAGTAGAGTTATTTCTGAGCGATCCTGATGGCAGGTTGCATGATTCCAATCCCGATGCTTGCTGCAGCTTGCGAAAGTCACAACCGCTAAACCGCGCGTTAGCACCTTTCGCAAGCTGGATCAGCGGGCGCAAACGATATCAGAGCAGTTCGCGCACCCGCCTCCAGGTGTTTGAACGCGATCCGCTGACCGGCCTGACCAAGATCAACCCGCTCGCGCATTTTTCGCCTGCGGATCTGAATACCTACATGGATCGCCATGACCTGCCACGTCACCCTCTGGTCGCGCATGGATACCCTTCGATAGGTTGCATGCCCTGCACCAGTGCAGTCAGGCCAGGCGAACACATCCGCGCGGGGCGCTGGCGCGGACAGCCCAAAACCGAATGCGGCATCCATTTCGTAGAAACCACACAAATGAGAGGGGCACGAAGATGAGCAATGTGATCGTCACCGATGAGGGCTTCGTGCCGGATGCTCAGGCGGAAATATGGATCGACCTGCCCGCAGACACCACCCCCACAGCTCTGGAGAGTTTCGTGGCACATCCTGCCATCCGCATTGCCTTTGATACCTTCTCTGACGGTCGCGGCTTTACACTGGCAGCTCGCCTTCGCCGCCTTGGCTTTGTCGGGCGCCTACGCGCGAGTGGGCATATCCTTGCAGACCAATACGCGATGGCGCGGCGCGCGGGCTTTGATGAAGTCGCGATCAGCGCTGAGCTTGCTGCGCGCCAACCCGAGGCACAATGGCGCGCACGCGCTGATTGGCGCGCGCATGATTATCGACGCAAACTTGGATTACGCGGCGCACCAGAGAGTTGCGCTTCTTGAAGGGTTTAATCCTGAAGTACCGCTACCCAAATGCGCGGGCTGGAGTAAACCGGCGGGCATTAACCTGATCCTCGCGCCAGTCGCGTAACTTTCCCCAATGGCGCGCTCAAGCCGCTCGCAAAGCAGCCTGAATGCGCAAAAATTCCGAGATGTTTTCCATATCGACGATCCCGATCAGCTTCCCGCGATCCAGTATGCAGACAAGGCGAGCCTCTGGCTCTTGTTGCAATGCTTCAAGCAGACTGGCCAGATCATCTCGGTAGTCTGCTGTCAGCGGCTCTGACATGACATCTGCGATCCGCCCTTCAAGCCCGTAATCACGAAGCCCGCGCAGAATGGCCGTCTGATGCGCAACACCAACAACGCGACTTCCGTCGAGCACGGGGAAATCCTTTTGCTTGCCCGCCAGCGTCAGACCTACAGCATGGGAAAGCGATGAATATGGCGCAAGCGTATGAAAATCAGTGATCATCGCGCGCGAAACGGGTTTGTGGCGCAACTGGGTTTCAAGCTCTGTGGCGCCGGCCTCAGAGGCAGCCCCGATCCAGATGAACACGGCAATCAGGATAAGAAACGGATTGCCAAAAAGCCCCAGAATCCCGAAGCCCAGTGCGAGGGTCTGGCCAATTCTGGCCGCCAAGGCGGTCGCTTTCATGCGCCCCATGCTGAAGGTAAGCGCCGCGCGCAGAACCCGTCCACCATCCATCGGAAACGCGGGGATCATGTTGAACACTGCCAAAAACAGATTTGCAAACAGCACGCTTTGAAGGAAGTTTGCAGGCATCATGAGCGGCGCCTCCGGATCGATCGGAGCCCATCCACCGCTTATGCTCAGAATTATGAAAAGCCCCAATGCGATCACGACATTTACCGCCGGGCCCATAAGCGCTACAATGATCTCCTGCTTTGGATCCTTGGGCATTTTCTCTAGCGCGGCGAGACCACCGATAGGCAGCAGTGTTATGTATCGAGTCCCGATCCCGAAACGCCGTGCTGTGAGCGCATGACCATATTCGTGCAGAACAACACAGAAAAACAGCACCGCGATGAAGGCCAGGCCAAACAAAATCCCGCCCAAGGTTCCAGTTTGCACCCAGTACAGTAACCCGACCCACAAAAACAGCAGCGGGAAGGTGGCGTGCATGTAAAGGTCAATCCCGGCAATTCGCCCTAGGTGCAAAGACCATCCAGACCATTTCATCGCGCGCTCCCGTCGCTTCATGTGCCCCTTCCTCAGGTGGCCTGTCCAACACGCGGTTCAAGACCTACGGACACAAGTTTCGATCTAGCAGATTTATTATGCGCTATCCGTAACGGCCTCTATCGATGGAACAAGCTGTCGGAATGCGGCATTGGCGCATGGGCCAGTGCGAAAGCATTGCATTTGATCGTTGAGATCAAGATTGACGCAGGCGGGCGGCACGAACGTCACGGCGCGCTCCTGCGTCGCAATTCCAGCGCCCATGACTGCGCCGCTGCACAGAATTTCACCTGCCTTATCGCAGCCGTAACCCTGTCGCCTTGTCGAACAGGAATACCTCATCCGGCACAACATGCACCGAGACATTGGCGCCGGGTTTCTCGACATGATTGCCCTTGGTCTCGATAATCAACTTCGGCTCGGACCCGGCGGCGCAGTGGATATAGGAGACTCCGCCCAGCGCTTCTGTCATCTCGACCTTATGGGTGCTGCCATCACGAACATGGAGATCCTGCGGGCGCACACCCAGCACCAGATCAGCGACATGCGCAGGTGGGCGGCACGCGATAATCTCGGGGCCGAGCGCAGGAGCAACAACGCCCCCTTCCACCGGGCGTGCCTCTACCAGATTCATCGCGGGCGAACCAATAAATCCTGCAACGAATAGATTGTCGGGGTCGCGATAGAGGTCGAGCGGCGCGCCGACCTGCTCAACCTTCCCACCGCGCAGGACCACGATCTTGTCAGCCAGCGTCATCGCCTCGACCTGATCATGAGTGACATAGATCATCGTGGCTCCGATCTCGCGATGTAATCGTGCGATCTCAACACGCATCTCTACCCGCAACTCTGCATCAAGGTTCGAGAGTGGCTCGTCGAAGAGAAAAACTTCCGGGCCGCGGACGATAGCCCGGCCAATGGCCACTCTCTGGCGTTGCCCGCCAGACAGCGCCTTGGGCTTGCGGTCCAGATATTCGTTGAGGCGCAGGATCTCTGCCGCCTTGGCCACCTTTTCCCGGATCTCGGCTTTGGGATGGCCATTCATCTTCAGCCCGAAACCCATGTTCTCTGCCACAGACATATGCGGATAAAGAGCATATGTCTGGAAAACCATCGCCACACCTCGCTGGGCCGGGTCCAGCCGTGTAACATCACGCGCGCCAATGCGGATTTCGCCATTGGTGGTTTCCTCCAGACCGGCGATCATGCGCAGGAGCGTCGATTTTCCGCAGCCCGAGGGCCCGACAAAGACGCAGAACTCGCCGGGATCAATTTCCAGATCAACCCCATGAATGACTTGGGTCTCGCCATATTTCTTGATGACGGTGTTAAGCATCACTCCGGACATGGATCAGGCCCTCTTTCGGCTGTGAAGGGCGCCCTCTTCGGGAAAGCGCCAGTTTTCGGTTTCCGCACCGATAGTCTGTGCAATCTCGCGTATGGTCGGCGCGAGC
>SLDY01000012.1 GCA_007125005.1 Natronohydrobacter sp.
CCTGATCGACGGACCAGACGATATCGCACACGAAAACGGCTCCGCTCTCCCAAAAATATCATAACAAAAACTCAATCCCTCTCAGGCAAGCAACCCGCCAAAAAAAATCACGCCGATTATGGCAGCACGATCACGGCTTTGATCGCAGCAACCGCGATATCGGCAGGGCAACCAGGCACCAGCGTCGGGTTCCAACTCATCGGGCACACGCCTCTTTTTGTCCCGAAAACTCTTGGGATTGGTTATAGAGCAAACAAACATTTCTCGTTCGCACAGAGCGAAGATGCATTTCGTGCAGGAACCCGTCGAGGCGCAGATCAGCTTCGAGACGTCCGAGCGCACGACGCGCAACACGCTGAGCAAACTCACCTCAGCCGGCTACCTTTCATCCGCCTCGCCGAAAACACCCGTGCGACTAGCGTTTCCTCTCGACTACCGGGAACGCCTCTTCCCGAACCTCTTCGCAGACGGGGACCTGCCTGAATGACAGCAGGCTCACCACCTGGGCCAGTTTTCTACCGTCAAGTTAATGCTGGGGTTCAGAAATAATTCTCTCGGACTGGATTGAACAGCTACACTGGATACCCATCTACGTTCGGCGGGCCGGGCCCCTCTGGCAACATGGTGTTGCGACGTCGGATCGCATCGAGCGTGCTTAGGTCTTCGGTCGTGTAGCGACCTGTGACGCGATCACATTCGACCTTGTTCGGACACGTAACCATGCCGCTGGCATTTGCTTTCTACCAACCCGAGACCTCCTACGCTGCCTTATGCCAGTTCTTCTCTGCCAAAGAAGGCAAGTACTCATGAGCGCGCGCAACAAACGCAGGCTGGAACGTCAATTCTCCGCTTTGACCAGCCGTTCACCCAGGCTGCGCCGGATGTCCACCGCCATTCAGGGCCGGCCAGGTGTTTTGCTGCGCTTGCCTTTGGGCGTGCTGTTGATCGTCGGAGGAATTCTCGCCATCTTGCCCATATTCGGGCTTTGGATGATCCCGGTTGGGCTGCTGCTTCTGGCGATTGACCTGCCGCTGCTGCGGCCCGTCGTTTCAGCAACCATCATTCGCTTGCGCCGTAAATGGGCACTTTTGCAGCGCAAACGCCGCAATCCCAGCTGAACCGCCAAAAGGGCAAGGTGACAAAATTGGACTGGATTTTTCTTATTGGTGGCCTTGTCGGCCTGTTTTTGGGGGGCGAGGCACTCGTGCGCGGGTCTGTCGGGACTGCACGAAAGCTGGCCATTCCGCCGCTCCTCATCGGCTTGACAGTGGTAGGCTTTGGCACTTCGACCCCTGAACTTCTGGTGTCGGTCGATGCTGCATTGCGCGGTGTGCCAGACATTGCCATCGGCAACATCGTTGGCTCCAATATCGGAAACATCCTGCTGATCGTCGGTCTGTCTGCGCTCGTCTGGCCAATCCGCGTCATGGTCGGCACGCTGCGCCGCGATACGGCAGTGATGATGGCCGCAGCCTTTGCCCTGATCCCGCTCTTCTGGCTGGGTCAGATGGGGCGGCTCTCCGGCGGGCTGCTCGTTGCGGGCCTGATCGCCTACCTGGTATGGGCCTATCTCCACCCCGGCCCCGATAGTGCCGAGGACGACCCCGCGCCCGTGCTGCCGCTCTGGCAATCGGCGCTCTGGGTGGCTTTGGGCCTTGGCGCGCTGATGATCGGTGCGCGGTTTCTGGTCGATGGTGCGGTCAACATCGCCCGCGGCTATGGCGTGTCCGAGGCGTTCATCGGCCTGACCATCGTGGCCGTGGGCACGTCGCTGCCGGAACTGGCCACCTCGCTGATCGCCGCTTTCCGCCGCCAGTCCGAGATTGCGATTGGCAATATCGTCGGCTCCAACATTTTCAACGTGCTGGGCATTCTCGGCGTGACGGCCCTGATCACACCGATCCCGGTGGCCGAGCGGTTCCTGCGCTTCGATCTGCCGGTCATGATCGCCGCGTCGTTGGTGCTGACGGGCTTGCTGCTGTTGCGCCCGCAGATCGGGCGGCCCGTGGGCGTCGTGTTGTTGCTGGCCTACGCGGCCTATATCTGGGCTGCGCAAGGATGAGTTTACAGCGGGCCACCCATCGGCTTTTGGCCCTGTTGCTGACGCTGGTGATCATGGCGTCGGGGCTGCTCTCGCATTTTGGTGCTGCGCGACACGCGTCAGACCAGAATGACCTGCGGACGAATACTGTCCTGATGGCTGCCTTCACGCAGCAAATCCGCGCATCCCTGCCTGGACCCGACCCGACCGATGACCCGGCGCTTGCGCCAGTTCTCCCGGATACGGTCACCACCGAAGATGTTGGCCCCGTATCGCAGTCATCCTCCGCGCTGATCGTCGCAGGTCACGCCACCACCCCCCCGTCCCGAGGGCCGCCGGCAGCCGCGCTCTGACGCCGCCGCTGACCGTAGCTTCTGACCGAAGGACTTTCTCCATGCGCCGCCCTCTTTGGGTTCTTGTGACCTATGCGATCCTGCTTCTGGCAGGGATCGCCCTTTCCGTGCCGAATTTTCTGTCCGCACCCATGCGGGCGCAACTTCCCGCGCCATTCTCAACCAGTGCCGTCTCGCTCGGTCTTGACCTGCAAGGGGGCGCGCATCTGCTTCTGGCCGTTGACCCTCTGACATTGGCCGATCACGCTGCACGGAACCTGACCGAGACCGCCCGCACGGTGGTCACCGATCAAGGCGGCGATCCCCGGAGCGTGCGCCGCACCGGCGATGTCATCACCTTGGCAGCGACCGATCAGGTGAGCACATCCCTGCAAGCGCGCGCCACCGATGGGCTGGGCGCCACCGATACGCCCCACTTCACGATCGACCAGGACGGCGACGTGCTGCGCCTGTCTGTGCCAGAGGCCGCGCTGGAGCGCATCGCAGCAGACGCGGCTGCGCGCAGTATCGAAGTGATCCGCCACCGCATTGATCAGGTTGGCGTGTCGGAACCGCAGATCAGCCGCGTGGGCCGTGACCGTATCCTAGTGCAACTGCCGGGGCTCGAGAACCCCGCCCAATTGCGCGCGCTGATCGGGACCACCGCGCAGATGAGCTTTCATCTGGTCGCCCCCGATACCGGCACCGCGCAGCCCGGTGTCACGATGATGCCGATGCGCGATGGTGGCCAGATTGCGGTTCAGGACCGAGTGGCGCTGGCAGGTGATCATCTGACCTCTGCCACAGCCGAGATTGACCGCCAGACGGGCCAGCCGGTTGTCA
This sequence comes from Natronohydrobacter sp., assembly GCA_007125005.1. Classification (GTDB taxonomy): domain Bacteria; phylum Pseudomonadota; class Alphaproteobacteria; order Rhodobacterales; family Rhodobacteraceae; genus Roseinatronobacter. Next base: position 3,217 of record SLDY01000012.1, read on the forward strand.
GCTTCCGGTTCGACACGACGGGCGCGCTCGAATTCGGGCGCATCACGGCGGATAATGTCGGGCGTCCCTTCGCCATCGTGCTGGACGGGCAAGTGCTGACCGCGCCCGTGATCCAGCAACCCATCATGGGCGGTTCGGGCCAGATCAGCGGCAATTTCACGCTGGAGGAAACCCAGAACCTGGCGGTGCTTCTGAATTCCGGGTCGTTGCCTGCCTCGCTGGAGATCATCGAGGAACGGACCGTCGGCGCATCGCTTGGGGCTGACTCGATCCGGGCGGGGCTTGTGGCCGGGCTTGCAGGGCTGGGACTGGTCGTGGCGGTGATGATTGGTCTTTATGGGGTCTGGGGTCTGCTGGCTTCCGCCATCCTTGGGCTGAACGTCGCGCTGACGCTGGCCGCTTTGGGGCTGATCGGGGCCACCCTGACCCTGCCGGGCATTGCCGGGATCATCCTGTGTCTGGGCATCGCGGTCGATGCCAATGTGCTGATCTTCAGCCGCATCCGGGAAGAAACCGCCAAAGGGGCGACCGCGTTGAAGGCGCTTGCTCAGGGATATGACCGCGCCTGGGGCACGATCCTTGACGCCAATATCACGACGCTTCTGGCAATGGGACTTTTGTTTCTGCTGGGCGCGGGCGCAATCCGGGGCTTTGCGGTCACCATGACCTTGGGCATCCTGATTTCGATGTTCACAGCGATCACGCTCATGCGCATCGTGATGGAATGGCACCTGCACCGGACCCGCGTGAAACGGCTCGAGATATTGCCGTTGTTCGGGGGTGTCCCTGCGCCGCGGGCCTTCTCGTTCCTGCGCCATGGCCGCTGGGCGCTTGCAGGCTCGGCGCTGCTGTCAACGCTGGCGCTGGCGGCCCTTATCTGGCCCGGCCCGCATTGGGGGATCGACTTTACTGGCGGCGTCCAGATGACGCTGAGTGCGTCCCAGCCCTTGCCCTTGGCCGATCTGCGCGCGGCAGTCGCGGGCTTTGGCGATGCGACCCTGCAAACCTTCGGTGGCCCGAGTGAGGTGCTCTTGCGTCTGCAAGGCGATGCAAGCCAGGCCACTGTGACGGCCCTTGAAAGTGCGCTGCGCGCAGTCGTGCCCGATCTGGTCTTTGAGCAGATCGACCTTGTTGGCCCCACGATAGGGGCCGAGCTTGCCTGGACCGGCGCGCTGGCCCTGTCGGCGGCAGTGCTGGCGATGCTGGTCTATATCTGGCTGCGGTTCGAATGGCATTTCGCAGCCTCCAGCATTGTTGTGCTGGCGCTGGATGTGACCAAGACCTTCGGCATAATCGCAGCTTTCGGCTGGGAGGTGAACCTGACCACCATCGTCGCACTGCTGACCCTGATCGGCTATTCGGTCAATGACAAGGTCGTGGTCTTTGACAGGGTGCGCGAGAACCTGTCACGCGTGCAAACCTCAGGGTTTGCGGCGGTCGCGGATCGCAGCCTCAATCAGGTTCTGGCGCGCTGCCTCTTCACATCCGGCACGACACTCGCCGCACTGATCCCGATGGCCATCTGGGGTGGGCCGACCGTGGCAGGCTTTGCGCTGCCGATGATCGCGGGCGTGGTGATCGCAACCGCGTCCTCCATCTTCGTGGCCGGACCACTGCTGGTCTGGATGGCCTGTCGCGTGCAAGCGCCATCGACAGTCACGCAATGATGCGAAATACGCAGCTCGGTCCGTCACCCTGCGGCGTCTCTTCATGCCAGTCCCGCGGCAGCCATGTTCATTGTTCATGGCGCAGAAACGCAAAGGCACGTGGCACCGGCACACCACCAACCGGCGGCAAAATCTCAGGCCGTACTGCCCGCGTCCGGCTGAGGCACCATTCCAGCACAATCCGCATCAGGATGATCACCATTAACATGGAAATCAGGATGCCCAGGGTCATCATTACTGCAAAGCCCCGGATTGCAGTCGCGCCATGCGGTTTTGGCACGCATCGGGTGACCTCCCGACATATTGCGTCATCGCCTCTGCCATGGTGGGGGCGCTGTGCTAAACGATGCCAAGATCTGGGCATCGAATCTGTTCTGTATGGAAGAGGAACGAAAAATCGGCGGATGAGGAAAGAAATTACGCCTTCTATTCCGAATAATCACCCAGGTTCCTTGTAAATCATCCGAAAACAGGCGCATAGCGCATTGATTTTTCCGCCCCTCATACCGCCTTTTGCGATAGGCTGTGACGAAACAGAATGGGATCGGCAATGCTGCAACGGTTACAAAATCCTTGGCGTGGACGTGGGCTGTCAGCGGTTGGGTTAGGCCCGCTGGCGGATGCCCGCGATGTGACAGAGCTTTTGTCGCGCTGCCCCGCCCATACCGCGACACCGCTGCGCGAGATACCCGCGCTTTCGGCGGCGTTAGGGGTAGCGCGCCTCAGCTTGAAAGATGAACGCCAGCGCATGGGGCTGGGCAGTTTCAAGGCGCTTGGCGCAGCGCATGCCATCGCGCGCGAGGCCGCTTCTTGCGCCAGCGACGAGCTGCGCCACGCGCTGAAGGGCCGCGTCTATGTGACGGCCAGTGCAGGCAATCACGGGCTGTCAGTGGCGGCAGGCGCGCGCTTGTTTGGCGCGCGGGCGGTGATTTATCTGTCTGCCACCGTGCCAGAGGCATTTGCCGACCGCCTGCGTGCCAAGGGGGCTGACGTCATCCGCGTCGGGGCGGATTACGAGGCCAGCATGAAGGCCGCCGCTGATGCAGCGGACGCGCAGGGCTGGACGCTGTTGTCCGACAGCTCATGGCCCGGATACACTGAACTGCCGCTGCGCGTGATGGAAGGCTATCTGCAATTGGCGGCAGAAGCCGCGATGCAGATCGACACCGCGCCCAGTCATATCCTGTTGCAAGCGGGGGTCGGCGGTATGGCGGCGGCAGTTGCGGCCCATGCGCGCCTTGTCTGGGACGATGGCCCGCAGATCATCATCGTGGAGCCCGAAGCGGCCCCGGCGCTGATCGAGGGTATTCGCGCCGGTCGGGTGACTGAGACGTCCGGCCCGGCCTCCAGCATGGGCAGGCTCGATTGCAAGACTGCATCCATGATTGCCCTGAATGGTCTGGCGCGGGATGCGGATGTCTTTGTGACCATCAGAGAAGCCGATGCCACGCGCACAGCCGAACTCCTAGCCGCGCATGGCATGCCGACCACGCCTTCGGGCGCGGCAGGGGTGGCGGCACTGGTGGCGGGGCTGTACCTGCCCGCCGATGCGCATGTGCTGGCGATCCTGAGCGAAGGACCAGAGGATGGATGAGCGTTCTCTGATCTTTCCCGCACAGGAGTTCCGCGCGCGCATCGCGGCCTTGCAGGCGGGCATGGCAGACCAGAGCCTTGATGCGCTGTTGCTGACCGCGCCTGCCGACATCTTCTACACGACCGGCTTTCTGACGCGGTTCTGGGAAAGTCCGGCGCGGCCTTGGTTTGTCGTTGTCCCTCAGGCTGGCGATCCGGTGGCGGTGATCCCGTCGATCGGGGCGGATCTGATGGGGCGCACCTGGCTGCACGATATCCGCACATGGGACGCGCCCAACCCGCATGATGACGGCGTCAGCCTGCTGGCCGATGCCCTCGCGCAGGCGGTCGCGCCCAAGGGCCGGATCGGGCTGCCGATGGGACTGGAGGCGCATCTGCGCATGCCGCTTGCGGATTTCGAGGCCCTGCGCGCAAGGCTTGCACCGCGGCGCTTTGCCGATGCCACGGCCTGCATGCAACGCGTGCGCGAGGTGAAATCCGAGGCCGAGATCGACAAGATCCGCGCCGGTTGTGCGATTGCCGCGCGGGCTTTTGCCCGCGTGCCTGAATTCGCGCAGGCGGGGCGACCGCTCGCGCATGTGTTCCGCGACTTCCAGATTGCGCTTTTGTCAGAGGGCGCGGATTGGGTCAGCTATGTCGCAGGCGGTGCGGGGCCTGATGGCTATGGCGATGTGATCTCACCGGCAGGCCCAGCCCCCTTGCAACGCGGCGATGTGCTGATGCTGGATACAGGTGCCGTGAAAGACGGGTATTTCTGCGACTTCGACCGCAATTATGCAATCGGTCCGGCCTCTGATACAGCGCGCCGCGCTCATAGTACGCTCTGGCATGCAACTGAGGACACATTGGCAGCATTGCGCCCCGGCATACTGGCGCGCGATGTGCATCAGCTGCTGTCACGCGGGATTGAACAGCGGGGTATGATACCGGGTGGCGGTCGGTTGGGGCATGGGTTGGGGGTCACACTGACCGAATGGCCCTCGTTCACGCCGCTTGACGAGACACCTCTGCGCGCAGGCATGGTTCTGACGCTGGAGCCGGTATGCGTAACGGCTGAGGGACGGCTCATGGTGCATGAAGAGAACATCGTTTTGCGCGACACAGGCCCGGAACTCTTGTCGCCCCGCGCGCCCGAGGATTTGCCGGAGATCAGGACATGAGCGCTTTTCCCTACGCGTTGCAAGAGGATGATCTGCCCCGCCTTGGTCTGATCGTCTTGCAGGTCGATGAAACCATCGAGGATGATTTTCGTCACCTGTTTCCCCCGCATGTCGCCCGGTTGCATGTCACGCGCGTCTCTTCGGGCGCGGAACTGACACCCGACAGTATTGCCGAGATGAAACGCGCCTTGCCCGATGCAGCCCGCTTGCTGCCCGCAACACAGCCGCTGGATGTGGTAGGCTATGCCTGCACCTCTGGCACCACGCTGATCGGCGCGGATCGCGTGCGCGATCTGGTGACAGGGGCAGTGCAGACAAGAGCCGTGACCGATCCGCTGACTGCCGCACTGGCCCAATGCCACAGTTTGGGTGTGGCGCGGCTGGGGATCGTTTCACCCTATATCGCCTCTGTGGCCGAACCAATCCGGGCAGCGTTTGAAGCAGAGGGCGTCACCGTGCCTGACACACTGTCATTTGGCGAACAGATCGAGGCCAAGGTGGCTCGCATTGCGCCACGCTCCATTGCCGATGCAGCACGAGCATTGGCGCAGCGCAGCAAGCTGGACGCGGTATTTCTGTCCTGCACCAATTTGCGCACATTGGATATTCTGGCCCCATTGTCCAGAGAGCTCGGCCTGCCTGTGCTAAGCTCAAACCAGTGTCTTGCTGCGCATATGGCCGCATTGGCGGAAATCACGCCTGCGACGGTTGCTGCTCCGTTGGAGTAATGGACTGACCAGCTACTGGCATCCTGTCCTGACATTTCCCCGACTCCGCCGACATGCTCTGCCCGAAGATACCGATCAGTGTCCTGGTCTGGGATCACCGAAGCAGTCGTCTGAGTTTAGGGTGGTGTGCATTCAGTCTGAATTGCAAAAGTCGTTCAAATGCTTCCACCATTTATTGATCGACGTTCAGCAGAGCTGATGTCAATCATTCATCAGGGTCTGAAGCATAGCACCTATCGTCAGATCCACCGGGTTCACTCTGCAGAAAGAAGAGACCAGCGCCCGACATCGATCGTGTTATCTGAAATCTTGACCTTTGCAGGGAAGCGCCCATGCACACAATCATATTGCAAAAAATACGCAATAGCCTCGACCGGACCCAGATCATTGATGGCGGCTTTGAGGGTCACGCTGTGGTCTTCTTTCAGAATTGCATGTCTTGAAGCTCATCGACCGAGGCGATGCGCAGTATGTTAGTTGTCCGCGAAATGTTCACAGGGATGCCTGCCGTCACGATGATCCGCGCGCTGGCATCGGCCAGTCCGGCGTCAAGGGCGCATTGCAGGGCTTTCCTGCCCCGCACGCAAGTTTGATCAAGCGTTTCTTCACGGGCGGGACATTCTGCACAGGCATTTCCACCCCCAGATCACCGTATGCGACCATGATCCCGTCCGCACGCTCCAGAATGGCGCCGATGCTTTGCAGGGGTGGAGGCTTTTCGATCTTGGCCATGATCTTCGTGCGGTTGCCGATCAGGGCACGGGCCATCTCGATATCTTCGGGGCGCTGTACAAGGGAGAGCGCGATCCAGTCCACACCAAGTGCGCAGGTGGGTTCAGCTCGCTGCGGTCCTTCTCGGTCAGCGCAGAGAGTGGCAGGGCACTGCGGTCGCTGCGCCCTGCAAGGTTGAAATCTGCTCTGACGTCAGACGCCGAGCACTGCATTCACCGCGCGTTTCCAGCGGGCGTAGCGGGCTTCGCGCTGGTCATTGCCCATCACGGCGGTGAATTGCCGCTCGATGGCCCAGCCCTTCGCGAAATCCTCCATCCCCGGCCAGACGCCCGCGCGCTGTCCCGCCAGCCAGGCTGCGCCCAGCGCGGTGGTCTCCAGCACTTGCGGGCGGTCCACGGGCGCGCCGATGATGTCGGACAGGAATTGCATCGCGTAGTCATTCGCGGCCATGCCGCCATCAACACGCAGGGACGGCTGCGCGCCTTCGCGCGCCCAGTCGGCCTGCATCGCTTCCAGCAGATCGCGCGTCTGGTAGCCCACCGATTCCAGCGCAGCGCGGGCGAATTCCGCCGGGCCGGAATTGCGGGTCATGCCAAAGATGGCGCCCCGCGCCTCTGGCTTCCAATAGGGCGCACCAAGGCCCACGAAGGCGGGCACGAGGATCAGATCCTGCGAGGGGTCGGCTTGTTCGGCCAGAGCTTGCGTTTCAGGCGCGGCGCGGATCACCTTCAGCCCGTCGCGCAACCATTGCACCACAGCGCCCGCGATGAAGATAGAGCCTTCGAGCGCGTAGGTGGGCTTGCCGTCAAGCTGATAGGCAATGGTCGTGAGCAGTTTGTTGGTCGAGGCGACTGGGGTTTCGCCCGTGTTCAACACCGCGAAACAGCCAGTGCCGTAGGTCGATTTCATCATGCCGGGGGTGAAACAGGCTTGCCCGATGGTCGCGGCCTGCTGATCGCCCGCGACGCCGAGGATGGGGATCTCATGGCCGAAGAGATCGGCGCGGGTATGGCCGAAATCAGCCGCGCAATCGCGCACTTCCGGCAGCATCGCAGCGGGGATATCGAACAGATCGCAGATGGTCTGGCTCCAGCGGCCCTTGTGGATGTCATAGAGCATGGTGCGCGCGGCATTGGTGGCATCCGTGGCATGCACCCGGCCCCCGGTCAGGTTCCATATCAGCCAGGTATCGACCGTGCCGAAGGCCAGCTCGCCACGCATGGCGCGGTCGCGCGCGCCGTCAACCGTGTCGAGGATGTATTTCAGCTTGGTGGCCGAGAAATACGGGTCCGCCAGCAGCCCGGTGCGGGCGGTGATCATCGGCTCATGGCCGTTCTTGCGCAGGCGTGCGCAGAAATCGGCGGTGCGGCGGTCTTGCCAGACGATGGCGTTATGAATGGGTTTGCCGGTATTGCGATCCCAGACCAGTGTGGTTTCGCGCTGATTGGTGATGCCGATAGCCGCGATATCGCGCGCCGAAAGCCCGGCCTTTTCGATCGCCGCGCGGGCGGTGGCGGCGGTTGTGGCCCAAAGATCCGATGGGTCATGCTCGACCCAGCCCGATTGCGGATAAGCTTGGGGGAATTCTTCCTGCGCGACGGACCTGATCGTCATCGAGGCGTCAAACACAATCCCCCGGCTCGATGTCGTGCCCTGATCAAGTGCAAGAATATAGCTCATTTTACCCCCTTTTCTTAGACTGTCACTTTGCCTGCGTGTTCAAGCGACGGCAAGCCGGTCTTGGAGCCATGCTTGCAGCCGCGCCGCCTGATCCGCGCTCAACCGCAAGCCCAGCTTTGAGCGCCTCCAGAGCACATCCTCGGCGCTGCGGGCGTATTCATGGGTCATCAGCCATGTCACTTCGGCCTCGGTTAGTGTGGCGCCAAAATCCTGCCCCAGGTCGTCAGCGGTTTTTGCGTCACCAAGCATAATTCGCGCCTCGGTCCCATAGCCGCGCACCAGTCGCCGCGCCCAGAAATCACTCAGGAACGGATAGTCACGCTGCAATCCGGCCACCAGCGCAGGCCCGCCATCATGGGCGAAATCGCCCCCCGGCAGCGCGACACCGGCCGTCCATTTGCCCTTGGCCAGTGGCAGGACCGTGCCGATCTTGTCCAGCGCGGCTTCTGCCAAGCGCCGATAGGTGGTGATCTTGCCGCCAAAGATATTCAGTACCGGAGCCCCCGCGCTACGATCAACTTTCAGCGTGTAGTCGCGTGTCGCCGCCGTCGCCGAACTTGCGCCATCATCATAGAGCGGGCGCACCCCGGAATAGGTCCAGACCACATCATCGGCAGTGACGGGTTTCGCAAAATACTGGCTGGCGAAATTGCACAGGTAGTCGCGCTCTTCATCCGTGCATTCGGGCGCGCGTGACGGGTCGTCATGCTCGGCATCGGTGGTGCCGATCAGCGTGAAATCCTGCTCATAGGGAATGGCGAAGATGATGCGCCCATCCGTGCCCTGAAAGAAATAGCATTTGTCATGATCATATAGCTTGCGGGTCACGATATGGCTACCGCGCACCAGCCTGACATTCTCGCGGCTGTTTAGGCGCAGCTTGCCATGGATCACATCGCCAACCCAGGGCCCGGCCGCATTGACCAGCATCTTGGCGCGAATGATTTTCGTTTCATGTTCGGTTTTGACCGTGACTTGCCAAATGCCATCTTCGACACTGGCCGACACAACCTCTGCGCGCGTCTGGATATGCGCGCCGCGGGCCTCGGCATCGCGCGCGTTCAGAACGACAAGGCGCGAATCCTCCACCCAGCAATCGGAATATTCATAGGCTTTGGCGAAGCGGTCCTGCAGGGGCGCTCCCTCTGTGGTGCCGGTCAGTGGCCGTGTGGACGTGCCCGGCAGTATCTTGCGCCCGCCCAGATTGTCATAGAGGAACAGCCCCAGCCGGATCAGCCATGCGGGGCGCCGCCCGCGCATCC
>SLDY01000120.1 GCA_007125005.1 Natronohydrobacter sp.
CCCGCCGCCCATTGTCAGCGCCACTGAAAAGCTGGTGAGGCAGATCAGGAAGATGACCAGAAACGCCCCCGGCGCCAGATCGCGCAGCATTGGCCATTCAAGCTGACGAAAACTCTCACGCGGCCCAAAGCCAAGGCTTGCGGCAAGGCGGAAGCGCTCTGAGGGGATGGTGGCCCAGCCCTGTAGCAGAATGCGCGTGGCCAGCGGCAGATTGTAGAACACATGCGCCAGAACCACGCCATGCAACCCGAAGATGTTGAACCGCGCAAAGCCAAGCGCGGCCAGCCCGTCATTGACGAGCCCTGCGCGGCCAAAAACTGCAATGAGACCGAGCACCGCGACCAACGTGGGCAGGATGAAGGGCGCGCCCATGAGCGTGATAAGCCATGCGCGCCCGGTGAACTGCCGCCGTGCCAGTGCGCGGGCGATGGGAATGGCCAGAAGCACCGAAAGCCCCGCCGACCAGAGCGCCTGAACCAGCGTGAAACGCACTGCGGCCCAATCGGCGCTGCGCAGCGCGGTCAGACCTTCGGCGCGCCAGGCTACTGCCCCGAGCGCGCCGAAGTTGAGCATCAGAAGCCACGCGGCCACCACCCCGCCAAGCGCAAGGACGATGAGACGCGCGCGCTTGGCGGGGTCGTTCACCGCGTCATGCCATCGAGCCAATGCGCCAGCGCCGGACTGCGGCGGGCATCGGCGGCCTCTTCATCGAGGAAGATTGCGGTTTCGGGCATGGGCAGGTCGCGGAATACCTCGTTCCAATTCTCGCGCGGCAATGCGGCCGGATAAGACCAGTTTGCGGTCGCAATCATCGACTGGAACTCTTCCGACAGGATATAGGCCATGAAATCGCGCGCCAGATCGGGCTGCGTGGCCCCTGCGAGCACCCCCGCGGCCTCGGCGATGAAGTAATGACCCTCCTCGAAGATTGCGGCGGCCTTGGTTTCATCTTCTTCGGCGATGATGTGATAGGCAGGCGATGTGGTGTAGCTGAGCACCATGTCTGCCTCGCCATTGGTGAACATGCCATAGGCTTCGGACCAGCCTGCGGTGACTGTAACAGTCTTGGCGGCGAGGTTCTCCCAGATCGCGGTCGCCTCGTCGCCATAAAGCTGATCGACCCAGAGCAGCAGCGCGAGCCCTGCCCCGGATGATCGCGGATCTTGCCAGATCAGCGAGATATCGTCCCGCTCGATCAGTTCGGCGAAACTCGCGGGCGGGTTTTGCAGCCGCGTGTTGTCATAGACAAAGGCGGCATAAGACCAGTTAAAGGGGATGAAGCTGTCATCTTCCCATGCAACTGGCAAAGTCAGCGGGCCAAGATCCTGCCCATGCGCAGCGAAAAGCCCGGTTTCGCGGGCGCGTAGCAATTCATCGGTGCCAAGCCCGATCACGGCATCAGCCTCTGTGCGCGCACCATCAAGGATCAGGCGAGGCAGCACATCGCCAGTGCGGAATTCGAGCGTGCAATCGCAGCGGGCTTCAAAGCCCTCCTTGATCGCAGGGCCTGGCCCCCAACTGGAGCCAAAATAATCGGGCGCGAGCACGACAAGCATATCGGCCTGCGCCGCGCTTGTGAGTGTCAGTGCTGCCACTGCCGCGAAAACGGGGTATTTCATGCTTCTCTCCATCTCTCACGACAGGCGGATCGAAGCGGGCAATACCCTAACCTTCCCTCCGCCGGTCTTAACCGGTTCAGGTTCAACGGGTTCGCGCAAGGCGCATCTCAGCCCATTTCCGGGCACCCCGAGGTGACTTTGCAGATAATCGTTTTCAACCGCCGGGGCAAGGCCGGGCTTCTGCCATTGCCTTTATGAGGTTTCCCCCATATCGTAGGTGCTCTGTCAAGGCCCCCAAGATGTTGCAAGATCGCCTGCCCGATTTCATCAAGACACATTACGATGTGCAGGAATGGCGCCATGCCAGCGCCATCCTCTCTGCGGATTTTCCGAAAGAATGGCGCGACATCATCGATGTGCTCACAGCTTTTCGGCTGCGCAAGAGCTGGATCACGCAGGCGGGTGGGCGCAAGAGCCAGATCTCGGAATATATCGACAATTTTCTCTATGCGAGGGGCTGGTCGGAGAAGAAATTCGAAACCGGCGTGGTGATCGATGGCAAGCGGCTGGACAGCCCGACGCATCAGATTGACTGCTATCGCAACAAGGTCGCGCTGGAGATCGAGTGGAACAACAAGGATCCGTTCTTTGATCGCGATCTGAACAATTTCCGCTTGCTGTTCGATCTGCGCGCCGTCAGTGTGGGGGTGATCGTCACGCGCTGCGATGAATTGCAGGATATATTCAAGAAACTGGGCCGGGGAACAAGCTATGGGGCCTCGACCACGCATATGAGCAAGCTTCTGCCAAGGATCGAAGGCGGCGGGGCGGCAGGTTGCCCGCTTCTGGTATTCGGGATCAGGGCCAGCCTGTTTCTGGAGGACGAGCGATGAAAAGCGCAGGCGATGATCTGCTCGAGGCGCTGGGCGGGCAGAAATTCCAGACCATTCTGGCCGATCCGCCCTGGCAGTTCCAGAACCGCACGGGCAAGATGGCCCCGGAACACAAGCGGCTGTCGCGGTACCCGACGCTGACGCTGGACGAGATTTGCGACATGCCGGTAGAAGCGCTGGCAGGCGATCCGGCGCATCTGTATCTCTGGGTGCCCAATGCGCTGTTGCCCGAGGGTCTGAAGGTGATGGAGCATTGGGGGTTTAGCTACAAGAGCAACCTGATCTGGTACAAGGTGCGCAAGGATGGCGGGCCGGATCGGCGCGGTGTTGGCTTCTACTTCCGCAATGTTACCGAGATGCTGCTGTTTGGTGTGCGCGGCAAGAATGCGCGCACTCTGGCGCCGGGGCGATCGCAGGAAAACATGATCATCGCACAGAAACGCGAACATAGCCGCAAGCCTGATGAGCAGTATGAATTGATCGAGACCTGCAGCTTCGGGCGGCGCCTGGAGTTGTTTGCGCGCGGGCCGCGGGAAGGCTGGACTGTCTGGGGCAATCAGGCCGAGGATTACACACCAACCTGGAAGACCTATTCCAATCATTCGCAAAGCGCGGTAGTTCCCTTGCGGGCCAGCAAGAGATAAGACGCGCGCATGAGTTACAATACATTCGGCCATTTGTTTCGCGTAACGACATGGGGCGAAAGCCACGGGCCTGCTTTGGGCGCGACCGTAGATGGCTGCCCGCCGGGGATCGCGCTGGA
>SLDY01000058.1 GCA_007125005.1 Natronohydrobacter sp.
CGTCAAATCCAACCGAACAACATGAGCGGAATGGCAGTGCGCAACCGTAACCCAAGTTCCGCTCACCGTTGCAGGTCCAGCGGTGAGCGGGTGGGAATGCCTTTTCTGCCTTGGGGCACTGAGGTGCGGCTGAGAAGCCGCTTTTGCCTACAGAACAGCAGATCAGCGGAGATCCTGCGAGGCAAAGCGGGCGCTTGAAAACAAGGTGCAACCAATCAAAGGGGCAGTGTTCGTTGTGGGGTCGCTGTGGGACGGATGATTGAGGAGACCCGTCGGGCATGCAGAATAGATAAATTTCTAACCTAAAATATTAAAGCTTGAAATAGAGGCGTGAACGTTGCAGTCTTCTTACAAAGACAGGGAGTTCGGCGATGAAGATTCTGTGCCTTGGCGGCGGTCCGGCAGGTCTCTATTTCGGCATATCCATGAAATTGCGCGACCCAGCGCATCATGTGACAGTGCTGGAGCGCAACCGGGCCAATGACACTTTTGGCTGGGGCGTGGTGCTCTCGGATGATGCACTCTCGCGGATGCAGCGCAACGATCCCATATCGACAGAGGCGATCCGCAGCCAGTTTGCCTATTGGGACGATATTGCGGTGATACATGCAGGCAATCGCACTGTCTCGGGGGGGCATGGCTTTGCCGGGATCGGGCGCAAGGCAATGTTGATCCTGCTGCAGGAGCGTGCGTGCGAACTGGGTGTCGAGATGCGCTTCGAGAGCGAATTCGAAAGCGCCGAGAACTATCGGCGCGACTATGATCTGGTCGTGGCCTGCGACGGCATCAACTCGCGCGTTCGTAGTGAATATGCCGATGTCTTCCGCCCTGATATCGACACGCGCAAATGTAAATTCGTCTGGCTGGGCACGCATCAGAAATTCGATGATGCGTTCACCTTCATCTTCGAGAAGACTGAACATGGCTGGGTCTGGGCGCATGTCTATCAGTTCGATGACAATACCGCGACCTTCATTGTCGAATGCCTGCCCGAGACATGGGAGCGCTGGGGTTTTGAGGCCATGTCGAAGGAGGAAACCGTCGAGACATGCCGCCAGATCTTCGCGGCGCATCTGGACGGGCATGACCTGATGTCGAACGCGGCGCATCTGCGCGGATCGGCGGTCTGGATGCAGTTCCCGCGCGTGATTTGTGAGCGGTGGTATCACGAGAATGTCGTGCTGATGGGCGATGCTGCGGCGACGGGGCATTTCTCCATTGGATCAGGCACGCGGCTGGCCTTCGATTCTGCCATCGCCTTGGCCGAATATCTGCATTCCGAGCCGGATATGCAGACAGCCTTCAAACGCTATCAGGAAGAGCGGCGTCTGGAAGTGCTGCGCCTGCAATCAGCGGCGCGCAACAGCCTCGAATGGTTCGAGGAGGTGGAGCGCTATCTTGACATGCCGCCGCTGCAATTCGCCTATTCGCTGCTGACCCGAAGCCAGCGCATCAGCCATGAGAACCTGCGCCTGCGCGACCCGGACTGGCTGCGCGTGGCCGAGGACTGGTTTGCGGCACAGGCTGGCGGGGAGCCGGGCCGTGCGCCCATGTTCCAGCCCTACCGGCTGCGCGACATGGCATTGCAAAACCGCATCGTCGTCTCGCCCATGGCGCAATACAAGGCCGTCGATGGTTGCCCGACCGACTGGCACCTTGTCCATTATGCCGAGCGCGCGAAGGGCGGCGCGGGGCTGGTCTATACCGAGATGACTTGCGTCTCGCCCGAGGGCCGGATTACGCTCGGTTGCCCCGGTCTTTACGCGCCCGAGCATGAAGCGGCATGGCGGCGGCTGGTCGATTTCGTTCATTCCGAGACCGAGGCGAAGATCTGTTGCCAGATCGGGCATTCGGGGCGCAAGGGTTCGACCCAGCTTGGCTGGGAGGAGATGGACGCGCCCTTGAGGCACGGCAACTGGCCAGTGATGAGCGCCAGCGCGATCCCATGGTCCGAGCGCAACGCGGTGCCAAAAGAGATGGACCGCGCCGATATGGATCTGGTGCGCGATCAGTTCGTCGCCGCTGCCGAGATGGCCAAGCGCGCGGGCTTCGACATGATCGAGCTGCACGCGGCGCATGGGTATCTGATCTCGAGCTTTATCAGCCCGGTTTCGAACCAGCGCCGCGATGAATATGGCGGATCGCTGGAAAATCGCCTGCGCTACCCCCTGGAGATTTTCGCCGCCATGCGCGCAGTCTGGCCCGAGAGCAAGCCTCTCTCGGTGCGGATTTCGGCGCATGACTGGCGCGGGGATGAGGGGATCACGCCCGCGGAGGCTGTGGAGATTGCACGCGCTTTCCGCGCGGCGGGTGCGGATATCATAGATGTGTCGGCGGGCCAGACCAGCACCGAGGCCAAGCCAGTCTATGGCCGCATGTTCCAGACCCCGTTCTCGGACCGCATCCGAAACGAGGCGGGCATCCCGACAATGGCGGTAGGCAATATTTATGAGCCCGATCATGTGAACTCGATCCTGATGGCTGGCCGCGCTGATCTGGTGTGCCTCGCGCGACCGCATCTGGCCGATCCCTATTGGACGCTCCACGCCGCCGTGGCGATGGGCGACACGAGCACAAATTGGCCCCTGCCCTATCTCGCGGGCCGCGATCAGGCGCGCAGGCTGGCCGAACGTGAGGCCGAAATGGTGGGCAAGGTATGAGCAGGCGGATTCTGGTCACAGGGGGCGGCTCCGGAATAGGCCGCGCGATTGCACGCGCCTTTGCGGATGCCGGCGACAGCGTGACCATCACCGGGCGGCGCATGGAGGCGCTGGAGGAAAGTGCTCGCGGGTGGAATATGGCCTTCCGCGTGGCCGATGTAACCAATGAGGCGCAGGTCGCCGCGCTGTTCGACCAAACCTTCGATGTGGTAATCGCGAATGCTGGCGGGGGCAGCGCAGGCAAGCTGCGCTCGATCACACTGGCCGACTGGAACGCTACGCTGGCCGCGAATATGACCAGCACATTTCTCACCTTCCGCGAGGCTTTGAAAGGCATGGGGACAGGCGGGCGACTGATTGCCATGGCTTCGACCGCGAGCCTCAAGGGCGGGGCGACAATCCCGGCCTATGCGGCTGCGAAACATGGGGTGCTGGGGTTGGTACGCTCTGTCGCGCTGGAGGTGGCGAAGAAGGGCATCACCTGCAACGCAGTGTGCCCGGGCTTTGTCGATACGCCTTTGGCTGCACAGGCCGTGGGCGCAGTGCAGGAGCGCTTCGGGCTTAACGAGGAGGCAGCATTGGCGCAAATCGTGGCCGATAACCCCATGGCGCGGCTGATCGCACCTGAAGAAGTGGTGGCGGCAGTGATGTTCCTCGCCTCGCCTTCGGCAGCGATGATCAATGGCCATGCGCTGAGCGTTTCGGGGGGAGAGATATGACCGCGCCGCCGCTCTCTAAAAACCGGCTGCGGCTATGGCTCCGGCTGCTGAAAACCACTGGCGAGATCGAGGCCGAGTTGCGCCGCAGGTTACGCTCCGAATTCGACACCACGCTGCCGCGCTTCGATGTGATGGCGGCGCTTGCGCGCGCGCCAGAGGGGCTGCGCATGTCCGAGATATCCGCGCGCTTGCGGGTCTCCAACGGCAATATCACCGGCATCGTGGACCGGCTCGTGCTGGAAGGGCTTGCACTGCGCATTGCTGTGCCGGGCGACCGACGGGCGATGGTCGCCCGGCTCACACCACATGGGCAATCCGTTTTCGCCGAACAGGCCGCAGCGCATGAGGGCTGGATCAACGAATTGCTGTCCGGGCTCGGGGCCGAGGATCTGGCAGCGATGAGCAGCCGGCTGGAACAGCTGACCCCCCTTATCGAGAAGGAACGCCTCTGATGCGCAGTGATGTGACACATTTCCGCTGTGAGATTGACGGCCCTGTGGCGATTGTTTCGCTCAACCGACCCGAACGCAAGAACCCGCTAACCTTTGAAAGCTATGCTGAATTGCGCGACTGGTTTCGGGATCTGCATTATGACGATAAACTGCGTGCCGTGGTCTTTGCGCCCAATGGGGGAAATTTTTCATCCGGGGGGGATGTGCATGACATCATCGGCCCACTGACGCGCATGAGCATGAAGGAACTGCTGGCCTTTACGCGCATGACAGGTGATCTGGTGAAAGCCATGATCGGCTGCGGCAAGCCAGTGATCGCAGCGGTGGACGGGGTCTGCGCAGGCGCGGGGGCGATCATCGCCATGGCCTCGGATCTGCGGATCGCCACACCGGAGGCGAAGACAGCGTTTCTGTTCAATCGTGTAGGGCTTGCGGGCTGCGATATGGGGGCCTGCGCGATTCTGCCACGGATCATCGGGCAAGGGCGTGCCGCGGAACTTCTGTATCTGGGCCGATCGATGAGCGCGGAAGAGGGGCTCGCCTGGGGTTTCTTCAACCGGGTGGTGGCGCAGGACGCGCTGATGGGCGAGGCGCGCGCGCTGGCCGAACGGATTGCGGCGGGACCGGGCTTCGCCAATATGATGACCAAGACGATGCTGGCGCAGGAATGGGCCATGAGCCTCGATCAGGCGCTGGAGGCAGAGGCGCAGGCGCAGGCGATCTGCATGCAGGGCAATGACTTTCGTCGCGCGTATGAGGCTTTTGTGGCGCGCGAGAAGCCCGTGTTCCACGGGGATTGAGGGGGGGCGGCCTGCGGCCGGATTTTGAGTATTTTTGGCAAGATGAAACGGGGGCGCGATGAGTGACAAGAGCTATCTCGACTGGCCCTTTTTCGAGGACCGGCATCGCGCGCTGGCAGCGGAGGCCGAAGCGTGGGCGCGCGCGCATCTTGGGGCTGTCGATCATGGCGATGTCGATGCGACCAGTCGCAAACTGGTGGCAGCGCTTGGGGAAGCGGGTTTTCTGGGTCTGACCGGCGCTGAGGATGGGCGGCTCGATGTGCGGAGCCTTTGCCTGATGCGCGAGGCGCTTGCGCGCCATGACGGGTTAGCGGATTTCGCCTTTGCGATGCAGGGGTTGGGGACGGGGGCGATTTCACTCTTCGGAACTGAGGAACAGAAGGCGCGCTGGCTACCCGAAACACGGGCCGGGCGCGCGATTGCTGCTTTTGCGCTGACCGAGCCGCAATCGGGCTCGGACGTGGCCAATTCTACCATGACGGCAGTGTCTGATGGCGATGACTACATCCTGACAGGCGAGAAGACATGGATCTCGAACGGTGGCATTGCCGATCTCTACACGGTTTTCGCCCGCACAGGCGAGGAACCGGGGGCGAAGGGGCTGTCATGCTTTCTGGTGACGCCGGACACGGCCGGGTTCGAGGTTGTCGAGCGGCTGGAAGTAATGGCCCCGCATCCATTGGCGCGGCTGCGCTTTTCGGATGTCCGCGTACCGAAAGCGGCACTAGTGGGGCAGCCGGGGGCCGGTTTCCGCATCGCGATGTCGGTGCTTGATGTGTTCCGCTCGACAGTCGCGGCCGCCGCTCTGGGTTTCGCACGGTGCGCACTCGATGAGGCACTGGCGCGCGTCACCACCCGCCAGATCGGGGGCGCTGCGCTCTCGGAGTTGCAGATGGTGCAGGGCCATATCGCGGATATGGCACTGGATGTGGATGCAGCCGCGCTGCTCGTCTATCGTGCCGCCTGGACCAAGGATTCCGGCGCGCCACGCGTGACGCGCGAAGCTGCAATGGCGAAGCTTTTCGCCACCGATCAGGCGCAACAGGTGATCGACCGTGCGGTCCAGCTTCATGGCGGCGACGGAGTGCGCGCGGGCGAAGTGGTGGAGCGGCTTTACCGCGATATCCGGGCGCTCAGGATTTATGAGGGGGCCTCGGATGTTCAACGTGTGGTCATCGCGCGCCAGACATTGGCCGCATATCTGAGAGGATAGGACATGTTTGCATCAGCCCATACCGATACATTCGCCCGCGACAACCTGCCCGACCGGGCACTCTGGCCGGATTTGCTGCTCGAGGGGTTCGACTATCCCGAAAGGCTGAATGCGGCCGTGGAGCTGACCGATGCGATGGTGGCGCGCGGCTTTGGCGATCATACTGCGCTGATCGGAAATGGACGGCGGCGCACATATAAGGAACTGGCCGACTGGACCAATCGGCTGGCGCATGTGCTGGTTGAGGACCTCGGGGTAAAACCGGGCAACCGGGTGCTGATCCGTTCGGCCAATAACCCTGCGATGGTAGCCTGCTGGCTCGCGGCGACAAAGGCGGGCGCGGTGGTGGTGAACACCATGCCGATGTTGCGCGCCGGGGAGTTGACGAAATATGTTGATGCCGCCGAGATCACGCACGCGCTTTGCGATACGCGGCTAATGGATGAGATGGCGCTCTGCGCCAAGAACAATCGTTTTCTGAAAACCGTGGTCGGCTTTGATGGCACGGCCAATCACGACGCGGAGCTCGATCGACTTGCACTTCAGAAACCTGTTCAGTTCAAGCCCGTTGACACTGCGCAGGATGATGTGGCGCTGATCGGCTTCACCTCGGGTTCGACAGGGGTGCCCAAGGGCACGATGCATTTCCACCGCGACCTTCTGATCATTGCCGATGGCTATGCCCGCGAGGTGCTGCAGGTCACGCCAGAGGATGTCTTTGTGGGCTCACCACCTCTGGCCTTCACCTTCGGGCTGGGGGGGCTTGCGATCTTTCCCTTGCGTTTTGGCGCGGCTGCCACATTGCTGGAGCAGGCCACCCCGCCTAATATGATCGAGATCATCGAGACTTATCGCGCCACAGTCTGCTTTACGGCACCCACAGCTTACCGCGCCATGCTCTCGGCCATGGAGGCGGGGGCGGATCTCTCCTCCCTTCGCGCCGCAGTCTCGGCGGGAGAAACGCTGCCCGCACCAGTCTATGAACAATGGATTGAAAAAACCGGAAAGCCGATGCTCGACGGGATCGGGGCTACGGAGCTTCTGCATATCTTCATCACCAATCGTTTCGACGATCACCGACCTGCCTGCACCGGAAAACCGGTGACAGGCTATGAGGCGAAAGTGATCGGCCCGGATGGGCAGGAGGTCGAGCGCGGTGTGATCGGGCGGCTGGCTGTGCGCGGGCCAACCGGCTGTCGCTATCTCCGGGGGGATCGGCAGGCCGATTATGTGCACGATGGCTGGAACGTCACAGGCGATGCTTTCGTTCAGGATGCGGACGGGTATTTCCATTTTGCTGCACGCAATGACGATATGATCCTGTCTTCCGGCTACAATATCGCCGGGCCGGAGGTAGAGGCGGCGCTGCTTTCGCATGAGGCGGTTGCCGAATGCGCTGTGATTGGCGTTCCCGATGAGATGCGCGGAGCAATAGTTCAGGCGCATATCGTGCTGATGGAGGATTTCGCACCTTCGGAGACTTTGGCCGCGCTCTTGCAGGACCATGTGAAAGCCACGATCGCGCCTTATAAGTATCCGAGATCCATTATTTTTGCCGAGAGACTGCCCAAGACACCAACGGGCAAGATCCAGCGTTTCCAGCTGCGCACGCCATGACAGAGGCTTATGATCCGCGCGAGGATGGCGCGAAGACAGATTTTCGTGATGCCATGTCTTATGGCGATTACCTGCGCCTGAACGAGTTGCTCGAGCAGCAGCACCCCTTGTCGCGCGCGCATGATGAAATGCTGTTCATCATCCAGCATCAGACCAGTGAATTGTGGATGAAACTGGCACTGCACGAATTGCAGGCCGCGCGCGAGGCCCTGATTGCGGGGCACATGCCGCAGATGTTCAAGATGCTCGCCCGCGTTGCGCGGATTTTCGAGCAACTCAACTCTGCATGGGATGTGCTGCGCACAATGACCCCCGCCGATTACACGCAATTTCGTGCTGCGCTCGGTCCGTCTTCGGGCTTTCAATCATGGCAATACCGCATGATCGAATATGTGCTGGGCAATCGTAACCCGCATCTTTTACGCCCACATGCCCATCTGCCAACAGCGCTGGAGCAGCTTGAGGCCGAGCTTGCACGACCCAGCTTCTATGATGAGGTGATCCGGCACCTTTTCGAACAACTCGGGGCTGGCGCGGCGCCAGTTCCTCAACTCGATAGCCCTCATCAGCCCCTGCCCGAGGTGCAGGCGCTTTGGCAGCAGGTTTATGAGGATACGACCACATATTGGGAGCTTTACGAACTGGCTGAAAAACTGGTCGATCTGGAGGATTACTTTCGCCGCTGGCGTTTCAACCATGTCACCACGGTCGAGCGTGTGATCGGCTTCAAGCGTGGCACGGGTGGCACATCGGGTGTCGCTTACCTCAAACGGATGTTGAGTGTGGAACTATTCCCCGAACTCTGGCATTTGCGCAGTGATTTGTGAGGGCAAACCCATGCGATTTGAAAAACACCAGAAAGTGCTCTTTCGGCATTGCGATCCGGCGGGGATTATCTTCTATCCGCGCTATTTCGAGATGGTGAATGATCTGGTCGAAGCCTTTTTTGACGAGGCTCTTGGCTGGCCTTTCGAGGAATTGCTGCAAACTCAAGGTGTGCCCACGGCTGAGATCCGCCTGCGCTTTGCTGCGCCTTCGCGCCATGGTGACCATTTGCGCCTGCAGCTGGAGGTCACGCGGCTGGGGCGGGCCAGCATGGGGCTTGCGCTGCGAGCAGAGGATAACGCCGGGGAATTACGGTTCGAGGGGGAGTCAGTGCTGGTGCATATTGATGCAAACGGCAAACCCTGTGCCTGGCCTGATGGGATCCGAACCAAGATCGAAGCAGAATTGGACAGATGACATGCGCCTGAAAACGATCCACCCCGAAGGCTGGGCCCCTGCACTTGGCTATGCAAACGGGATGCTCGCCCCCGATGGGACATTGCATATTGGCGGGCAGATCGGCTGGAATGCTGACAAGCAATTCGAGGCCAAGGGTTTTATTGGCCAGTTGGAACAAACACTGCGCAATGTGGTTGCCGTGGTTGAAGCCGCAGGCGGGAATGTCACCGACATTGCACGCATGACGTGGTTTGTAACGGATAAGGCCGAATACCTCGCGCATCAGCGCGAAGTCGGGCAGGCCTACCGGCGGGTCATGGGCAAGCATTTCCCGGCCATCTCGATGTTGGTCATCGCTGATCTGATAGAGGATGAGGCGCTGATCGAGATCGAGGCAACCGCGCATATCGGCTGAAAGGCTGGGCTGGCCCCTTGATCAGGGCCAGGTTTTCGCCACCATCGTCAGAACGTCATAAAGCGCCACCTTCGCGCCTGTCTGGTTGCAGACCTGACAATCCCAGCGCACCTCGCCATAATCGCCGTCCGCGCGCGGGTTGATCTCCTTGCAGGTCAATGTCACCTGCAGCGTATCGCCGGGATACACGGGGGTTAGAAAGCGCAGATTGTCGATGCCGTAATTCGCCAACACCGGGCCGGGATCGGGCTGCACGAATAACCCAGCGGCGAAGGATACGATCAGATAGCCATGCGCTACGCGCCCCTCAAAGAACGGGTTGGCGCGCGCGGCATCCTCGTCCATATGCGCGTAAAATGTATCGCCGGTGAACTCCGCGAAATGCTCGATATCTGCGAGCGTGATCTCGCGCGTATCGGTTACAAGCTGGTCGCCGATACGCAGATCGGCCAGTGATTTGCGGAACGGGTGAATATCGCTGCGCGCCTTGGCCCCATCCAGCCAACGACCGGTTACGGCGCCCAGCAGGCGCGGCGCACCCTGAACGGCGGTGCGCTGCATGTAATGGTGCAGCCCGCGCATACCCCCGAGCTCTTCGCCCCCGCCTGCGCGCCCCGGCCCGCCATGCACCAGCATCGGCAGGGGGGAGCCATGGCCGGTGGAAGTCTTGGCGCTGTCGCGATTGCCGATCATCACGCGGCCATGGAAGGGCGCGAGGCCCAGTACCACCTCTTCAGCGACCTCGGTCGCATGTGTGAAAAGAGAGGAGACGAGCGAGCCCTTACCCATGGCAGCAAGCTCGGTGACTTCGCCCAGATCATCATAGGGCATGAGTGTTGCAACCGGGCCGAAGGCTTCGACTGCGTGGATGGCCTGAGCACGCATCGGCTGATCGGCATAGAGCAGGACGGGGTTGAGGAAGGCCCCAGTCTCGGGATCGCCGGTTGTGACGCGCACACTTTCGGGATCGCCAGCGACGATCTCGGCCTCTTGTGCCAGTCGTGCAATTGCCGCGCGCACATCTTCGCGCTGATCGAGGCTTGCGAGCGCACCCATACGGGTGGCGGGATCGGCGGGCAAGCCCACAGCGACCTCTGCGAGCTTCGTCGCCAGCGCGTCACGCACGGCTCCGGCTTGCGTGCGCGGGATGATGACGCGGCGGATGGCAGTGCATTTCTGGCCTGCCTTGGCGGTCATTTCGCGCATCACTTCGCGGATGAAAAGGTCGAACTCGGGGCTGTCGGGGCTCGCATCGGGGCCGAGGATGCAAGCGTTGAGGCTGTCGGCCTCCATCGTGAAGCGCGTACTCTCGCGGATGATCGCGGGATGTGCGCGCAGTTTTTGGCCCGTGCTGGCAGAACCAGTGAAGGTGACCACATCCTGCCCGGTTACATGATCCAGCAGATCGCCTACGCCACCGCAGATCAGTTGCAGCGAACCCTCGGGCAGGAGCCCCATCTCGATGATCCGGCGCACCATCAATTCTGTAAGATAAGCGGTCTGGCTAGCGGGTTTGATAATGGCGGGCATCCCGGCCAGAATATTGGGTGCGAGTTTTTCGAGCATCCCCCAGATGGGGAAGTTGAAGGCGTTGATATGCACCGCGACCCCGCGCAGTGGCGTCAGGATATGCTGCGCCGAAAAGGTCGCATCCTTCGAGAGCGACTCGACCACGCCATCGGTCAGCACCTTTGTGTTGGGCAATTCGCGCCGTGCCTTCGAGGCGTAATTCAGCAGCGTTCCGATTCCGCCCTCGATATCGATCCAGCCATCCTTGGGCGTGGCCCCGGTGGCAAGCGAGAGGGCGTGAAAGTCGTCCTTCTGCTCCATGAGCTTGAGGCCCAGTGCCTTGAGCAACAAGGCGCGCTCATGCACGGTCATTGACCGCAAAGCCCCGCCAGCGCCGCGCCCATAGGCCAGCGCCTCGGCGAAATCGAGCCCCGTGGAATCGATCTCGGCCACCAGATCGCCTGTCGCTGCATCATGCAGCGGCTTTGCGGTTCCATGCCCTTTGCGCCATGCGCCGCAGAGATAGCTTTCGAGCGCGCGGGGCTGCTTTGCGTCAAGCATCGGTTTTCACTCCGCATTCAGCAAGCTGCCTCGCCACAGTGGTCTCCCATTCGGACAGCATCTCGGCATTGGGCCGGTGCCGCAGCCCCAGCGCCTTCAGCCGCTCGAAACGCTCGGAGTCCTTCGCGCCGAAACCCAACGCCACGCGCGGGTGCCAATAGGCGAGCGACTCGCGCACCTGATCGGGCGTGTCATGCGCCAGCGCCTCGAGGCCCGCGAGTCCAAGCTCGGCATGGCGCGTCTCACGCGGTAGAATCGCGCGGAAGCACTCCGCCAGCGGCTGATATGAGACTTGCGAGAACTCCCGCAACTGGATCACCGCTGCAGCGCCTTGCAGCACATTCATCACAACCGCATCGACCCAGCCCTTCAACGGGTAGTGAAACACCGCCAGCCGCATGTCCCCACCCTGTCGCACAGCGCCGATATCGGCCTCGCGCGGCAACCTTGCGGCCCATGGATGCGTTCCCACATAGCGCGACACATCCGCCCCAAACTCGGCCATGATCTTGAGAACCCGCTCGGCATGATCGGCCTTTTCCAGCACGATCCGCGCGGCGGAAATGCGCGAGGTGATCCCCGGCGCGTCATTGATGACATCGGCAAACCCCGCAGATGCCGCCATCTCGCTATCGACAAAGGATGCCATCATACGCAGAAGCTCGCCCCGATAGCGTGGCGGCACATTGCCGGGCGAGGTCAGCCGTCCGCCCTGCGCCAGATATTCCTCGATGGGCATGGTCTCATTCGTCATAGCTGATCACCAGTTTATCAGAAAGGGGCAGGCATTGGCAGGTCAACACATAGCCTTGCCTGACCTCGTAATCCTCGAGTGCGTGGTTGACGGCCATCTCGGCCTCGCCCTCGATCACCTTGGCGCGGCAGGTTGAACAGACACCGGCCTTGCAGGCATAGGGCGCATCGAGGCTCGCGCCCAGCGCTGCATCGAGCACAGACGTGCCATCGAGCGGCAGATCGAGGCTGCGTGTCGTGCCATCGAGAGTGACCGTAAGCGCGCAGGACTTGCCCTTTGCTGCCTGCACCTGCGCCCGCGCCGATTGCTTGAGCCGCCCCGGCTGATTAGAGGCGAACAGCTCGAACTTGATCTGGCTGTCTTCCAGCCCATGCTCGCGCAAGGCGCTCGCGATAGTCAGCATCATCGGTTCCGGCCCGCAGATGAAAGCGGTATCCACCGATTTCGGATCCACCCAATGCTGGAACAATGCCGCCATCTTCTCGGCATCCACGCGACCGGTGAACAGCTCGATCTCCTGTGCGTCCTGCTCCAGCACATGCAGCACCGAGAGCCGCCCCAGATAGAGGTTCTTGAGATCCTCCAACTCCTCGCGGAACATGATCGTGCTGATCTGGCGATTGGCATAGACGAGCGTGAAGCGGCTCTTCGGCTCCCGCGCCAGCACAGTGCGGATGATCGACAGCACTGGCGTGATCCCAGAGCCGCCGGCGAACCCCAGATAATGCCGCGCCTGATCAGGGGCGAGCGGCACATGAAAATTGCCTGCAGGCGGCATCGCCTCCAGCACATCGCCGGGGGCGAGGTTCTCATTCGCCCAGGTCGAGAACGCGCCGCCATCGACACGCTTGATGCCCACGCGCAGCGTACCGTCATCAAGGCCTGAGCAGATGGAATAGGAGCGCCGGATCTCCTGCCCCTCAAAATCGCGGCGGAAGGTCAGATACTGGCCCTGAATGAAGCGGAAGGCGTCTGTATCCGATGCCTGCAGGGTGACGATAACCGAATCGCGCGTGTCATGCTGCACATCGGTTACATTCAAAGGGTGAAATCGGCTCATCTCGCGGCCCTCAGATACATTTGAAATAATCGAACGGCTCCAGACAGGACCGGCATTGATACGCGGCCTTGCAAGGCGTGGAGCCGAACTGGCTGACCTTTTGCGTCTCTTCCGAGCCGCAGCGCGGGCAGGGCACGACAAGCGCCACCCCCGTGAGCCGCTTGATCCGGCCCGCGACCACGCCCTCTGCGCGCGTGCCGTCGATGGGGGGCGCGATGCCATAGGCACGCAGCTTCTCGCGCGCTGCGGGCTTCAGCCAGTCGGTCGTCCAGGGCGGATCAAGACGGCGCTCCAGCCGCACATCGGCCACGCCCTTGTCGCGCAGCGCCTTCTCGATCTCGAAATTGATCACCGAGGTCGCGGGGCAGCCCGAATAGGTGGGCGTCACGGTCACCACCACCGTCTCGCCTTCCAGCGCTACGTCGCGCACGATGCCCAGATCGGTGACCGAGATCACAGGGATCTCGGGGTCCGGCACCTCGTCGAGCCAGTTCCAGACTTGCGCCACGCTTACCATTTGGCATCCGGATAGGCGCGCTGGAGCCATTGCATCGTGGCCAGCATATGGCCCAGATGCTCGGAATGCGTGCCCTGCTTGCCGCCCTTGTGCATGTAAGCACCCTCGGGCGCCTTCAGCTTCGCCTCGCCGAGCACCTCGGCCACCAGTGCCTCCCAGGTCGGGCGAATGCTGTCGGGCGCGGCCATCACACCTGCCTCTGCCAGAGTACGATCCACGTCATCGGCCATCATCATCTCGCCCGTATAGGGCCAGAGTGTGTCGAGCGCCGCCTGCATCCGCTTGTGGCTTTCCTCGGTGCCGTCACCCAGCCGGATCACCAGATCGGCAGATCGTTCCAGATGATAGGCCACCTCACGCCCCGCCTTGGCGGCAATCTCGGCGATACGGGCATCCTTTGATCCCTCCAGCGCCTTCAGCATCGGCTGGTGCCATGCATCGAACAGGAATTGACGCATAAGAGTCTGGCCGAAATCCCCATTCGGTCGCTCGGCCAGCAGCAGGTTACGGAACTCCCATGCATCGCGGCGAAAGGCCAGCGCATCGGCATCGCGCCCCTTACCCTCGACGTCACCCGCCAAACCCAGCCAGAGCTGCGTCTGTCCGATCAGATCAAGCGCCATATTCGCAAGCGCGATATCTTCTTCCAACACGGGCGCATGGCCGCACCATTCCGATACCCGATGCCCCAGCACCAGTGTCGTATCGCCCATGCGGCACAGCCCCTCGAAGAGCGCCGCGTCCAGATCGACCACGGTTTCCATCACATCTTCCCCACTTCCTCGGGAATGTCGAAGAAGGTCGGATGGCGATAGACCTTGGAATTGGACGGATCAAACAGCGGCCCCTTATCCGACGGGCTTGAGGCCGTGATCGCCGAAGACGGCACCACCCAGATGCTCACCCCTTCATTGCGCCGCGTATAAACATCGCGCGCATGTTTGACCGCCATCTCGGCATCGGGCGCGTGCAGCGAGCCCACATGCCGATGGTTCAACCCATGCTGGCCGCGAATGAAGATTTCCCACAAAGGCCACTCACTGGACATCGCTTTGCCCTTTCATCCTTGAAAAATATCCTGGGGGTAGGCCGCAGGCCGCAGGGGGCAAAGCCCCCTGAGCACGCAGCGCTATTCCGCCGCGACCTTCGCCGCTGCTCGCTTTCTTGCATGCGCCATCAGCCCCTCGCGGAACCATGCGCCATCGTCCCATGCCTTTTGCCGTGCTTCCATCCGCTCAGCATTGCACGGGCCATTTCCCTTGATCACCTCGAAGAATTCCGACCAGTCAGGCTCGGAGAAATCATAGCCGCCCTTCTCCTCGTTCCAGCGCAATTCCGGGTCGGGGATCGTGAGCCCCAGATATTCCGCCTGCGGCACCGTCTGATCCACGAATTTCTGGCGCAACTCGTCATTGGTGTTGATCTTGATCTTCCAGGCCATCGACTGCGCGGAATGCACCGAATCCTTGTCCGAGGGCCCGAACATCATCAGCGAGGGATACCAGAAGCGGTTGAGCGCATCCTGCGCCATTGCCTTCTGTTCCGGCGTGCCTTGGGCCATCTTCATCATGATGTCATAGCCCTGCCGCTGGTGAAACGACTCTTCCTTGCAGATACGGATCATTGCGCGGGAATAGGGCCCGAAGGATGTGCGCTGCAGCGGCACCTGGTTCATGATCGCGGCGCCATCCACCAGCCAGCCGACCGCGCCGATATCGGCCCAGTTCAGCGTCGGGTAATTGAAGATCGAGGAATATTTCATCTTGCCCGACAAGAGCGCCTCGGTCAGCTCGTCGCGCGAAACCCCCAGCGTCTCGGCCGCGCAATAGAGATAGAGCCCGTGCCCAGCCTCATCCTGCACCTTGGCCAGCAGGATCGCCTTGCGCTCCAGTGTTGGTGCGCGGGTGATCCAGTTGCCTTCGGGCAACTGCCCAACGATCTCGGAATGCGCATGCTGGCCGATCTGGCGGATCAATGTCTTGCGATAGCCCTCGGGCATCCATTCCTTGGGCTCGATCTTCTCGCCCGCATCGATGCGCGCCTGAAAAGCCGCGAGCTTTTCGGGGTCTTCATTCGTCGCCTCGGATTTTACCATCTGTGCATACATTTCCAGACCTCCAGTCTCAGACCCGTTCCAATATCAATGCAGCGCCCTGCCCTACGCCCACGCACATTGTACAAAGCGCATAGCGCCCGCCACGGCGCTGCAATTCCCATGTCGCCGCCGCAACCATCCGCGCACCAGAGGCGCCCAGCGGATGCCCCATCGCAATCGCGCCGCCATTCGGGTTCACATGCGCGGCATCATCGGGCAATCCGAGTTCGCGCAGCGAGGCGAGCGCCTGCGCGGCGAAGGCCTCATTGAGTTCGATCAGGTCGATATCCTCGATCTTGAGCCCCGCAAGCGCCAGCACCTTGCGCACCGCTGGCACCGGGCCAATGCCCATCACGCGCGGCTCAACCCCTGCCGCCGCATGGGCGACAACGCGCGCACGCGGCGTCAGCCCCTGCGCCTGCGCCATCGCTTCCGAGGCCAGCAAAAGCGCCGCCGCGCCATCATTGACGCCCGAGGCATTGCCCGCCGTGACGCTCAGATCAGGCCCGTTGATACCGCGCAGCTTGGCCAGTGCCTCCGGCGTTGTCTCGGGGCGCGGGTGCTCGTCCGTATCGATCACCAGAGGATCACCCTTGCGGCGCGGGATCGTCACTGTGCAAATCTCGTCGGCAAAGCGCCCGTCGGCCTGCGCGGCGGCCCAGCGCTGTTGCGAGCGCAGCGCGAAAGCGTCCTGATCCGCGCGCGAGACAGCATAGTCGGCGGCCACATTATCGGCGGTCTCAGGCATGGAATGGGTGCCGTATTGCGCATCGAGTTTCGGGTTCACGAAGCGCCAGCCGATGGTTGTGTCATAGACTGCATTGGCGCGCGAGAACGCTGTCTCGGCCTTGGGCATGACGAAGGGCGCGCGGCTCATGCTTTCGACCCCACCTGCAAGCATCAGCCCGCAATCGCCCGCTCTGATAGCGCGCGCAGCCATGCCGACAGCATCCAGCCCAGAAGCACAGAGGCGGTTTACGGTGATGCCCGGCACAGCAACCGGAAGGCCCGCCAGAAGTGCTGCCATCCGCGCGACATTGCGATTGTCCTCGCCCGCCTGATTGGCGCAGCCATAGATCACATCCTCGACCGCAGCCCAATCCACCCCCGGATGCCGCGCCATAAGTGCCGCAAGCGGCACGGCGGCAAGATCATCGGCGCGCATGGATGAAAGTGCGCCACCATAGCGCCCGACGGGTGTGCGTTGCGCGTCACAAATGAATGCTTGCGGCAAAGTGGCTCCTCCCAAAGCGATCCTGCCATTTCCGACCGTTTGGTCGATTTATACTCTCAATATGTCACATCTCAAAGCAGATTTTTAATAATTTTGTGATGCTTTGTGCGACAACCAAAAACCGGCTTTGATTTCAAACCCTAAGGCTCTCACGAAGTAGCGCATAGCGCGCCTCGCCTGCGCGCGTGCGGCTCTGGAGCGGGCCTTCGGCACCCTCGAAAGCCGCTGCCACATGCGAATCAGCCTCCGCGCTGAGCGCCAGATAGGTTTGCGCAAAAACGCTGCGTGCGCGGATCCCGGCCCAGTCGGCGGGCAGTGCCGCGTGCGGCAGGCGTGGATCGCGCAGGGCAATCTGGCGGAAGGCATGAACCAAAAGCACCCGCGCCTCGAGCGCCTCTGCGCCAGGAAGCGGCATCATCTCGTTGATCTGCTCGGCATGGCCCAAAAACCCTGTGTATTCCTGATCCAGCGCATCAAGATCCCAAAGCCGCCGCGCCATGTCATGCAAGGCCGTATCAGACCCTTCTGCAGTGCCCGTGATCGCGCAGAGTCCCTCGGGGAGCGGCATTGAGCGAGGCCCCAACGCCATGCTATCCGTCAGCGCAACATGGCTCGGGAGATCACCAGCGCTGCAACGCGCCACCGCATCGGCTTGAGGGCAAAACACCAGCCGCCAGGCTTCTGCCCGCGCATCGCCATAAATCCGTGCGCCTGCTTGTGCATATTCGTTCTGCGCAACCTCTGTCAGCCGGTAGAAACTGCGCCGCCCCTGCCGCAGCCCCGCAATCTGGCCCGCAGAGACAAGGCGCGACATGGCCGTTCGGATCAGTGTTTCGCTTATGCCAAAAGGCGCGCAGA
Source organism: Natronohydrobacter sp. (assembly GCA_007125005.1). GTDB lineage: Bacteria > Pseudomonadota > Alphaproteobacteria > Rhodobacterales > Rhodobacteraceae > Roseinatronobacter. The sequence goes on from SLDY01000058.1 coordinate 17,689, forward strand.
AGGCGATGATATTGCCAATCCACACATCGCCCCCGCGCGGCGCAATCACATCACCGAAGAGCGTTACGATGAAACTGCCCGCGCGCAAGGGCTGCGCGAGGGCAAGATCTGCGGGCCGTTGCACGCGCACCTGATCATCTTGAGGTAACTGCATCAACTGATCCTGCCCCTTGCATCGATCCGACGCAAGTCAGATGCAACGAATCAATTCTTGCATTCTGATCACGCTGGTGAACAATCTAACTTATATGCGTGGCAGATATCTCTGGCCTTGGGCAAGCCGTTGGCGATAACTTGGTACAAAATCAACCGCTCGGTCGAAAAAATAGTGGCACAAATCGGAATCTTGTGCTTTCAAATAGATCGTTGCGGATGCAACATTATCGATGGGAGGAGTAAGACATGAATCGCAGACCATTCCTTGGCTTGATCGGCAGCACAGCGCTTGCATTGAGTCTGAGCGCTCCGGCAGCACATGCGCAGGAAGTTACCCTGAGGCTGCATCACTTCCTTGCGGCGCAGGCGAATGTGCCAATGCATATTCTCGACGTCTGGGCAGACGCTGTCGAGGCCGATAGCGAGGGCCGTATCCGCGTGGAACGCTTCCCCTCGATGCAGCTTGGTGGCACGCCGGGCGAGCTTTACGATCAGGCAGTTTCTGGCACGGCCGATATTATCTGGACTGTGGTGGGCCTCACACCAGGACGCTTCCCCAGCACGGAAGTCTTTGAACTTCCCTTCATGGTAAGTGATGCGCGCGCGGCTTCCTATGCCTACTGGCATATGTTCGAGGAATCGATGCATGAGGAGTTCTCCGAGACCAAGATGCTCGCAACTTGGGTGCATGGCCCCGGCGTGATCCATACTGAGAATCCAGTGGAAAACCCCGATGATCTGCGCGGCATGCAGATTCGTGGCCCGTCACGTCTGACCGTGCAACTGCTCGAAGCCCTTGGCGCAACCCCTGTCGGGATGCCCATCGCGCAAAGCCCGGAGGCGCTTTCGCGCGGGGTCATCAATGGCGCAATCATGCCTTGGGAAGTCACACCATCACTGCGCATCCCCGAACTGGTGGAGAACCACACCGAGTTCGAAGGCGATATGCTTTACACGGTGACTTTCGTGCTGGCGATGAATCAGGAGCGTTATGACTCGCTGCCCGATGATCTAAAAGCGGTAATCGACCAGAATTCAGGTCTGGAATTCTCGATCTTCGCAGGTGGCACGCAGCAGGATTGGGACGCCCCTGGCCGTGAGATGGCCGATGAGCTTGGCAACAACATCATCACCATTTCGGCCGCGGATTCCGAGATCTGGCGCGAGCGTGCGATGCCGATCTATGAGCGCTGGATCGCCGATATGGAAGGTCGCGGAATCGATGGGCAGGCGATGATCGACCGGGCGCGCGAATTGATGGCCGAATACGCAGACGCCAACTGATCAGGGGCATCTGATCTGACCGGACGGCCCCGTCTATCGGGGCCGTTCTTTTCAAGCAATGCCGAACCGAGGGTCCGCCATGCACGCAATTGCGATGGGTTTGTCACGCGCTCTGGCCATGCTGGGCGGGCTTGTGCTGGCCGCATTGGTGCTGATGACCTGCCTCTCCATCGTTGGACGGCAGCTCAACATCCTACTGCACAGCGATCTGGCGCAATCTGTCGCACCAGGCCTTGCAGCGGCTCTTCTGGGCATGGGTGTGGGCCCGATCTTCGGCGATTACGAACTGACAGAGCTTGGCATGGGGTTCGCGATCTTCTGTTTCCTGCCGCTGTGTCAGATCACAGCGGGCCATGCGCGGGTCGATATCTTCACATCTTTCCTGAGTGAAAGCGCGCAACGCTGGTTACGCCTGATCATAGAGATGGTGTTTTCAGCCGCATTGATCCTGATTGCCTGGCGGCTCTCAGTGGGCATGACGCGGCGATTGAATACAGGACAGACCACCTATCTTTTGGAATTGCCCTATTGGTGGCCCTATGCCGCCTGTTTCGCAGCAGCCAGCGTAACAGCTCTCGTCGGAGTCTATATGGTCTGGGTGCGGCTTCAGGAGGCGCTCAGTGGTCATGACATTATCGCCGAAGGCGGGGAGGGCGAGCATTGAGCGCGATGGCAATTGGCCTATGGTCCTTTCCAGCGCTGCTGGCGCTGATCTTCCTGCGCGTGCCAATCGGGCTTGCGATGTTCGTCACCGGCCTTGTCGGGCTGGTTCTGGTCACCGGCACAACCAACACACCGCTGTCGCGTCTTCAGACCGAGACCTTCACCACATTCGCGAGCTACTCGCTCTCAATCATCCCGATGTTCCTGCTGATGGGCCATTTCGCCACGCTGGGTGGAATGTCGCAGGCGCTGTTCAAAGCTGCAGAGGGGTGGCTTGGGCATCGCAAAGGCGGCGTAGCGATGGCCGCGATTGGATCCAGCGCTGGCTTTGGCGCAATCTGTGGCTCTTCACTTGCCACGGCGGCCACAATGAGCCGCGTGGCCTTGCCGGAATTGAAACGCTGCGGTTATGCGGGAGGCCTCTCCACCGCCACGCTCGCGGCGGGTGGCACGCTGGGCATTCTGATCCCGCCATCAGTGGTGCTCGTGATCTACGCGATCCTCACTGAACAGAACATCGCCAAGCTGTTCCTTGCAGCCTTCATCCCGGGCATCATGGCGGCCTTGGGCTATCTTATCGTGATTGCCATCTATGTCCGGGTTAATCCCGCATCGGCAGGTATCCGCCCGCGCGTGCCCTATGGTGAGCGCTTCCTTGCCTTAACCAAGATATGGCCGGTGATGGTGGTTTTCGGCCTTGTCGTTGGCGGCATTTACGCAGGCTGGTTTACCCCCACCGAAGGCGCCGCCGTCGGCGCTCTGGGGACGGGACTTATTGCATGGGCCAATGGTGGGCTCACCCGCAAGACGCTGGCCGAGAGCTTCTATGTCACAGCGCGTTCATCGGCGATGATCTTCTTTATCATCTTTGGCGCTGCCTTCTATAACGGCTTTCTGGCACTCACACAGGTGCCGCAGAGCATTGCCGCATGGGTTGGCGGGTCGGGTTTCAGCCCGCTGATGGTCTTGCTGCTGATCCTGTGCTTCTATCTGATCCTTGGCTGCGTGATGGACAGCCTGTCGATGATACTGCTCACGATCCCGATCTTCTGGCCGATCATGATGGAGCTGGATTTCAACTTTGTGTCCATGGCCGATCTGCACGCCGCCCGCGCCCGCGAGGCGATCCGCGCAGGGGTGGAGGTTGCGCCCGAGATGTTGCGATCCGTCGAGGCCGCTATTGCTGCTGGTGCAGAGCTTACCCGCGAGCAAATACAGGCACTTGGCCTGCGCCGGGTCAACGAACTGGCACTGCAGCGTGCCAATATCGAGATGACTGCGATCTGGTTCGGCATTCTGGTGCTGATCGTGGTCGAAGTGGGGCTGATCACGCCGCCGGTGGGCATGAACCTCTTTGTCATCAACGCGATGGACCCCAAAACAAAGATCACGGATACCTACAGGGCGGTGCTGCCCTTCGTGGCCTCGGATCTGATCCGCGTGGTTGTCCTCGTTGCCTTCCCCGCGATCACGCTATTCCTGATTGCGGTCTGATGTGGCCCTGCACATGCAGGGTCACACAATTGACCTCAGTTTTCTTACAGCCACCGCAAACCGGCCCGATTTCTGCCCCAAGCTCTCGTTAACCATTTTGGCAGAGTAGAAACCGAGAGCCTTGAACAATGTTTGACTTGAAATCCGAAACCGACACCGCGCCCCGGAGCACCGGAACAAGTGGCCTGTTCCCGTTTCTTGCGCGCGCGGGAGAGCCCGATTGCCTGGTGACAAATCGCATTCTCAATTTAGCCGAGTTGCTGGATAAACGCCTGCCAGTTCGGGGCTATATCAAACAGTGACACGCAAATCCGGCAAGTCCAGTGTCAGCATGAGTTCGCGCAATTCCTGACGCGCCGCGACATGACTCATGGACATCTGTTCACTGCCGGTATCTCCGAGATCAAGCAACGTGAGCCCCTTGGGAAAAAGCTCGCGAAACACCACGCGCTCGCTGAAGCCGGGGGCCAGCCGAAAGCCGATGCGCTTGGAAAGCGCCTCCAGTGCATCCCCGACTTTGCGCTTGTTATGCATCGCCGTCGTGCCCATCCGGTTGCGCAGCACGATCCAGTCAAGGGGCTTCATTCCCGCCTGCGCGCGTGTCTGGCGCGCCTTCCAGACCATTTCGGAATAGATGGAGGGCGAAAGCACTGCGCCGGTTTCTGGATCCGTTCGCGCAAGCAGATCGAAATCCACAAAGCTGTCATTGATCGGCGTGATCAGCGTGTCAGCCACGGAATGCGCAAACTGGCTGTAGCGCGTATGCGAGCCGGGGCAATCAATCACGATGAAATCACTGTTGGCGCTCAGCGCCTCCAGCGCGGCGCTCATGCGGGCATCCTGCAATTGAGGACCGTCAGGAAGCGCGAACCCAGTCGGGTCGGGTAGCGGATGATAGTGCGGGCAAGGCAGATTGACACCGCTGCGCGCCATCCAGTTTATCCGGTTCTCGATATATCGCGCGAAGCTGATCTGGCGTAAGTCCAGATCCATTGCTCCTACCCGCAATCCCATCCGCGCCAGCGCAACCGAGACATGCATCGAGACAGTGGATTTTCCCGAGCCGCCTTTCTCATTTCCAACCACGATGATATGCGCCACCGGCCCAACTCCGCCTTATGGATTTGCTTTCATCTAGGCGGTAAGCGCGGCAGATACAAGCGAACGATTTTTTTAATTAAGCCGCTGAAATATAATAAAAAAGGCGCGGAAAACCGCGCCTTTCAAATCTGTCTTTGCAGCTTGGATCAAAAACCCAGACCTGCGTATTTGTTCTTGAACTTCGAGACGCGGCCGCCGGTGTCGAGCAGGCGCGAAGTGCCGCCCGTCCATGCAGGGTGAACAGTCGGGTCCACATCCAGCGACAACGTGTCGCCCTCTGCGCCCCAGGTCGATTTCATCTGAACGATGGTGCCATCGGTCATCTTGACATTGATGAGATGGTAATCGGGGTGGGTATCGGTTTTCATTGCTGCGCTCCTCAGGCGTTCGCGTCCAGAGGACGGTAGTTGGTCTTTTCGGCGATCCGGGCAGATTTGCCGCGACGATCACGCAGATAATAGAGCTTCGCGCGGCGCACGCGGCCACGGCGGACAACTGTGATGCTGTCGATATTGGTGGAATAGAGCGGGAACACACGCTCCACACCTTCGCCGAAGGAGATCTTACGCACGGTAAAAGATGCGCCGATGCCATTGCCGCCCTTGCGGCCAATGCAGACGCCCTCAAAGTTCTGCACCCGCGAACGTGTGCCCTCGGTCACCTTGTAGCCCACGCGGATGGTGTCGCCGGCCTTGAAATCCGGAATGTCCTTGCCAAGCTCCGCAATCTGCTCGGCTTCAATCTGTGCGATCAGGTTCATCGCAGTTCCTTTCTCTCGCGCGGTTTTGCCCACGCCGGTGATGATGGCCCATAGCTCTGGTCTTCGACCGGGTCCACCGCAGTGCCCGCCAGAGTTAGGTCATGCTTCTCATCTTATGATGCTGTGCAAAGCGCCAATCGAAGCTATCGGGCAAAAACAGCAAAAAGCCCACATGCCGATTCCCGGCAGTGAACAGCGTTCTGTTAGGCGCTGCTGCAGACTTCGTCAAGCGAAAGCGGCAAGTGCGGGCCAAAGAAAAACCCTGCAAAGCATGAGCCTTGCAGGGTGATCTCTAGCTCGAACGCTGGCTTCAGGCCATCGCCGCCTTGGCTTTCTCTACGATCTGACCAAAGGCTTCGGGCTCGTGCACTGCCAGATCGGCCAGAACCTTGCGATCCACTTCGATCCCCGCCAGACCCAGCGCATTGATGAAGCGCGAATAGGTAAGTGTTGGGTCGATCGCGCGCACGGCTGCGTTGATGCGCTGAATCCAGAGCGCACGGAAATTGCGCTTGCGCACCTTGCGGTCGCGGGTGGCGTATTGGTTGGCCTTGTCCACCGCCTGTGTCGCAGTGCGGAAATTGCGCGAGCGTGCGCCATAATAGCCTTTGGCGGCCTTTACGACCTTGCGGTGACGGGCATGGGTGACTTTGCCGGAGGTAACTCTTGACATGACAGCGGCTCCTTAGCGGTCGTAGGGCATGTATTTCTTGACGATGCGCGAATCCTGATCAGACAGGATCGTGGTGCCGCGCGCGTCACGGATGAATTTTTTGGTCCGCTTGATCATGCCATGTCGTTTGCCGGCCTGACCTGCCTTGACCTTGCCGCTGGCAGTCATGGAGAAGCGCTTCTTTGCGCCGGATTTCGTCTTCATCTTGGGCATTTCCATCTCCTTTCACTGGAGGGTTTTGATGCGACTCGGCATGCCACAAGGCCGGCCGCATACGAGTTAGAGCGCGCCGGATAGCGCAGAAAACAGCTCTTCGCAAGGGGTTCACATCAGAATGCTGCGATCAGGCGGGCGATCATTCCAGCCGTCATTTCCGGGATGTCCGAAAAGGCATAAAGCCCCTCCGGGCGGTCATAGGCCACAAACCCGATCAGCCCGGTGCTGACAAGTGCAAGAACGACGCCAATCACGGGTCTGCGCCCATCTGCCCAAGCGCTTACAAAGCTCACTAGGGCTAGCGGCCCCAGATAGACCCCCATCATGAAGAGTGTCGCGTGATCCATCTTCCACCCAGCGCAGCCATGGGGCAGGTTACTCGGGTTCGCCCTGCACAATCAAGTGTTCGGCGCAGGGCGCGACACGCAGAATATTGGTCGTGCCGGGCTGATTGAAGGGGATGCCCGCTGTTACGAGGATCTGGTCCTTCTCGGTTGCAAACCCGTATTTCAGTGTAACGCGCACCGCATTGATGACGGCCTTTTTAAAGCGCTCGACATCGCCGGTGATCGTCTCGCAATGCACGCCCCAGATCAGCGCAAGGCGACGGGCAACAGGCTGGATCGGGGTGATCGCGATGATCGGAACATGCGGCCGCTCACGGGCCACCAGATTGGCAGTGGTGCCGGATTCGGTGAAGCAACAGATCGCAGCGATATCGGTCTTTTCGGCCAGTTCGCGGGCAGCAGCGACAATACCATCCGCGATGGTATGGTGCTGAACTTTGCGCGAAGAATCGATGATCTCTATATAGGTGGGGTCACTCTCAACCTCGATGGCGACATTGTCCATCGTGGTCACAGCCTCGACCGGGTATTGCCCCGCCGCCGATTCTGCCGACAGCATGATCGCATCCGCACCCTCATAGATCGCCGTCGCAACATCCGAGACTTCGGCGCGCGTAGGCATGGGGCTTTCAATCATAGATTCGAGCATCTGGGTTGCCACGATCACGGGTTTCGCCATCGCACGGGCGCGGCGCACGAGCCGCTTCTGGATCGGCGGCACATTCTGCACTGGCAACTCGACGCCCAGATCACCACGCGCCACCATGATCCCGTCAGATACGGCGAGGATTTCATCGACCGCTTTCACCGCCGCGGGCTTTTCAATCTTCGAGAGGATCGCGGCGCGACCCTGTGCCAGTTCGCGCGCCTCTGTCACGTCAGATGCGCGCTGTACGAAGGACAGTGCAAGCCAGTCCACACCCAGCCGACAAACGAATTCCAGATCCTTGCGGTCTTTCTCGGAGAGCGCAGCCAGCGGCAGCACGGCATCCGGAACATTCACGCCCTTTCGGTTTGAGACCATACCGCCCACAGTAACAGTGCAATCTGCGAAATCCGGCCCGCACTTTTCCACGCGTATGCGGATCTTGCCGTCATTTATCAGCAATTCCGATCCGGGCTCCAACGCACGGAAGATCTCGGGATGAGGCAGGTTCACACGGTGCAGATCCCCCGGCGCAGCATCAAGATCAAGACGGAAAGCCTGACCTTCTTCCAGCTCCACGGCACCAGAGGAAAACTCGCCCACGCGCAGTTTCGGACCCTGCAAATCCGCCAGAATGGCAATAGGGCGCCCCAGATCAGCCTCGACTTGCCGAATAATCGCATGGCGCGCGGCGATCTCGTCATGAGTCCCGTGGCTCATATTTAGCCGGAACACATCGGCACCAGCCTCAAACAACGCTCGGATCATCTCGTAGCTGGAAGAGGAGGGGCCGAGCGTGGCCACGATTTTGATCATACGATGTCGGCGCAGTGGGGGTGTCATTCAAGATCCTTTCGCTGGGGCGATCGCGCACATCGCTGCGCTGCAAGATGGATTGGTTTTATGTCAGGATCCCGGCATTCCGAAATCGTTAGCGCAAACATCTACCAGATCGGTAGGGTTTTGCAAGCATCTCGGATCTTGACCTTCTGCCCCGGCGGGGCCAGATCGAGGGAGAAACACAGGGAGAGAGCCATGGATACCCAGACCCGCATCGAGCTTGAAGCCGCCGCCTTTCGCACGCTTTTGGCCCATCTGAACAAACGCAGCGATGTTCAGAATATCGACATGATGAACCTTACCGGTTTCTGCCGCAACTGCCTGTCGCGCTGGTATCAGGAAGCGGCCAATGCCCGTGGCATCGAGATGGACAAGGACACCGCACGCGAGATCGTCTACGGCATGCCATATGAAGATTGGCGCGCGAAATATCAGACCGAGGCAAGCAGCGAGAAACAGGCGCGTTTCGAGAAATCCTTTGCCGAGAATGTTGGCCCCAAAAAGCAGTGAAGCAAAAAATTGCCGGCGCTGGCAGGGTGGGCGCAACCCACCCTACAGCCTAGATCGCGGCCTTGCGGCTTTCCTCGATATAGATTTCCCGCAGGCGCGTCGCCAATGGTCCGGGCTTACCTTCGCCCAGCGTCACGCCGTCGATCTCGATCACAGGCATCACGAAGGTGCTGGCCGAGGTGACGAAAGCTTCATCCGCGGCTTTCGCCTCATCGACCGTGAAGCTGCGCTCCTCCACCGGCATCTGTGCCTCGCGCGCGAAGCGCAGCACGGCGGCGCGGGTGATCCCATGCAGGATATTATTGGACAGCGCACGCGTGATGATCCGCCCGTCCTTGATGATATAGGCATTGTTCGAGGTGCCCTCGGTCACCTCACCCTCCTGCACCATCCACGCATCATCCGCGCCCTGCTTGATGGCCATCATCTTGCCCATGCTGGGATAAAGCAGTTGCACAGTCTTGATATCGCGCCGCCCCCAGCGAATATCATCGATGGTGACAACCTTGATGCCCTTTTTCGCCTTGGGGCTGTCCACCAGTGCCGGATTGGCTTGCGTGAACAACACGACAGTCGGCGCGGTGGTTTCCGGGTCGGGAAAAACGAAATCGCGATCCCCCGGCGCCCCGCGCGTGACTTGCAGATAGATCATGCCCTGATCGATGCCGTTTTGCGTAACAAGCTGGCGATGCACCTCCAGCCAATCGTCGCGGCCCATGGGGTTGGCGATGTCCAGTTCCCCAAGCGACCGCTCCAGCCGGGTGAAATGCCCGTCGAAATCGATCAGCTTGCCGTCAATGACCGTGGTGACCTCATAGACTCCATCCGCCATCAGGAAGCCCCGGTCGAAGATCGACACCTTGGCCGCGCCTTCGGGCAAATATTCCCCATTCACATAGACGATCCGGCTCATTCTCACCATCCTTCAGGAAGTTTGCGCACGGCCCCCATGGCCGCCGATGTGGTCAAGGCTGCATAGGCCCGCAGGGCTGTCGAGACCTTGCGCGGGCGCGGTTTCGCAGGTTTCCAGCCCTTGGCATCCTGCGCCGCACGTCTTGCGGCAATCGTCGCGTCATCCACCGCCAGATGGATCGTGCGGTTCGGAATGTCGATCTCGATCCGGTCACCCTGCTCTACCAGCCCGATCAGCCCGCCCTCTTCGGCTTCCGGGCTTACATGGCCAATGGAAAGCCCCGAAGTGCCCCCCGAGAAGCGCCCATCCGTTACCAGCGCGCAAGCTTTGCCCAGTCCCTTCGATTTCAGATAGCTGGTAGGATAGAGCATCTCCTGCATCCCCGGCCCGCCGCGCGGCCCCTCGTAGCGGATGATGACCACTTCACCGGCCTTGACCTTGCCAGTCAGAATCCCGCTGACTGCATCATCCTGGCTTTCAAACACATGGGCCGGACCAGAGAATTTCAGGATCGATTCGTCCACACCTGCGGTTTTCACGATGCAGCCCTGCTCGGCCAGATTGCCGAAGAGCACTGCAAGGCCCCCGTCCTGACTGAACGCATGCTCTTTCGACCGGATCACGCCCTTTTCGCGGTCCATGTCGAGCGTGTCGTAAGCCTTTGACTGGCTGAACGCCTGCGTCGTGCGCACGCCCCCCGGTGCGGCCTTGAAGAAATCATGCACCTCCGGGTCTTCGGTGCGCATGATGTCCCACATATCCAGCGCCATGCCCATGGTCGGGCTGTGAACTGTCGGCAGTTCACGATGCAAAAGCCCCGCGCGGTCCAATTCGCCGAGGATCGCCATGATCCCGCCCGCGCGATGCACGTCTTCCATATGCACATCATCCTTGGCCGGGGCGACTTTGGACAGGCAAGGAACGCGGCGCGACAGCCGGTCAATATCCGCCATGGTAAACTCGATCCCGCCTTCATAGGCGGCAGCCAGCAGATGCAGCACCGTATTGGTCGAGCCGCCCATTGCGATATCCAGCGACATGGCATTCTCGAATGCTTCAAAGCTCGCGATATTGCGCGGCAACACGCTCTCGTCATCCTGTTCGTAATAGCGTTTGGCCAGATCAACGATCACATGGCCTGCGCGCAGGAACAACTGCCTGCGATAGGCATGGGTCGCCAGCGTCGAGCCATTCCCCGGCAACGAGAGGCCCAACGCTTCGGTCAGGCAGTTCATCGAATTGGCGGTGAACATCCCCGAGCAGGAACCGCAGGTCGGGCAAGCTTCCTCTTCCATCGCCTGCACTTGCGCATCGGTGTAGCGCTCATCCGCAGCCACGACCATCGCATCGACCAGATCAACCGCCTTGGTCTTGCCTTCCCACTCAACCTTGCCCGCCTCCATGGGCCCGCCAGAGACGAATACGCAAGGAATGTTCAGCCGCATCGCCGCCATCAGCATCCCCGGCGTGATCTTGTCGCAATTCGAGATACAGACCATCGCATCGGCGCAATGGGCATTGACCATGTATTCCACCGAATCCGCGATCACCTCGCGCGAGGGCAGCGAATAGAGCATTCCGTCATGGCCCATCGCAATCCCGTCATCGACCGCGATCGTGTTGAACTCCTTGGCCACACCGCCCGCCTTCTCCACCTCGCGCGCGACCATCTGGCCAAGGTCTTTCAGATGCACATGGCCCGGCACGAATTGGGTGAAGGAATTGACAATCGCGATGATCGGCTTGCCGAAGTCGCTGTCCTTCATGCCTGTGGCGCGCCAGAGCCCGCGGGCTCCGGCCATGTTGCGTCCATGCGTTGTCGTGCGCGAGCGGTATCTTGGCATCTGGCTATCCTCAGGTTTGGCGCATTCCATAGAGCATGCACAAGGCTTGGGGAAGAGCAGTCACCCCCAGAGCGCGGGCAAGGGGGGGTGCACGCCTTTATCGTCATACACAAGCGGCACATCGCGGTCCTCAGCCAGCAATAGTGGCCCATCAAGATCCACGACGTCAGCCCCCTGCGCCACCAGCACCGCCGGCGCCATGGCAAGCGAAGTCCCCACCATACACCCCACCATAACCCGATACCCCTCCGCCCGCGCCGCATCGCGCAGGGCCAAAGCCTCGGTCAACCCGCCAGTCTTGTCGAGCTTGATATTCACCATGTCATATTTGCCCCTGAGATCGGGAAGGCTGGCGCGGTCATGGCAACTCTCATCGGCACAGACCGGCAAGGGCCGCGCGATCTCGGCGAGCATTTCATCAGCCCCCGCAGGCAGCGGCTGCTCCACCATTGCCACGCCAAGGCGCAGCAGATGCGGTGCAAGCTCCGCATAGATCTCCGCGCTCCAGCCTTCATTGGCATCAATGATGATCCGGGTATCAGGCGCGCCGCGCCGCACAGCCTCGAGCCTCGGCATGTCATCAGGTGTTCCGAGCTTGATCTTCAGAAGCGGCCTGTGCGCGTGCCGCCGCGCCGCCGCTTCCATCTTCTCGGGCGCATCAAGCGACAGTGTGAAAGCGGTCACCTGCGCATGGGGCCGCTCCAGCCCTGCAAGCTCCCAGACACGCTTGCCCGCGCGCTTGGCTTCCCAGTCCCAGAGCGCGCAATCCACGGCATTGCGTGCAGCCCCCGGCGCAAGCGCCTCTTGCAGCGCCGCGCGCGTGATGTCGGCCTCCAGCCCCTCGATCTGCGCGCGCACTGTACCCGATGACTCGCCATAGCGCGCATAGGGCACGCATTCCCCACGGCCAGAAGCCCCGTCGCGTGTGAGCGCGACCGTCAGCACATCCGCATGCGTCCGCGATCCACGCGCGATGGTAAAGACCTCTGCGAGCGCAAACCGTTCCTCCACAACCCTCAGCAAAACCCCTCTCCCTTTCATCCTTGTGCCAAATATCCTGGGGTGAATTGGGCCGCAGGCCCAAAAGGGGCAAAGCCCCTGAACCCCTCTCAGATCGCAGCCAGCGCATCGACCAGACGCCCCGCCCCATGGCGGAAGGGATCGACTGTCGGCAGCCCCATACGCGCCTCGAGCTCGGCGCAATAGGCCACTGCCTCGTCGTCCGTCATGGCGGCAGTATTGATCGAGATCCCCACGACCTGACAGGCCGGATTGGCCACCCGCGCAAGGTGCAACGCCGTGTCGCGCAGATCTTCAAGCGACGGCAGACTGTAGCCCGGCAAACCGCGCATATGCTCCCGCGTCGGCTCATGGCTCAGGATCAGCGCATCGGGCTGGCCACCATGGATCAGCGCCATGGTCACCCCGGAATAGGAAACATGAAAAAGCGAGCCCTGCCCCTCGATCAGATCCCAATGGTCCGCGTCATTATCCGGCGTCAGCCATTCAATGCTTCCGGCCATGAAATCCGCGATCACTGCATCGAGCGGAACGCCGTCACCCGTTATCAGTATGCCTGTCTGACCAGTGGCGCGGAAACTCGCCTTCATACCGCGCGCGATCATTTCGCGCTCCATGCAGAGTGCGGTATACATCTTTCCCACAGAACAATCCGTGCCCACAGCAAGACAACGCTTTCCGCTGCGCTTGATGCCATTTGCTATGGGGTATTTCACGGCAGGAACGCGTACATCATGCAGCTTGCGGCCAGTCGCTTCGGCCACGGCTGCAAGATCGGGTTCGTCGCGCAACAGATTATGCAATCCCGAAGCCAGATCAAAGCCTTCTTCCAGCGCCATGACCAGCACTTTCTTCCATTCGGGCGAAATCACCCCGCCACGATTCGCAACGCCGATAACGAGTGTCTTGGCTCCGGCGGCCTTGGCCTCGGTCAGTGTCATGTCGGGCAATTTCATATCGGCGCGGCAGCCTTCCATCCGGAACTGACCCAGGGCAAAATCGGGGCGCCAGTCCTTGATGCCTTGCGCGACCTTGGCTGCAAGAGGGTCGGGCGCATCGCCCAGAAACAGCAGATAGGGAGTCTCGATCATGATTTGCCTCCAGAAAGTGACAGGACGATTTGCGCGAGTTTCGGGCAAATTGCAGCGAATGTCCTCGTGATTTTCCGCTCATTACGCGCGATCTTGCGAAGATTCTTCGCAAGATCATTAAATTCGCGCAGAATTTGTGCAGGCGCATCCGGTTTGGGCTCGACAGCAGCCTTCTTTGCACCTGCAGAAACCCGCTTGCAGCGGAGCGCGCAAGAATATAACCACGGAGCGCGCTAGATTGCAATTTCCTGACCCGAAAGGTGCCCCTGATGAGCTTCCGCATTCAGCCCACACCCGTTGCCCGCCCCAATCGCTGCCAGTTGTTCGGCCCTGGTTCACGGGTGGCACTGTTCGAGAAAATGGCGGCTTCGGCAGCGGATGTGATCAATCTCGACCTCGAAGACTCGGTCGCACCTTCGGACAAGGATCAGGCGCGCGCCAATATCATTGCCGCCACACATGAGGTGGATTGGGGCAGCAAATACCTGTCCGTGCGCATCAACGGGCTCGACACACCGTTCTGGTATCGCGATGTCGTCGATCTGCTGGAACAGGCGAGCGACCGGCTCGATCAGATCATGATCCCGAAAGTAGGATGTGCTGCGGATATATACGCTGTGGATGCGCTGGTCTCGGCAATCGAGGGCGCAAAGGGCCGCAAGAAGCGCATCAGTTTCGAGGTGATCATCGAATCGGCGGCGGGTATCGCGCATGTGGAGGAGATCGCGGCGGCCTCACCGCGCCTGCAGGCGATGAGCCTTGGCGCAGCGGATTTCGCGGCCTCGATGGGCATGGCGACCACAGGCATCGGCGGGACGCAGGAGAATTATTACATGTTGCGCGAGGGCGCGCGCTACTGGTCAGACCCGTGGCACTGGGCACAATCGGCGATTGTGGCGGCCTGCCGCACGCATGGGGTCTTGCCGGTTGATGGCCCGTTCGGGGATTTCAGCGATGACGAGGGATACCGCGCGCAGGCGCGGCGCTCGGCCACGCTGGGCATGGTCGGCAAATGGGCGATCCATCCCAAGCAGGTGGCGCTCGCGAATGAGGTTTTCACGCCTTCCGAGGAGGCCGTGACCGAGGCGCGCGAGATCCTCGAAGCGATGGAAGCAGCCAAGGCGCGTGGTGAGGGGGCGACTGTCTACAAGGGTCGGCTGGTGGATATCGCCTCGATCAAGCAGGCTGAAGTGATTGTCCGGCAGGCGGAGATGATCGCGGGCTGAGTTTCCTCTGAGAAAAGAAGGTGTGGGGGCGGGCAGGGGCCGCCTGC
>SLDY01000111.1 GCA_007125005.1 Natronohydrobacter sp.
GCTGCGGGTAACGGTCTGTAACCGTAGCGGTGACATCCTTCGCCGTCTGCGGTGCGCCTTCGCACCCGCCAGACAGTTTATTCGCTGGGCCACGTAGGGCCTGACAGGGGTGTTGCAGATGACGAACCATGCGCGAGGTGGAGTATGATCGACACTGCGGCGCTGTTGGCGTTTCTTGCGCGGGGCGGGCCTGCGCTTTGGGTGATTGCAGCGCTTTCGGTGCTGACGCTGGCGCTGATCCTGTGGAAGTTCTGGGATCTCGCGCGGTTGGGGGCATGGTCACGCGGCCCCTCGGAACGGGCAGTTGCGCAGTGGCAAACCGGTGCCGCGCGCGACGCGCTGGCCCTGCTTGCCGCGCGTGGTGGCTTGCGGGCGCGGGTCAGCCGCAGGGCAATGCAGACGCGTCTGGCGCCGGAATACGCCGAGAGCGCTGCGCGCGAAGAGACAAGCCGGGTGGGCAAGCTTGCGCTGATGGAAGCGCGGCGGGGCCTGCGCGCGCTTGAACTGATCGCGACGATTGCGCCGCTTATCGGGCTGCTGGGCACGGTTCTGGGGATGATCGAGGCATTTCAGGCGCTGCAGGCCGCAGGCAACCGGGCCGATCCGGCTGCATTGGCGGGGGGGATATGGCAGGCGCTTCTGACCACTGCAGCTGGTATGGCCGTGGCCATCCCGGCCGCAATGGCGCTGAGCTGGTTCGAGAGCATCTGCGATCGTGTGCAGGTCGATCTTGAAGATCTTGCAACGCGCATATTCACCAGCGGGTCGGCGTGATGTTTCGCTTCGCATCCCCGCGCCCGACGCGGCGCCCGAGCCTGACACCGATGATCGATGTGGTGTTTCTGCTCCTGGTGTTCTTCATGCTGGCGGCGCGCTTCGGGCAGGATCTGGGCTTGGCGCTTGCGCCCGGTCTGGGTGGCAGTGCGGGCTATGAGGGCCCGCCGCGTCTGGTAGAGTTTTCGGGCGATGCGCTGTGGCTCAATGGGGTGGAGACACCGCCCGAAGCATTGCCCGAAGCTCTGGCGGCGCTGATGCCCACGCCTGAGGCAGTGATCGTGCTGCGCCCGCGCGAGAACGCGCTTGTGCAGGATCTGACGCGGGTGACAGAGCTTTTGCAGGGGGCAGGGCTTGCGCAGCTTGTGGTGCTGGCCCCATGAATGCGCTTGATTTCACACCGCCCCCCCGAAAACCTGCGCGCGAAAGCGTGGTGCCAATGATCAATGTGGTGTTTCTGCTGCTGATCTTCTTTCTGATGAGTGCGCAGATCGCTCCGCCAGAACCTGTCGAAGTAACTCCGCCTGTGGTGCGCGAGGCCGAGACGCTGCCTGAGGGCGCGCGGATGCTCTGGCTCGGGCGCGATGGGGGGCTGCATTTCGAGGGGCTGACGGGTGAGGCCGCACTGGATGCGCTGGCACGCGCACCGGAGGCTGTGCATCTGCGCGCAGATGCGTCGTTTGAGGCCGCGGAATTTGCCCGTGTGTTGCAGATGCTCGGCGAGGTAGGGGTCGCGTCGGTGACGCTGGTGGCCGTGATGGGGGCGCCATGAGGCCGGGACTGGAATTTCTCGGCTTCGCTTCGCTTGCTGCGGTGGCGCATCTGGCTGTGTTCGCAGCCACATTGCCCGATGGTATGGACGCGGGCGGTGCAGGCGGGGCGCATGAGGTGACCGTGGCGGCCCCGCTCGCTGCCGCTGATGCTGAGATTGCAGCGCTTGTAAAGCGTTGGGAGACCCCGCCCCAGCTGCGCACACCTGCCGCGCCTGCGCAAGCTGTGCCGCGCGCAGAGCTCGCGCCCGCGCTGCCTGTCGCAGAGCCACAGACCCCGCAACTGCCGCACTCCGTGCCTCTGCCTGCGATACCTGCGCCTGACACCCATGCACGAGCTCCCGTTGCGCCACCTGCATTGTTTGATATGCCCGAGCGCCGCGACACCCCGCGCCCGCGCGCGCGACCCTTGCCGCGTCAGGCTGCGCCTGCGGCTCCGCCGGCGCAGCGTGCCGCCGGACAGGGCGCGGCGCAGCAACGAGGGCAGGGGCAGGCGCGCGAGACCAGTGGCGCGGCCTCAAGTGCTAGCGCGCTTGCGCATTGGGGCGGGGGCATCCGCGCGGCAATCCAGCGCCAGCAGCGCAGCCCCGCAGCGCGTGCACGCGGAACAGTCCATTTGCGCTTGCAGGTCAGTGCCGATGGGCAGCTTGCAGGGGTGAGCGTGACGCAAGGTTCCGGTAATGCAGCGCTTGATCAGGCCGCAGTGCAGGCAGTGCAGCGCGCGCGACTGCCGCGTGCGCCTCAAGGTGTGTCGGGCACGCATCAGTTCAACCTGCCGCTCAGCTATCGCTGAGGCGCGCATAAGAAAAACGGCAAGGCGGGCTGCGCCTTGCCGTTTCATGCTTGATCAGTCAGAGCGTGGATCAGCTGCCTTCGGCTGCCTCCTCCTCCTCTTCGATCTCGCTGAATTGTGTCAGGAACGCAATGATGTCATTCGCTGTGTCCTCGTCGCGCACGCGGAAAGACATCTGGCTGCGCGCACGGTTGTTGCCGAGTGTTTCGCGCAGGAAGGAGTTGGGATCGAGCAGATAGGGCACCATCTCTTCAGCCGTCCAGATCAGCCCGGCTTCTCCGGCCTCGACAAGCGATGCGCCGTAGCGAAAATCTTCGGTGCCTGCCTGACGCCCGAGAACGCCGTAGAGGTTTGGCCCGGTACGAACATTCGGACGCCCTGCAAGCACGTCACCAGCTTCGTTCACCACATTGTGGCAGTTCTGGCACTGGCTCTGGAAGGCGCTCGCGCCAGCCTCGGGGTCGCCTGCGAAAGCAGGCAGTGCAGTCAAGGATAGTGTAAAGGCAGCCGCAGCCATGCCGGTCTTGAAGTTCATATCCTGTTCCTCCCGGATTATTTTTCAGGCATTGTGAGAGATGTTCTGCTTCCTACTCAAGTCAAGCAACAATCATGCGACAGCATGGGCAATCGCGCATTGTTTCCAGAGCGCAGTGAGCGCGGTCACGAGATGGTCGATATCGGAGTCCGAATGCAGCGGGCCGGGGGTGATGCGCAGCCGCTCGGTGCCCTTGGGCACGGTCGGATAGTTGATCGGTTGCACATAGATGCCCCAGTCGTTCATCAGGATGTCGGAGATCATCCGGCATTTGACAGGATCGCCGATCATCACCGGAATGATATGGCTGTCATTGGCCATATGCGGGATGCCCTGCGCATCGAGTTTCGCGCGCAGCCGCGCCACGCGGTCGCGCTGGGCCATGCGCTCGGTATCCGAGTTCTTAAGATGCCGGATCGAGGTCGTGGCGGCGGCCGCAATCGCCGGGGGCAGCGCTGTTGTGAAGATAAAGCCCGAGGCAAAGGAGCGCATGAAGTCGCATAGCGCTGTCGAGCCGGTGATATAGCCGCCCATCACACCGTAAGCCTTGCCCAGTGTTCCCTCGATCAGGGTGATCCGATCTGCAAGGCCGCGCTCTTCCGAGATGCCGCCCCCGCGTGGGCCATACATGCCGACCGCGTGGACCTCGTCGAGATAGGTCATCGCGCCATGCGCTTCGGCGACCTCGACGATTTCGCGCATGGGGCTGATATCACCATCCATGGAATAGACGGATTCAAATGCCACGATCTTGGGGCGGTCCCCCACGGCCTTGAGCTTGCGGTCAAGATCGCGCCAGTCATTGTGCCGCCACAGCACCTTGTCGGCGCGCGAATGGCGGATGCCTTCGATCATGCTGGCGTGGTTCTTCTCGTCCGAGAGGATCACCGCGTTGGGGATTTTCGCGCCGAGCGTGGAAAGGGCTGCCCAGTTCGAGACATAACCGGAGGTGAACAGGAGCGCAGCCTCCTTGCCATGCAGATCGGCGAGTTCCTCTTCGAGGATGCGGTGGAGATGGTTGTTGCCCGAGATGTTGCGCGTCCCGCCAGCGCCGGTGCCGCAGGCCTCGACTGCGCGCATCATGCTGTCCACGACAGTCTCGTGATGCCCCATGCCGAGATAATCATTCGAGCACCAGACCGTCACTTCCTGCACGCCGGGGCCGTTGAAATGTTTGACCTTGGGGAAGCTGCCGCATTGACGCTCGACTTCGGCAAAGATGCGGTAGTTACCTTCGCGTTTCAGCGTGTCGAGCGCGGTTTTGAAATGGGTGTCAAAGTCCATTGGGATCCCCTCGGTCATGTTTTTGATTTGGTGTTTGTGGGCGCCGGGATCATCCAGCGCCAGAGTTTGTCATCGCGCACGCGCCAGACCATGAACCAGTGTTCAAGAAGCGCGAGCGCCGTGAGCATGGAGAGAAGCGTAAAGCCGATCATTGCGCCCTGATCTGCGGCCTGATGCGCGCGCCAGAGCCGTTCGAGAAAGCAGCCCACGGCAAGCGCCAGCAGCGTGACCGAGAGCGGGAAGAAGCCACTGACCGGGCCTTGCCGGAAGTAGCTCGAGAGATGCGACAGCGGGCGCGGCAGGAAATCGGTATTGATGCGCGGCACGCCCAGAAAGAGATTGAGCTTGGCCGAGATGCGGGCGGCGAACAGCACAAGGAAGGTCCAGAGCGCGAAGGCATTATCTGCGCCCAGCGAGGCGAGCGCCAGCACGATCAGCATGGCCGCGAGCAGCACTTCATGGAAGGCGACTGTGCGAAAGGCAGCCCAGAACCGCGCGGCAGGGTCGAGCCCGGCAGGGCAGGGGCGGGTGTTGGGGCCGGTGATGATACCTGAGAGAAAGGCGAGTTCCACCCATGCCCAAAGTGCCAGCGCTGCAAGAAAGGCGAACCACACGCCTTGCGGGCTTGTATCGCCAAGCGTGGCATGCACCCCGAGCGCGCCAGCGGCCAGAAGCGGCAGCGACAGGATGACCGACCAGGCATGCTGGTCGCGCCCGCCACGATCGGCGGCATGGACGCGCCAGAGCAGGATGCCCGTGGCAAACCACCACAGAAACAGCGCAGCGAGAGCAGCTATCCAGGGGGTTTCAAACATGCGTCAGGCTCCTGTGTCGGTCGCATGGGTGGGCCGCGGCCCACCCATGCGGGGCTCAATAGGCAGGCTCCAGCCGCACCGAGGCGGGTGGCGTGGTCTTGCGCACGGGGAGGAAATAGAGACGCGCAAAGCCAGCGCCCGCGCGGGCCATACCGCCCCAGCGCTTCAGTGTGCCTGCAACGCCGCCCTGCTTTGTGCCGGTCTCTACATCCTTGTAGGCAGCCTCGATCTTTTTCAGCGTTGGCAGCCAGGCCGGGTGGTCGATATCCAGTTCCACCGGGAAAACCTGCCGCGCGATCTCGGAGGTCTTGCGGAAGACTTCCTGATCATACCACTCGATATCCACGCCAAGCGCCTTGTGAAACTCGGGGCGCGCATGGTCTCGCACATACATCGTGGCATAGACAGCCGTCAGGAAGAAGCGGATCCAGAGCTTGTTGACAAAGCTTTCCGTCAGCTTCGGATCGGTGCGCATCAAGAGCGCGAAGGCTTCGCCATGGCTGAACTCGTCATTGCACCATTCCTTGAACCATTTGAAGATCGGGTGGAACCGCTTGTCGGGATTCGCCTCCAGATGGCGGTAGATGGTGATGTATCGCGCATAACCGATCTTTTCAGACAGATAGGTGGCGTAATAGATGAATTTGGGCCGGAAATAGGTGTATTTCTTGGCCTTGGTCAGAAAGCCCAGATTCACCGCCACACCTGCCTCGCGCAGCGCGTCATTGATGAACCCTGCATGGCGGGCCTCGTCGCGGGCCATATAGTTGAACAACTCGCAGATATCGGGGTTTTTGCCGCGCCGCTTCATCTCCTTGTAGAGCACGCAGCCTGAAAATTCTGCGGTGCAGGAAGACACCAGAAAGTCGATGAATTCGCGCTTGAGGGCGGGGTCCATACCCTCCCAGTCAACGGCGTCCCAATCGGCGTTCTTCTTGAAATGGCCCTTGTTGGGGTCCGATTTCATCTGGCCAAGAAGCTTGTCCCAGTCCTCGCGCACCGGGGTGACATCGATGCGGTCCAGTTCATCGAAATCGGTGGTGTAGAAACGCGGGTTCAGGAGGGTGGATTCCTGCGCCATGGCATTGGTATCGAAACGATCTGCGATCTCTGCGTGCAGTTCGTCATGGGCGGTGGCGGGGCTTTGCATGTTCATGCTGCGGCCTCCTTGTTAAGTGACATCTCCTCCGAGAAGGAAAATTCGCACAGCTCGATGAACTCGAAATCGCCCGTGAGCTTGGTCCAGAGCCGCTCGAAGGCATTGGCGCGGGTGATCGTGGCAATCCTATCCTCCGAGATCACCTCACCCCATGCGGCGAGCACGGGCGGGCCTTGGACCAGCACTTCGTCGCCCGGATGGATGACCGAGCCGTCATTGAAACGCACATGCGCATGAAGCGCTTCGAACCGGTGCGAGACTTCAACAGTGCAGGGCACCTGTTCGACCTTTCTTGAGAAGAGTGACATTGTTTGATTCCCTTTGTTTTTTTGGTGGTGGTCTTATTTCAAGTTCAGCAGCCGTTCGAATGCGGCCTGGTTGTCGCGCCCGAACTGGGTCAGCTCGACACGGTAATCAGTGAGTGGATCAATCGCGGCCAAGCGACCATTCTCGAATTGCACGATCTGCAGGGGCAGGGTCGGGTCTAACCCGTGGCGGCGGCGCATGGTCATCAGGCCATTCTGGATCACAGTGATGAACCCGCCGTGATCAAGATCAGCCAGCAGGTTGCCTTCGGCATCCAGCACTGTAACGGCCTGTGCATCATGACCCACAAGCCGGATGGTCCATTCATTCACGATCGGTGCCGGGGCAGGGATCGCAACGCGCTCGCGCCCGGTGAAAGACGCATAGGAGACGAGCACAAGAGCTGCGACCGGCAGGGCAAACATCATCCGCACAAGGCCGATGGGGATCATGTCGTTGTTGTCGGGGCGCTTGAAACCGGGCTTGAAGGGGCGCTGGGGGTTTGGATCAATGGTCATATCGGGCCTCACTCTGCTGCGACCAGACCGCCCATCGGAGCGCTGGTCTTGCGTTCGAGAACGGGTTGGGCGATGCGCGCCTCTGCGGCATCAGCGAGGATCGCGGCAACTTTCGCTGCTTGGGGGATGGCGCGCAGGGCTGGCTTGGTCACGCGGATATGGCCCGGACGGCAATGCGGCCAGAGGATGAGATAGGAAAACTTGGTCTCTCCCAGTGTTTCCAGCGCGATTGTGCCAGTGTCGCCCTTGCTCAATTTCAGATCGGCATTGGCAATCTGTCGGAACGGCAGGTTTAGCGTGACTGTCAGCGCCGCGCCGATGCGCATGGCAACGCGTGCGCTGGTGATCGTATAGACCGTGCTGCGTGCAGCCACCCAGGCCAGCGCCAGCACCACGCCCATCGCAGCGGCCCAGAGCAGCGCATAAGGCAGGCCGAAGGCGACAGCGCCCGCTGCGCCGGATTCCAGCGCGCCGACCGAGGCGCGCCAGCCGATGATCACCGCGAAATAGCCGGTGATCCAGTTGATCTTGTAGGCGTCGCGCGCCAGCGCCCATGTATCGGGCCGGCCCTGCCACAGGATGCGTTCGTGTTCAGGGGGCCTCTCTGGCAACCCCTTTACAGGTTCAAAAGCGAAATCATCATGTGACATGGGCCGGTTCCTTATGGTTTTTTATGGGTCGTGGGGCTGCTCAGACCGGATCGGTCAGAGCCTTGGAGAGCGCTTTCATCTGCGAAGCACGCTTATCGGCGGTGTAGAGATAGCCGCCAGCGACATAGCCCGAAACCTTCTCTTCCTCGAGTTTCGTGACCTGCGCATCAGAGGCGATGGTGGGGATGCCTTTGAAGCTCTCGGAATCCAGCGCATTCACGACAACACGGTCAGCCTTGATCTTCACCATCGGCATCGGCACCAGCCGCTTGCCGCCATCATCAAGGGTCACTTCCAGATAGCGCACCAACTGTTCGGGCACGTCCACCCACATGTCACTGACCTTGCCGGGCGACTTGCGGTCATGGCAGATCACGGGCAGGTCGCGCGGGTCGCGCCCCGCCGACACCATGAACTCGCCCACCTTTGCCATCGGCTGGATCTTGGCATGGCCATGGCCATCCAGTTCCGGCTCGTCGCGCCGTGCTGCCCATGACGCCGGGCCAACCCCGTCTGCCAGAGGATCGCCTGTCGGCGCAAAGGGGAAGCCGCCACCCATCGAGGTGCGCGCCAGCGCCAGATCGCGTGTTTCGCGCTCGTCATTTGGAGCTTTGAACTCGCCGCGCCCATGGGGCAGGTTGAAGGTCTTGGGCTCTGGCACGGGAAGCAACGAATTGGCGTGGCTGCCGTCGTCGTTCTCCAGCGGATATCCTTCGCGCATGTTTTCGCGCTGGATATATACGATCAGCCCGGCGAAGAAGATCCAGAACAGGTAGAGTGAGATCAGGGCCAGATCGAAATTGCCGAAAAACAGCCAGCCATATGGCGTATCCATGGTGTTTCCTCCTTGAAGGTCAGGTTGGGAAATCGGCAAGGCCGATCCGTTGGTTGCGGTGATGTGTGGTATCGATGATGCGGGTCTTGACCAGCGGGCCAAGGATGATGAGTGTTGAAAAAAGCAAAGCTATTTCAATGTGGTATACCACAGAGTAGCCGATATCCGGGGTCATGAGTCCCGCGCCGAGATGGCCTGCATTTGCAAGCCCCTGAACCGTGTCGCGAATGCCGCCGCCCAGTGCGACCGCGAGCCCCGCTGCCGTGGCCTGCGCAGCCCCCCATGCGCCAAGTGCAAGCCCGCCGCCGACGATTCCGCGCCGCGGCATTTCCATTGCCGCCGTGAGCGTTGCAACGGCAAAGAGCCCGAGTCCGAGCCCGATCCCGAAGGCGCCCGCAAAGAAGGTGAAAGCCGATTGCAGCGGCCCTGCGAAAATCACGGCCGAGAAGGCGAAGATGCCCAGCACGATGCCCAAGCCCGCCATGCGGTACTGATCCATGCCCTGCCCGAGCCAGCGCGCTGCAAGCCAGAAGCCGAACAGCGCGCCCACGGCCCAGACAGCCGTCAGCGTGGTGGTGGCTGCAACGGAAAGGCCAAGGACTTCGCCGCCATAGGGCTCCAGCAGTACATCCTGCATGTTGAAGGCAAGCCCGCCCACGAACACAACCGCCAGCAGCCGCCCGGCCTGCCCGCCTTTGATGTAGTCATTCCACGCATCGCGGAAGGCAGGTTTGGGGGCCTCGCGTTCGGCGCGGGTCTGGGGTTTGATCTTCTCCTGCTTCCACAGCGCGATGACATTGAGCGCGAGTGTAACAACTGCACAGCCCTGCACGACCTGAATGAGGCGCAGATCGCTGAAATCGCGCAACAGCCATCCCACAATCAGCGCAGAGACCGCCATGCCGGCAAGGAAGGTGACATATAGAAGGGCTACCACACGCGGGCGGGTCGCATCATCCGCGCGGTCCGCCGCGAGCGCCACACCGGCGGTCTGGGTCATATGCAGCCCGAAGCCAGTCATCAGAAAAGCGAGCGCCGCGATGACCTCGCCTGCGAAGGGCACGTCATGGACAACATCGCCGGTCAGCACCAGCAGAGCGAAAGGCATGATCGCAAGCCCGCCGAATTGCCACAGCGAGCCGAACCAAAGATAGGGAATGCGCTTCCAGCCGATCGCCGAGCGGTGATTGTCCGACCGAAAGCCCAGGAGCGCCCGGAAGGGCGCGATCAGCACCGGCAGCGCGATCATCACCGCCACAAGCGAGGCCGCGAGCGAAAGCTCCACGATCATCACGCGGTTGAGCGTGCCCAAAAGCAGCACGGTCGCCATCCCGACAGAGACCTGAAACAGGCTCAGGCGCAGGATCTGGCTCAGCGGCAGTCCCTCGGAGGCCGCATCGGCGAAGGGCAGCCAATTCATGCTGATCTTGCTGAACATGGCCTTGGGAATGATCATGGACGCACCTTCAGGCATTCGGAGATGTAGAACCCGCGCGCCACGCGGCCCACGCGCGACAATCCCGGCGTGGCGATGCGGCGATGATCATGCGGGATCATGGTGGGCGAGCGATCCGCGCGCGGAAAGACGCGGCCCGCATGCCACATCGCCATCAGAAGCGGCGTGCGCGGGGCGAGGGTGAAGACGATCTGGCCCGCGCGCGCGGAGAGAGTATCGAGCGCGGCTTCGAGATCGGGACGGGTGTAATAGATCAGGCTGTCCATCGCGATCACATGGTCGAACTGCCCCAGCGCCGGGCTGAGCATGTCGCCCGCGCGAAAACTGACTGATCCGGGCAGACCCTGCGGCAGGCGTGTCTGCGCGATTTCCACCAGCTTGGGCGAGATGTCGATGGCGGTTACATCCGCCCCGCGCGCGGCCAGTTCGGCCGCTGCAGCCCCCGTGCCGCAGCCCGCATCAAGCACGCGTGCGCCCTGCAGATCGGCAGGCAATTCGCCCAGCATCATGGCGCGCATGGTGTCGCGGCCCTCGCGCACAGTCTGGCGGATGCGCGAGACCGGCGCATCCGAGGTCAGCCGCTCCCAGACGCGCGTGGCCGTGCCGTCGAAATAATCGGCGACACGGGCGCGGGTGGCGTCATAGCTGGGTGTGGGCGAGAGATCGCGCATCAGTCAAATCCCAGAAGCTCGAAAATATCACGATCAGGCAGCGGTGCCGGGTTCATCGGCTCGGTTCCGCGCCAGAGTGTCTCGGCGAGCCGCATGTATTCCGCGCGGCAGGCGAGAATGTCCTCATCCGCATCCATCTCGAAAAGTGTCTTCTTCTTGAGCCGCGAGCGACGTATCGCATCGACATCGGGCATATGCCCGATCCGGTTGAAGCCGACGGTCTTGCAGAAGCGGTCCACCTCATCGGTGTCGCGCGAACGGTTGGCGATGCAGCCCGCGAGCCGCACCTTGTAATTGGCCGATTTTGCCTGCACGGCGGCGATGATGCGGTTCATCGCATAGATCGAGTCGAAATCATTGGCGGTCACGATCACGGCGCGGTCAGCATGCTGCAAGGGCGCTGCAAATCCGCCGCAGACCACATCACCCAGCACATCGAAGATCACCACATCCGTGTCATCGAGCAGATGGTGCTGCTTGAGGAGCTTCACGGTTTGGCCCACGACATAGCCGCCGCAGCCTGTGCCTGCAGGCGGGCCACCTGCTTCCACGCACATCACCCCGCCCCAGCCTTCGGTCACGAAATCCTCGGGGCGCAGTTCTTCGGGGTGGAAATCCACCTCTTTCAGAATGTCGATCACTGTGGGCTGCAAGCGGCCGGTCAGAGTGAACGTGCTGTCATGCTTGGGGTCGCAGCCGATCTGCAACACGCGCTTGCCCATCGCGGCAAAGGCCGCCGATAGGTTGGAGGAGGTTGTCGATTTCCCGATGCCGCCCTTGCCATAGACCGAAAACACCTTCGCGCCCTCGATTTTCTGGCCCGGGTCCATATGCACCTGCACCGAACCTTCACCATCCTGGCCTTTCAGGGCCGGTATCTCATCTCTTGGGCTCATCGTGACTTCCCCTTCATCCTTGTTCAAATATCCCGGGGGGCGCGGGGGGGCTGGCCCCCCCGTCCTTGCCAGGAAGCGATATCGTCGCGGCGTTGCTCATTCGGCGGCAATCCCTTCGACACGGTCTTCGATTTCATCCGCAGCGTCCTGAAGAGCAGCCAGAGTGGCGGCGTCCGGCGCCCAGTAATTGCGCTCCGATGCTTCGATCAGCCTACCGGCCAGACGTGCGGAGGCTTGCGGGTTCAGCGCCGCGAGCCTGCGGCGCATCGCTTCATCAAGCACGAAGGTCTCCGACAGGCGCTGATAGACCCAGGGCTCCACATTACCAGTCGTGGCCGACCAGCCGA
>SLDY01000081.1 GCA_007125005.1 Natronohydrobacter sp.
CGCCCTCGGGCCGCGCCCACCCACCCACCCCTGCACGCCCCGAGGGCGCTGCCTGCGCTGACGCGCAGGCGGGCGCATCTGGCGATCCAGGCGCGTGGGTCGTGCGTATCAGAACCACCGCCCGGTGGCCTGCATCTCGACGGTCTGCGTCACAGATGTGCTGTTCGCTGCAAATACTCGAATCCCTGCGCTTTGCGCGTCGATTGCCCGCCCGCGTGCCCAGAGCGCGCCTGCATCGCGCGGCCCGCCTGTGCTCACGCAAAGTGCATCAGTTGCGGCAAATGCGACCGGGAAGGTCCAGACTGCCTCCGCAGCCGTGGTAAAGATTGCTCCTGCGGCGCTGGTGATATCGGTGATCTCGAGCGTGTGGCGGCAGATCTGGGTGCCATCGGCAAAGCGCGTGTAGCTGCCATTGGCATTGCTGCCGGTTTCTATCAATGCGCCTGTCGGCAGGCCATTTGCCTGCGACACCTGCCCCAGAGCCGTTGCTGTGGAATAGGCGGTTTGCCATGCGCGCCATGTGCCTGCCGCAGGGTCATAGACGCGGCTGAAAATCCGGTCGGCGCTCGCGCTGTCGCCCACAGGCAGAAAGAACTGAAAGCCGCTGCCCGCCTCATGCTTGAGCACAAGCACATGGCCCAGTGTTCCCGCGCCAGCGGGATATGTGCCCGGCGTGGCCTGAAGCGTGCGGTAAGCGCCCCCCGGCAGGGCCGGGTCATCAAGATCGGGGATGTCAGGCGCCTGCACTGCGCCCAGCCCAAAATCTCCCGTTTTCAGAAGCCGCCCTGCGGTGGCATCTATCGGAGATTGCGTCACGGCATCGCCGCTCAGGCTCGGCGCGGTGATCCCGTTCGGGGCCGAAACAGCCCCGCTTGCCGGATCGACTGAAAGGCCGGTTGCCCATGCCCCGCCATCTGCACTCACCTTGATCTCGAAAGAGTCGCTGCCTGCTGTTCCCATCTCCGCCCGGCCTGACCAGCCAGTCTGGAACAGAAGGCTTGCAGTGTCCGAGGCTAGCGCTTTGTTGATCTTGAGCTGATGGCCCGCGCCTTCATGGGTCAGAAGTGTTGCCGCCGCAGCGACGACCAGCCGGTTGGTTGCATCATGCGATGCATTTATCCCCAGCCCATCCACTGTATCAAGCGAGGCCGCGCCTGTGGCAATCCAAGCCGCGCCATCCCAGAGCCGTAACTCGGTCTCGCGCGCAGCCCGCCAGCCCTTGCGCGGCGCAATGAACAGCCAGCCGCTGCCAAGCCATGCAGCGAGCTTGCCGCCCTCATGGAACCATGCGCCCGAAGGCGCATCGCCCAACGCCCATATCTGGCCAGCTTCGGGCAAGGGCGGCGGTGTGAGCGCCCCGAACTCCTCGACGGTCAGTTGCACGATCATATCGAGAAGCTGGAGCGCCTCGTTATGAGTGACATGTTTCTGAGCCTGTGCAGGCAGGAGATAGGGCAGGGAGAGTCGGGCTGACTGGTCAGACATTGGCAAACCTCTGGCGCTGGAATGGGGTCAAACTCGCGCCAGATTAGAACAGGAATACCAAGAACGGCTTACCAGAGCGTACGCTGGGAATTCAGGCCACTGACAGTTCAGCGATCACCCTTTCTGGGTAATCCGTGATGATCCCGTCAACCCCTATCGCGATCATCCGTCCGGCATCCCCGGCGTCATTTACTGTCCAGACATTCACGGCAAGATCCAGATCCTGCGCAGCTTTGAGATCGGCTTCGGTGAGATCATGGAAATAGGGGCACCAGCAGCGCGCGCCCTGATCGGCGATCATCCGGGGCAAGCTGCCATCATAGGCGGCCAGCGAAAGCCCCGCCATCCATGGCGAGCCCTCCTCAATGGTCAGGAAATCATCATGTTGCTGGTAGCTGAGATAGCCACGCGCAACCTCTGGAGCCTGCTCGCGCAAGGCAGTCAGAACACGCCAGTCAAAGGAGGAAATCACCACGCGCCCTGTCAGCGCGAAGCGCTCCAGAAGCCGCAGAACATCTTCCGCGAGCATCTCCGGCGGATCACCCAGATCGGTGCGTGTGGCGTAGGATTTGATCTCGATATTCAGCACCAGCCCCGCCTCGGCCTGCGCCCAGTCGAGCACGGCCTGCAGCGTCGGGATGCGCGCGCCCTTGAGCGGCTTTTGCTCCGGGTAGCGCGTGCCATAGGCATGCCCCGGTTTCAGACCGCCCATATCATAGCTTTGCAACTCGGCCACGCTCAGTTCATGGATTTTCGGCCCCGACGCATCCAGCCAGTTGCCGGAGGCATCGCGCGCGATCTGCATCGGCACATGCGGGTCATGCACAACCACCGGCACGCGCCCTGCGGCATTCTGCACATCAATCTCCAGCCCCTGCGCCCCTGTTGCGCGCAGCAGCCGGAAGCTCTCGAGCGTGTTTTCGGGCCACATACCGCGTGCGCCGCGATGGCCATAGATAACGGGCGCGCCTTGCGGGCGACGAAACGGGTTGCTCATCCGGTCTGCTTTCATGCCACGCGCTGACCGCTGGCTTGATGGAACGGATGCAGCTTCTCGCGCTTGAGGCTGAATTGCAGCGTGGCACCTTCGCTCACATCGGGGACATGGGGCAGGCGCACGACCACATGCTCGTCGATCCCGTCAAAGACTAGATGCAGATGGCTCTCCGCACCTGCAGGCTCCAGAAGCAAGAGCCTGCCGCTCAGACCAATCTCCCCCATGGCAGGCGGCGCAAGTGCCAGATCCTCGGGGCGGATGCCGATCAGATCCGCATTCTGCGGCACATGCGCCAGCGCCTCTGCCGGAACGAGTGTGCGCAAATAATCCGCAGGCAGCATGTTCATCGCAGGCGAGCCGATGAAGCCTGCAACAAAGACAGTCTCAGGGCGCGAATACAGCTCCATCGGCGTGCCGATCTGCTCGATCCGCCCGCCATTGAGCACCACCAGCCGGTCGGCCATGGTCAAGGCCTCAAGCTGATCATGGGTTACATAAAGCGAGGTTGTCCCTAAGCGCTTCTGCAACTGCCGGATCTCGACCCGCATCTGAACGCGGAGTTTCGCGTCGAGATTCGACAAAGGCTCGTCAAAAAGAAACGCTGCGGGTTCGCGCACAAGCGCACGGCCCATCGCGACCCGCTGGCGCTGGCCGCCCGATAGCTGGCGCGGCTTGCGGTCCAGAAACTGGCCGATCTGCAGCATCTCGGCGGCGTCTTTCACGCGGCGATCGATCTCGGCCTTCTTAAGGCCGCGATTCTTGAGCCCATAGGCGAGGTTGTTGAATACGGTCATATGCGGGTAGAGCGCGTAATTCTGAAACACCATCGCGATGTCGCGGTCTGCGGGTTCGAGAGTGTTCACCACGCGCTCGCCGATCCTGAGCGTGCCTTCGGTGATTGTCTCCAGCCCCGCGACCATACGCAGAAGCGTGGATTTGCCGCAGCCAGAAGGCCCGACGAGCACAATCATCTCGCCATCTGCGATATCGATATTCACGCCGGTCACTGCGCGCACATTGCCCGCGTAGACCTTGCCCAGATTATCCATGGTGATGGAAGCCATGCGTTATTTCTCCGTCTCGGTCAGGCCTTTGACAAACAGGCGTTGCATGAACAGGATGACAAGCACTGGCGGCAGCGCCGCAAGCACGACGGTGGCCATCACCAGATGCCACAAGGGCTCGGAATCGCCAC
The DNA here is from genome assembly GCA_007125005.1 of Natronohydrobacter sp. GTDB lineage: Bacteria > Pseudomonadota > Alphaproteobacteria > Rhodobacterales > Rhodobacteraceae > Roseinatronobacter. The sequence continues at coordinate 3,678 of SLDY01000081.1, forward strand.
CTGTCACCATGCGCTGAATGCCCATGACGATAGTGTAGTATTCGGGATCCGTCGTGATCAGCAGCGGCCAGAGATACTGGTTCCAGCCATAGATAAACATGATCACGAAGAGCGCCGCGATATTGGTGATCGAAAGCGGCAGCAGGATATCCTTGAAGAATTTCATCGGCCCCGCCCCATCAACGCGCGCGGCTTCCATCAGTTCCTCGGGCACTGTCATGAAGAATTGCCGGAACAGGAAGGTTGCCGTTGCAGAGGCGATCAGCGGAATAGAGAGTCCCGCGAAGCTGTTGAGCATCCCCAGATCGGCCACGACCTGAAAGGTCGGCACGATCCGCACTTCGACAGGCAGCATCAGCGTGAGAAAGATGACCCAGAAGAAGAAGATGCGGAAAGGGAATTTGAAATAGACAATGGCGAAGGCCGAGATGATCGAGATCGAAAGCTTGCCGATGGTGATTGCCATCGCCATGATGAAGCTGTTCCAGAGCATCCCCCCGATGGGCGGTGTGCCCGCTTGCGAGCGCCCCTGCGTCACGACCGTTGTGTAATTCTCGATGGCATTTGGTCCGGGCAGCAGCGGCATGACGCCACGCACGAATGTTCCCGGCGGATGGGTTGAGGCGATGATCGCCACATAGACCGGAAAGACCACGATGGCGACGCCAAGGATCAGGATGATATGGGCAAGGATATTGCCCCAGCGATTGTTCTCGACCATTGCGCTGCCCCTTTAGTAGTTCACGCGCCGCTCGATATAGCGGAACTGGATCACGGTCAGGATGATGACAATCGCCATCAGGATCACCGATTGCGCCGCCGAGGAGCCGATGTTGAGATTCACGAACCCGTCGCGATAGACTTTGTAGACAAGGATATTCGTGGCCTGTGCAGGCCCGCCCTCGGTGGTGGCATGGATCACGCCGAATGTGTCGAACATCGCATAGACGATATTGACCACCATCAGGAAGAAAGTGATCGGCGAGAGCAGCGGGAAGACGATTGTCCAGAACCGCTTCATCCGGCTCGCGCCATCGATGGCGGCGGCCTCTATCAGGGAGTGCGGGATCGATTGCAGCCCTGCGAGAAAGAACAGAAAATTATAGCTGATCTGTTTCCATGCGGCGGCGATGATGACCATCATCATCGCGTCTTGGCTGTTGCGCCGGTGGTTCCAGTCATAGCCGAACATGTCCAGCACATACGGCATTATCCCGATAGACGGGTTGAAGATGAACCACCACAACACACCGGCAATCGCCGGAGCCACAGCATAGGGCCAGACCAGAAAAGTGGTGTAGCTGTCGCGCGAGCGGATCATGCGGTTGACCATCACCGCAAAGAGAAGTGCCACCGACATGGACAGCAATGTCGTCCCGACCGAGAAGATCAGCGTTACCTTCAGCGAGTTCAGATAGAGCGTATCGGCGAAGAGCGCCTTGAAGTTGTCGAACCAGACGAACGTGGGCGGACGGATGCCGAACGCATCCCCTTGACGATAGACCGACTGCAACAGCGCCTGATACGAGGGCCAGATGAAGAAGATCAGAGTGATGATCACCTGAGGGGCCAACAGGGCATAGGGTAGCCACTTGCTGGAAAAGGTCATGCGTTTGGTCTGCATGGGATCGCTTTCGCCTGAAACGGAAAACGGCCCGCCCCGGATCAGGGGCGGGCCGTGGTGTCAGGATCAGTTCATGCTGGCTTCAAACTCGCGCAGCAGGGCATTGCCACGACGTACCGCATCATCGGCAGCCTGCTGGCCAGACTTGGCACCCGTCATCACGGCTTCCATCTCTTCAGAGATCACGTCGCGGATCTGCACGAAATTGCCGAAGCGAAGGCCGCGCGAATTCTCGGTTGGCGGGTTCAGTGTCATCTGACGGATCGAAGTATCCGCACCGGGGTTCTCGTCGTAGTAACCCTGCGCGGCGGTCAGATCGAAAGACGCCTGCGTGATCGGCAGGTAGCCTGTGTCCTGATGCCATTGGGCCTGCACCTCGGGCTCTGAGAGATACTCGAAGAAAGCTGCGACCGCCTGATATTCCTCATCGGTATGTCCGGTCAGAACCCAGAGCGTTGCCCCACCAATGATGGTGTTCTGTGGGGCGCCTTCCACATCGTCGTAATAGGGCTGGAAGCCATAGCCGACAGTGAAATCGGCATTGCGCAGCACGCCTGCGCGACTGGCCGAAGAGCCAAACACCATCGCGCATTCACCAGCATAGAACGCGGGGAAGGCATCGGGGCCCGGCCCGGGGCCACCCCAGCGGAATGCACCGGCTTCCTGCCAGGCGTAGAGATTGTCCCAATGACGTGCGACCAGATCGTTGTTGAAGACAAACTCCGCATCGAAGCCTTCAAACCCGTTGGCCTGCGTGCCAAGTGGAATATTATGCCATGCGCTGAAATTTTCCAGCATGACCCAGCTTGGCCATGAGGTGGTGAAGCCACAGGGCGCCGCCCCCGATTCGAGTATCTGGACAGAGGCAGCTTCCATCTCGGCCCATGTCGTGGGCGGAGATTCGGGGTCCAGTCCGGCGGCCTCGAAGATGTCCTTGTTGTAATACATGATCGGTGTCGAGGAGTTGAACGGGAAAGACAGCATGTTCCCGTTCGGATCGGTGTAGTAGCTCACCACTGTGTCCAGATAGGCATCCGGGTCGAACACGACATCATTGTCGGCCATCAGCTGGTAGATCGGGTAGATCGCGCCCTCGGCTGCCATCATGGTGCCGGTGCCAACTTCAAACACCTGCAGGATATGCGGCTGCTGATTGGCGCGGAAGGCTGCAATGGCCCCGGTCATGGTCTCGGTATATGTCCCGCGATAGCTCGGCACGACGCGAAACTGATCCTGACTTTGGTTGAAGGCCTCTGCCACACCTTCGAGCAACTCGCCCAGCTCGCCGCCCATCGCGTGCCACCAGTTGACCGAGACTTGTGCATGTGCCCAGAGTGGCGTCAGCGCCGTGGTGGCCGCAAGGCATGCACCGGCTACATATTTCTTCATGATGATCCTCCCTTTGGAGATAGCAAGTGACCTGATATGGTTCCACGGCAGGACCGACCCTGCCGCTTGCTATCACCGATAGGGTTGCATTGTAACAATCATAAGACAAGACAATTTTTTCTGCCAAAGCCATAATATGATGTTATGATTTTGCGTGCAGCAATATAAGGCTCGCCACATGCAGACCCAACTCAGCCCGCGCCAGTTAGAAGCGTTGCTGGCCGTAATCGAGCACGGCACAATGACCCGCGCCTCGCAAGCGCTTGATATTTCGCAGCCTGCTGTCAGCCGGCTTATCGCGGATCTGACCGAATCATTGGGATTTGCGTTGCTGGAGCGGCGCGACGGGCGGTTGGTCCCGACGCAGGAGGCGCGGTTCCTGATGCCCGATATCAAACGCTCGCTTGATCTGCTGGAGCGGATTTCGGATGCCGGGCGCAATATCACGCGGCGCAAGGCTGGCGAGTTGCGGGTCGCTTGCCTGCCGGGATTCGCCATCAGCCATCTGCCCGGATTCATCGCCGGGTTCCTGACACACCGTCCCGGCGTGACCCTGACGTTGGAACCTGACCGCCCCGAGCGTATCCTTGAATGGATGGTCGGCGCGCAATTCGATGTGGGCATCACCGATGCCGACGGGTTTGAGGGGCATCCGGCGCTGGAGAGCACGCGAATCGATATCCGCACTGTCTGCATCTTTCCCGAGACGAGCGCGCTTGCCAAACTGTCCGTCATCCGTCCGCGCGATCTGGCGGGGCAAAAGCTGATCCATGCGCGCCGCGAAAGCGCCTATTTCCGGCAGTTGCAGGCCGCCTTCGCCCAAGATGGGCAGAGCATCCAGACCTATATCGAGGCCCGGCAATTCACCACCGCTTGCGAATTCGTGCGCCATGGCGTGGGTGTCGCCGTCATCAGCGAGCTTGATGCCGCGCAATATATCGGGCGGGGTGTTGCATTCCGTCCCTTTGTGCCCGCAATCCCGCATCGTCTGTCGCTGGTGCGCCCGATCCATAAACCTCCTTCGCTCATCGCGCTGGAATTCATTGAAGAATTCTTCGCCAGCCTCCAGCACTTCGCCTTCACTCCCGCTGAGCCCGCGCAGATACGCAACGTGTGACGCGGGCGTGGCAAGCGCGGTCAGGATGTCGCACGCGCGCCGAGCACCTGAAAGCCTGTCGGGAGTGCGTTGCAGAGCTGTGCCTCATGCAGGAGCGCCGTCATGAGCGCCACATGCAAGGGTGCGCTCCAGCGCGCATCGTGATTGCGCCGCGCCTGTTCCTGCTCCAGCTCAAGAAGTCGCAGGCGCCGCAGTGCCGTCTCGGGGCTTGGTAATCTGCTCCCAAGCGGTTCTTTCAGAAGCCGCGCGAGCCGGGTGGAACGATCGTAATCGCGCAGCGCGTAGCGCGCGGCAACAACCAGGAGGCGAGGGCGGACAAGTGTTTCGAGTGTTGTGGCAGCAACATGCATCATCGTATCCTTTCTGGTGACGAACTGATGATGACATAAGCAGCATAGGTGTTGCGATGTAATTACAGTTGCGTACGCTGCGTTGAGCAGAATTTAGGTTTTATAAACTATTCTGAATCTCTCGAAACAAAGGTTAATAATCTGCTAGAATATACACTCATAGGTAGAATCACTTTGAAGGGCTTGCAACAGAATGTCTGCTCCTGCCAACACCCGAACCCCCGTCAATCTCAACCCGGCGAGCAAACTTCCCGCCTGGGTGCCCGCAGGTGCGCGCCTCTATCTGTCGCATGTCACACAAGGTCAGTCATTGCGCGCGCTCGGGCGTGTTCATGGCTGCCATGCCTCCACAGTGCTGCGCCAGATTCGTCAGGTTGAGACGCGCCGCGATGACCCACTTGTGGATGAAGCCCTGCGCAGGCTTGACCTGTCCCTGCGCAACCGCCCCAGCCCTCCACCTGCAAAGGATCCCCGAATGATGATGACCCGCCCCGCAATCGCGCCGCCTCAGAGTGACTCTGATGATCTCACGCAGGAAGCAATGCAGGCGTTGCGCCATCTCGTGCGGCCGAAAGCGCTGCTGATCGTGGCTGCGGACATGCCAAAATCCGTTGTGACCTGTGAGACGGCGGAGGGCACTTCCGAGCGTCTGGCTGTGCTTGCGCGCGAAGTGGCAGAGGCGATGGCGCTTAATGGCTGGATCCGGCTCTGCAAACAGGGCCGTGTTTCCAGCTATGTGATTTCTGCCACCGGGCGTATGGCCCTCAGGCGCCATTGCGTCAGCCTTGGGCTGGACTACGAGCCTTTCGGCACACCGCCGGAAACCCCGCCCTCCAAGCGCACGCGTTACGGCCAGATGGAAAGCCCGGTCACAGTTCTGGCGCGGCGTCAGGATGCGCGCGGCGCGCCGTTTCTGGATGCTGCGCAAGTTCAGGCCGCTGCCCGGTTGCGCGAGGATTTCGTTATGGCGCAGTTGGAGGAGGAGCCTGTAGATTGTGCCGCCGAAATGGTATTGGCGCTTGAAAAAACACTTGTTGCAAAGAGCGATTGCCGCGCGACGATGGCTGCCCGCCAGCGCCTCGGCGATATGCTGCGCGATCTGGGGCCGGGGCTTGGGGATATGGTGTTGCGGTGTTGTTGCCGGCTCGAAGGTGTCGAGGCAGCAGAGCAGGCGCTTGGTTGGTCGGCCCGCTCTGGCAAGATTGTGCTGCGTATCGCCTTGCAACATGCAGTGCGCCATTACACGCAGCTTGCCAGCGAGGATACTCTGATCGGATGAGCCGCGCTCAGGCGTCCTGCGCGGTATCGAGCGCTTCCTGCGCCGCGACCCAGAGCGCCTCGGCGCGATCGAGCGCTTCCATGACTTCGGCATATTTTCCCTGCCAGACCCGCAGATCACCTGCGTGATCATCTGCATAGAGTGCGGGATTGGCCAGCTTCTTCGCCAGTTTCTCGCGCATGTCTTCCAGCTTCTCGATGCGGGCTTCGCATTTGCGCAGCTCGCTGCGCAGAACAGCGACCTCATCACGGCTCGCGCGCTTTGGCTTCGGCTTCTCGCGCGCAGGTTTGGTGTCGCTGGCCAGCAGGAACGCGCGATAGCTTTCCAGATCTCCCTCAAACGGGCTCACATGCCCGCCCGAGACAAGCCAGAGCCGATCTGCCACCAGCGAGAGCAGATGCATGTCATGGCTCACCAGCACAACAGCACCATTATATTCGGTAAGCGCCTCGACCAGCGCCTCGCGGCTTTCGATGTCAAGATGGTTGGTCGGCTCATCGAGGATCAGCAGATGCGGCGCATCGAGCGTCGCCAGCAGCAGCGAAAGCCGCGCCTTCTGCCCACCCGAGAGCCGCGCAACAACTGTCTCGGCCTGTTCCGCCATCAGCCCGAACGCGGCCAGCCGCGCGCGCAGCTTGGGCTGCGCCTCGGTGGGGCGGGCGCGTTGCAGGTGTTGCAGTGGTGTCTCGTCGAGCTCCAGCTCATCGACCTGGTGCTGCGCGAAATAGCCGACGCGCAGCTTGGCTGCCCGCGTGACCTGGCCTTCGCCTTCAAGCTTGCGTGCGAGCAGCTTCGAGAGCGTTGATTTGCCCTCGCCATTGCGCCCCAGAAGCGCGATCCGATCATCCTGATCGATCCTGAGATCGAGCTTGCGCAATACTGGCGGGCCACCATAACCGACCGAGACCCCCTCAAGCCGCAGGATCGGCGGCGAGAGTTCTTCGGGCGCGGGGAAGCTGAACACATGCTTCGCGGCCTCCGAGGGCGGGGTGATGGGCGTGAGCTTCTCAAGCATCTTCAGCCGCGATTGCGCCTGCTTCGCCTTGCTGGCCTTGGCGCGGAAACGGTCCACGAATTTTTGCATATGCGCGCGCCGTGTGGCGACTTTCTGCGCTTCGGCGGCCAACACGGCGCGCTGCTCTGCACGGGTGCGCGCGAAAGTATCATAGCCGCCCGCATAGAGCGTGAGCTTGCGATCCTCCAGATGAAGGATGTGATCGACCGCGCGGTTCAGAAGTCCGCGATCATGGCTGATGATGATGACCGTATGCGGATACTTGGCCAGATAGGATTCCAGCCAGAGCGCGCCTTCAAGATCGAGATAGTTGGTCGGCTCGTCAAGCAGCAAGAGATCGGGCTGGGCAAAGAGCACGCCCGCGAGCGCCACGCGCATCCGCCAACCGCCCGAGAAATCCGAGCAGGGCCGCGCCTGAGCCTGGGTATCAAACCCCAGCCCCTTCAGGATCGCGCTGGCCCGACCCTCGGCCGACCATGCGTCTATATCGGCAAGCCGGGTCTGGATCGCGGCGATACGCGCAGGGTCGCTCGCGCTTTCGGCCTCTGCCATCAGGCTCGCGCGCTCTTGATCGGATTGCAGAACAGTTTCGAGAAGCGATGTGCCGGAAGAGGGCACTTCCTGCGCCACGCCTCCGATTTTCGAGCGCGAGGGCAGTGTTATGCTGCCGCCTTCCAGCGCCAGTTCGCCCCGGATCAGGCGAAAGAGTGTGGTCTTGCCCGTGCCGTTGCGCCCCACAAGGCCAATCTTGTGGCCTGTCGGGATCGTGGCCGAGGCGGCCTCGAACAGGGGGCGACCCTCGATGGAAAAGCTGAGATCGTCTAGGCGCAACATGGGCTGCACCTGCCTGCTTGTTGGGCGCACGTCAAGGGGGGCCGCGGCGGTAAATACACCCTGCAGAGCATCTGGCCTGCGCAGTGCGTAAGGCGCGCGCGTTTTCTGATAAGCTGCCGTATTCTGGCGCAGTGTTGCCCTGCCGCCGGTGATACCGTTAGCGGCAAATCACCCCTTCGGAGCCCCTTTGAAGTATGGCGTCTTGCCGCTGGCGGGGATGTTCTGCCTCATGAGGGCATAGGCCAAACGCTCGGTCTGAAATGTGGCGACCTTGTCCTGTCTTGGACGAGATGCCAGTTGGCGCGACAGGCTGTTTGGCTGTTATGGAACTGTGCCGTCTCGTGCCTGATCATATCCTTTCAGTGCGCCAGTCTGGCACAATCGCGCTGCGGCGACAAAAATCTGCCGTATCGGCACCTGAAAAAAGGCCGTCGCGGGTGACAAGAACAGTGCGCCATCCACGC
>SLDY01000078.1 GCA_007125005.1 Natronohydrobacter sp.
CAAAGGGATCGCTCTCCATAAAGCTCAAGCGCGCAGGGTGGGATGAGGGGTTCTTACGCAGCATTCTCAATGGCTTGAAAGGGACGCCACCAGCGGCGTGAGCCAAACGCGATTGCCCTGGGTCATGCGTGGGAACCGCGACAATTCCCTCGGTCCCGGCATTTCTCGAAAAACTGCGAGAGCGCCGGATTAAGCCTTAAATAATGCATTTGAAATGCGGATTTTATCAGGACTGTGTCGTCGTTGCGGTCGAGTGGCAGGATAGATCGCACTCTGTGCGACGTGTTCGGCAGAGCACCCCAACAGCTTGTCAATCCCGATGCCCGATTGTAGCCTGAGCGGAAACCGAGGACGCGGCGTCGGTCATGCGAAATGTGTCATGCGTGTTTAGCCAGCTAGGCGCGACACAGCCCTGCACGGGGTGGCGCAGACGGGTGGAAGGCTGGTAATTTAGGGCCAAAGATGCAGCAAGCTTCGCCTGAACAGGCTTATGACGAAACCGCAACAGCTCGCGCCGCGGGAATTACGATCGTCCCGGTCTCGGGACGGCGCCTGCTGAGGCAGTTTATTGACCTGCCCGCCGTGCTCTATCGTGATACCCCGGCCTATGAGCCGCCGCTTCATCTTGACCGCGCGAGGCTGCTGGACCCGCGGCGCAGTGCTTTCTGCCGACGCGGGATAGTTCAATACTGGCTGGCGTTTCGCGGCCCTCGGCCAGTGGGGCGCATTTCCGCCCAGATTGCGCATGACCGGCCGGTCGGCGTGCCGGAAAACAGCGGCATGTTCGGCTGTCTGGATGCGATTGATGATCGCGAGGTGGTGGTGGAGCTCGTGAACGTTGCCGAGGAGTGGTTGCGCGCGAAAGGCTGCATTCATGTCCACGGCCCCTATATGCTTGACATGCTTGGTGAGCCGGGCCTGCTGGTGCATGGATATGAGCGCCCACCGTTGCCGCAGACCCCGTGGCATCCGCCCTACCTTCGGGATCATGTCGAAGCGCTCGGATATGCCAAATGGCAGGATGTGAGTTACTGGGGGCTCGACCTGCGGCAGCATGACGTGTCGCGCCTTGGTGAGAAGATGCGACTCAAAGAGCGCCATCCGAGGCTGAGTGTGCGGCGGGTAACGTGGCGCAGTCTGCGCAAGGATATGCCTTTGTTGCGCGATATCTTCAACGATGGCTGGGGCAATAACTGGGGTCATGTGCCGCTGACACTGGAAGATATGCACGGCCTCAAGCTCATCGCGCCGCTTTTGCCACCCGAAGCGGGGCGGATCATAGAACTGGATGGACAGCCTGCCGCGATATATATCGCGATCCCCAATACCTATGAACTGACGCATGGGCTTGGCCCGCACCCTTCGCCGTTGGGGTGGTTGCGGCTGCTCTGGCGCCTGCTGCGCTTCAAACCGAAAAGCGGTCTGATCTTGTTGCTTGGGATTTCGTCGCGCCTGCGCTTCAGTGCGGCGTCGGCTGCCATTATCCTCACTATGATAGATGAAATGATCACCAGCCAGGAAGCTCTCGGCATCGACTGGGTCGAAGGCGGGTGGGTTCTGGAAGACAATACCGCATTGACAAAGCTTATGGCGCGTTTCAACTTCACGATCGCACGTACATATCGCATTTATCGCAAGTCTCTGGCGTGATCGAAAAAAACAGGACGCATGATGACCGATCCTTCCACTGCCGATAGCACCAATCAGTCGTTTGAAGATACGCGCCCCCCGGCCCGTAAGACTTGGCCCGATCTGCCAGAGGAAGGTTTGCTCGAACAGCTCGTGCAAATCATTGTCGAGGAAGGCAAGGTCGCGCCCGAGCTGGTTGTCCCTGAGGCAACACTGAAGAGCCTCGATCTTGCCTCGATCGACGTCGTTTCGATCCTTATGGGGGTGGAGGAGCAACTCAATGTCTATCTGCCGATGAGCGAAGATCTGTCATCCGCGCGCAATCTCGCCGAGCTTGTCGAGGCGATTGTCGCGCAGATGCGCCCGGACGAGTTGCAGAATATCGGTCCCAAATCTTGACATCACGGGTTGCGATTACCGGAATGGGGGCTGTCAGTGCCGCAGGCATTGGCGCAGAGTTGCTCTGGATCGCGGCCTGCAATGGCACTTCCGGAGTGCGGCCTCTCAACCTGCCGCGTGGTGAGGGGTTGCGTGTGCGCATTGCGGCGCAAGTCCCGGATTTCGATGCCGAACACCTGCTTGGTCGAAAGGTGCCGCCGACCGCCGAGCGTTTCGCGCAATTTGCTCTTGTCGCCGCATTCGAGGCCGTCGCCCAGGCAGGAATAGCCCCTGAATTACTGGCAGGCAGGCGCAGCGCTGCCGTGATCGGGACCGGGATCGGAGGCGCGGCTTCGATCGATGAGGGCAGCTATGTCTTCTACAAGGGACACGAGATTGGCTTGCGGAATGAGCCGATGACCGTGCCGCGAAGCATGCCAAGTTCTGCCGTATCGCATATTTCGATCGCCCATGGCATCACAGGTCCGAGTTTCGGGCTTGTCAGTGCCTGCGCATCCGGGGCGCAATCCATCGGCTACGCTGGACAGATGATCCGCGCAGGTCTGGTGGACCGCGCCCTCGCAGGTGGGGCCGAGGCCTGCATCACACCGGCAACCATGCGCGGGTGGGAACTGTTGCGCGTGATGTCGCCGCGCGGATGCCAGCCTTTCGCGGCAGGGCGCAGCGGTATGGTCATCGGCGAGGGGGCCGCAGTCTTCGTACTGGAGTCTGAAGCGGCCCTGCGCGCGCGCGGCGGTGAGGCGCTGGCCTGGCTTGGTGGCTATGGCACCAGCAGTGACGCGAAAGACATGATCCAGCCCGATATTGATGGTGCGGTTTCCGCGATGACCGAGGCGCTCGAGGATGCGGGGGTTGCACCTGATCGGATAGGCTATGTCAACGCCCATGGCACTGGCACTGTCCTCAATGACATCAACGAGGCGCGGGCCTTGCGCGAGGTGTTCGGCGCTGCGCTGGACAGCATTCCGGTGTCGTCGTCCAAGCCGGTCTTGGGGCATACACTCGGGGCCGCCGGGGCGCTGGAACTGGTTGTTGCCGTTCAGGCCCTGCGCCATCAGATGGTGCCTCCGCAAGCGGATTTCACGCAGCCTGATCCAAGATGCGCGCTGTTCATCCCCTCAGGCACTGCCAGTCCGGCGCGCCTCGAAGCCGTGCTCTCGAATTCATTCGCCTTCGGAGGGATCAACGCGTCATTGCTGGTGCAGCGCGCCGCATGAGTGCGCGCATCGACATGTCTGCCCTGCGCTCTGTCGGGGTATTTCCCGTGACCGTCGAGGCAGGGCGCATGCGACACTTCGCTGCTGCAATCGGGGTCATTCCGGACGAGGCTGGGCCGGTCCCGTTCGCTTTTCCGGTCTCATGGCTCTCGAACCCCGAAATCCGTGCTGCGCTCGAGGCAGAATTGCAGCGGGATGCAGGCATTGCGGGCGACGTGTTGCCAGTGCATCTTGATCAGAGCATAGCATTGGCAGAGCCTTTGCGTGTTGGCGAAGACTATCTGCTTTCGCTTGCAATCGAGGGGCCAGATCCACGCGGAATCGTCCAGATCACAGGCCAGATCACCGGTCCAGATGCGCGCGCGCTCGGGTCGCTCGGATTGCGGCTGGCGCTTGTCGCGCTTGATGATGCCCGGACCGCAAACAGGACCGGCCCATGATCGGCACGCGGCTGCCCAGCATCGATCTACCGCTTGCGGATCACGCGGTGATCGCAGCATATCTGGCGGCCTCGGGCGATGACAACCCGCTGCATCGCGATCCATGCGCCGCACGGTCAGCGGGCTTTGCGGATATCCTTGTTCCCGGGCTGTTGATCATGGCGCAGATGGCAGAGCATCTGCGCGCCTGGCCGCGCTGTCAGGAAATCGTGCAGCTTCAGTGCCGGTTCGTGGAGCCGGTTCCGGTGGGCACGCGCCTGCGCTGTGACGGGCGCATTGTCGCCACTGCCGCAGTTGGACTGACGGTGGTCCGGCTGACCGCCGCTCAGGGTCGTCGTATCCTGATCCTAGGAGAAGCGACCATCAGGCTTGCCTGATCCGGTTCAGGTCGGAACAGGCGGTCATCCGATGTCCCGCGCGACCTGCTGACCTGCAACAGGGCGCGCCCAAACCCTTTATTTTCTTCATTTGAAGTTGAAAGCCTCGATTATTGCTTGCTGAAATGGCTCTGGGGATCATCTTGGCCGTGCAATCAGGTTTGCAATCGCTCCATTCTCGTGGCGACCAAAGGCCCGAACCTCGATCACGCGCGGGACCAAGCCGTCAATTGCCTCGACAAACGCGTATGTCAGGCTTATCTGCGCGCCGTCCATATCCATGACGAGCTCGGCGCGGAACGGTCCGGTCTGACGCAAGGTGGCCTGTGCGCGAGGCGCCGCCCGTGATCGCACAATGAATTCGCCTGGCTGCGCGGCAGGTCGCACGCGCACCCCGAAAGCGAAGGTGCGCTGTTCGAAAGTCAGTGACTGAGCCTGCCCGTCTTCCTCGAAGCGGCGCCAGTAGACAGACAGCGGATTGCGTGGATCAAGGTTGCCATCGGCATCAAACTGCGCGGCATAGATGATCGTGTTGCGATTGGTTGAACGCTGTAGGTAGAAAACCTGCCCCGGATCATCGGGCACTGGTGTGTCGGGGCGCAACACTGGAAGGGCGCGGGAAAAGCTGATCGATACATCCCAGGTGTCTGTCGCCGAGGCCCCGGTGGCCTGCACCGCCAAACCTGCCAATAAAGCCAGCAGGGGAATCGCCAGCCTATGGATTCGCGCAGTCGTTTTCACGTCTGTTGCCTCCTGCCGGTCTTGCAGGGCTGATCCGCACCTTGTGTTCAAACAGACTATCACCAAACCGACAGGCCTGCCATGCCAAAGGTATTTTGCCAAAGCAGGGGCTTTGCGCTGCATTGGTGGCGTTTGTAAAGCGGCAAGCAAGCTCAGGGGGCGGGGGATGCGCCGTCATCCGGCGGCTCTGAGATCTGAGGCTTTGGCGCAGTCTGTCCAGAACAACACCGAGCGCGCTTTACAGCTTTTCCGTATGCGCCTATCACATTTCAATATGTGTTGGCCCTTTTGTATGGCGAAACAAGATTGAAAGCGGAACGATGAGCGCGGCGCCGGACAATCCCGAAACCCCATCCGAGCCGAGTATCTGGACGGCACCCATCCGTGTCTTGATCGAGCGACACATGCTGCTGCGCGCCCTGATCCGCCGTGATCTGGAAACGGCGCTGAAAGGCACCATGCTCGGGTGGCTCTGGGTGCTGCTGGTGCCTCTTGTCTTGCTGGCGGTCTACAGCTTTGCGTTTGGTGTCGTTTTTTCGGCGCAATGGCGTGACCGTGACCCGCAACCCTTCCTGTTTCCGATGCTTTACTTCACCGGATTGCTACTGTTCGGTCTGTTTGTCAATTCGCTGAACAGAGCGCCCAATCTCATGCGCGACAATGCGACCTATATCCGCCAGATCGTGTTCCCTGTGCAGATCTTCGTGCCGGTGGTGCTCGGCGCGGAAATGGTGAAATTCGGGGTCGGGTTCGTCATTCTCGTCCTTGCCTACCTGCTGATCATGGGCATCCCGCCCCTCGCGGCGATCAGCTATCCGTTGAGCGTGATCGGTTTGCTTCTGTTCACGTCCGGGATCTGCTGGGCGATCTCTGCACTTGGGGTCTTTCTGCGCGATCTGGGGCAGGCGATGCAGCCGGCTTCCATGATCCTGCTCTTTCTCAGCCCGCTTTTCTATCCACTCTCGACCGTTCCCGAACGATTCCAGTGGGCATTCTACTTCAACCCGCTGACCTTCCCGCTCGAATCGACGCGCAATGCGCTGTTTTTTGGTGAGTGGCCAAGTCTCGCGGGTGCGACACTCTACACGATTGCAGGATGGGTCTGTGCCGTGCTGGGATACGCGCTGTTCCAGCGTCTGCGACCGGGTTTCGCCGATGTCCTCTGAGTCGGTGATATCGGTCCGAAACCTCACGAAATCCTTTGCCACCGAGGCGGATGGCTTGGCCGCATTGTCGCATGCGCTATGGTCGCGCCCTGCGGAAGGGGCGCAAACGGTGTTGCAGGATATCTCGTTCGATATCCGTCGTGGCGAGGCGTTTGGAATCATCGGGCGCAACGGAGCGGGCAAATCCACCTTGCTGAAACTCGTCTGCGGGGTGATGAAACCCAGTTCCGGGACGGTCAACCGCTCAGGCAGGCTGGCGGCACTGCTGGAACTGGGTGCAGCCTTTCACCCCGATTTCACCGGGCGCGAAAATGCGCGCTTCGTTGCCGGAGTTTTGGGTCTGAAGGACTGCGAATTCGATGCCGTCGTCGGCAAGATCGCGGAATTTGCCGATATTGGTGCGTTTTTCGACCGCAAGGTGCAGGAATACTCCAGCGGCATGTATGCACGGCTTGCCTTCGCGGTGAACCTTCACTGCGCGCCGGATATTCTTGTTATCGACGAGGCGCTGGCGGTCGGCGACATCTTGTTCCAGGTGAAGTGTTTCAGCAGGCTGCATCGTTTCCGTGCCGAAGGCGGCACGCTGGTGATTGTGTCGCATGACGAAGCCGCGATGCGCGCGCTCTGCGACCGCGTGTTGTGGCTTGATCGGGGCAGATTGTTGGCGCTGGGTGCGGCCGATCATGTCTGTAACCTCTACCATGGCAGCACGGCTGTCGCTCAGGCAGGCGCCGAACCTGCGCTCGACCCTGCGCCAATCACTGGACCGGATGAAACGGACATGGATACGGGGCGAAACGCAGTGCATGACGCCAGTCGCTTCGATCCCGATCTGCTGGCCGACCCGCTGCACAAGGGCAGCATTGCCGGGTTGCGCTGCTGGCAGGATATGGCAAATCCGGGCCTGCTGGAGGGCGGGAACGAGACACATGTTTTGCTGCGTTATCTCGGCCCCGAACTGCCTGGAATGAAAGCCTGTTTCATGCTGCGCGACCGCCTCGCCCAGATCGTTTTCGGAGCCTGCGTTCCGCTCTCGCGCAACAGCGATGACATGCAGCTTGAGGCTGAGTTCTGCTTCGATCTGCCCTGTCTTGTCTCGGGCGAATATGTTGTCGAAGCGTTGGTGGTGATCGTGGCGGATGATGGCGGGCGCAAGCTCGTGGATCGTGCGCCCCCTTTGCCGCTGGAGGTAAGGACCAGTCACATTTCGCACGGGTTGGCTAATTTGCGGATGCGGGAGATCAGCATCAACCCAGTACCGGTCAGGTTCAGCGAGGCTGGATGAGCATGCATGACGATATCATCCAGATACGCGGTCTGAGCAAGCGCTACGCCCGGTACGCGACCCCGCTCGCCCGAATACATGGGCTGCTGCAGGGGCGCGACGATTCGTCGGCGTTCGAAGCACTGGCGCCATTGGATTTCACGATCCGGCGCGGCGAGTGCTTTGGCATTATCGGGCGCAATGGATCGGGCAAATCGACACTGCTCAAACTGCTGTGCGGGATCATTGCGCCAAGCACGGGCCGTGTCGTGCTCGGCGGGCGCGCGCTGGGCATGATCGAGCTTGGCGCGGGGTTTCAGCCGGACTTCACGGGTCGCGAAAATGCGCGCATCAATGCGCTGGTACAGGGGCTGAGTGCCGATGAGGTCGTAGGGCGCATGCCGCTGATCGAGGCTTTTGCCGATATCGGCCCCTATTTCGACCGTCCTGTCCGGACCTATTCAACCGGCATGTATGCCAGGCTCGGCTTCGCCGTCTCTGCGCATGTCGATGCCGATATCCTTATCGTCGATGAAATTCTTGCCGTTGGGGATGCGTCCTTCCAGCAAAAATGCGCACAATGGATGCGACAGTTCCGTAGCCGGGGTGGGACTGTGGTGCTGGTATCTCATTCTGTTGGGGACATCTCAGACCTCTGTGACCGCGCGCTCTGGCTGGATCACGGGCAGAGCCGAGGCCTCGGGCCTGCCCGCGAGATCGCGACTGCCTATCAGCGCGCGATGATGGCCGAACAGGATGCCGACGGCAGGACCGACGGCGCCGCGCCGCATGCGCGGCCCATCCCCCCCCGGACGTCGCAGGCACCGGATTGGCAGGGGCAGATGGTGCTGCATCAGGGCCGTTTTGACAGGGCGGCGAAGGGCCATGGTCATGGTGGCGCTGTCGTGATTGATGCCGGCTTCTTCACTGCGGCGGGCTCGCGCGCCGAGACGCTGGAAGGCGGCGCAGATATGATCCTGAAAATCCGGGCCCGTGCTTTGCGTGATCTGGATGCCCCGATCCTGGGTTTTATCTTCCGCGACGCGAACGGACGCAACCTGTTCGGCGACAATACCTATCTAACCACATGCGAAAGCCCTGTGCGGTTTACCGCGGGTCAGGTATTCGAGGCAGAGTTTCATGGCACGCTGCCATATTTGCCTGCCGGCAGATACACGCTGGCACCCTCTGTTATTGAAGGGACGCAGGATGACCATGTGCATCTGCATTGGGTCGAGCATGCCGTGACCCTGCATGTGACCCAAAGTCCTGTGGAGTTTGGGCTGGTGGGTGTTCCGATGAAGGCGGTTGGATGAGGGATCAGATGAAGCAGGACGATTTCGGGATGTTTGCACAGGAACCGGCCTTGCGGCCTGAAGGCGCGGCGCAAGACAGTGCAGCCCCGAAGCTGTTTTTCGACATTTCCAGCTTTCTGAATTATGTGCTGATGTTTAGCAGCTACTCGGGTATCCAGCGCGTTGTTGCAATGGTGCTCGCCGAAATGGCGACGCGTGTCGATGCGGACAGGCTTTATGTCAGCTATGTCTCACACCGGGACGGGAAACACTACTGCGTGCGGGTGGATGAGATCGAGGCGGAGACGTTTTTGTCACCGACCGAGTTACGCGCGGTTTTCTTCACCAAGGCTACGAATATCCGCTCGCTGCTGGATATCAAACACATGCTCCGCACGCTGCGCAACGAGCTACGCTGGATACTCCGCGCCCGTCCGGTTCAGCATCTGCCCGTTATCGTGCTGCGCAAGATAGGGCAGGGTGTAGTCAGCCTGTTCCGGCGGAACCGGCAAGCTGCGCCAGCTCAGACCGGCAAGGCCCGGATCACGCGGTGCAGATTGTCAGATGTCGCGGTGCCGGGTGACCGGCTGGTGCTGATCGATTCAACCTGGACCCCGATTTTCACCGAAGCCTTTGCACGCGCGCATGACGACGGCATGCGTGTCTATTCGCTGGTTCATGACCTGATCCCCCTGATCCAGCCTGCCACGACAGATGGTGAAATGCCAAGGGTCTTTTATCACTGGCTGAGAAGCGCGCTGGAATATACCGATGTGTTCTTGGCCAATTCAATATCGACCCGTCGTGATCTGGATGCGTTCCAGTGCCTCCATGATAGATACAAACCGATCATGGATCTGCCGCTTGCCCAGACCGGGTTGAAGATGCGTGACGCTACCGAGAAGATGCGCGCAGAGAAGCATATGAGGAAGCATATGAGCGAAATCCCCGCGACATATGCCCTCGCGCGCAGCATTTCTTCGACGGATCAGTTCGTCAGGTCTGTCGTAAACACCCCGTTCGTTCTATGCGTCGGCACAACCGAGCCCCGGAAGAACATCTGGCGCCTGCTTATGGCATGGAAGCTGCTTGTCGATCAGGGGCATGTGGATATCCCGCGACTGGTCCTCGCCGGGCGGACGGGTTGGCAGTCCCATGTGGTGAGGGATTTCTTGCAGGGCACCGGGAATATCTATGGCTATGTGACGCTTATCGAGGAACCAAGCGATGCAGATCTGGAGTTTCTGTATCGACATTGCTTGTTCACTGCCATGCCGTCCCTTTACGAAGGCTGGGGCCTGCCGGTAGGCGAGGCTCTGTCCTATGGCAAGACTGCTGTGGTGTCGAACACCTCGTCATTGCCGGAAGTCGGGCAGGATATGGTCGAATATTGCGATCCGAAATCGGTTGAGAGTATCGCCGCAGCGGTCCGGCGTCTGGTTGACGACCCTGAGCATCGCCTGGCGCTCGAAGCCCGCATTGCCGCCACCACGCTGCGCACATGGGCCGATGTTGCAACTGAACTCCTGCAGATCCTGGATGCGCCATCGCACGTCATTTCTGCAGAGACTGCACCATGACCTACTCTGATTTTCTGCTGGAGTTGGGTGGACGGGACCGGATCTGGCTTGATTGGTGGCGCGACGTGATCTGTCCCTTGACCGCAACAGGGGGCAAACTGGGCAGCCATGCCAATGTGAGGATCAAAACGCTGTATGTGCACCACGCTGAGCACAAACGGCATGGCCCCAGAAATGGCTTGCTGGTCTTTAGCAAACTGGCGAAACTACCGTCACCGCGTCAACACCTGATCGGGGAAGACCTGATCGGTGGCGCATTCGCCAAAGCGTAAGGTGGAGCAGCAGGACATGACGGACACCAACATGGGTGCCTCGCCCGAAGCGATAGAATTCCATTACGATTTCGGGAATGACTTTTACGCAACCTGGCTTGATGAAACCATGTCGTATTCTGCCGCGATCTGGCCTGAAATCGGCGCGCGGGACATGTCGCTGGCGGACGCGCAGCGTGCAAAGCTTGATCACCATATCGATTTTGCAAGGCTTGAGCCCGGAGCCCGATTGCTTGACATCGGCTGTGGCTGGGGCGGACTTATGGCGCGGGCAGCAGAGCGAGGATCGCTTGGATCAGCGCTGGGTCTTACACTATCGCGCGCGCAGCATGACTGGATCGGAACGAAGATCACCGATCCGCGCATTGAAAGCCGCCTTTGTGCATGGCAGGAGTTCGACACCGATGAGGCGTTTTCTGCCATCATCTCGATTGGGGCAATGGAGCATTTCGCGCGTCCGGAATTGTCGCGTACTGACAAGATCCGCTGCTATGATGCGTTTTTTCGCTTTTGCCATGATCACCTCATGGACCGAGGCAGGCTGTCACTCCAGACGATCACCTGGATGAACATGGCCTCTGGCGATGAGCGGCGACATCTGCCCGGTGGGATATTTCCCGAAAGCAACCTGCCGCAGGTTCTTGAAATCCTCGAGGCCGCCGACCCTTACTTTCATCTGATTCAGTTCTCTAATCGGCCGGAGGATTACGGTCGTACCTTGCGGGCCTGGATGCGCAACATGCGCTGCAACACGGAGCATTTGACGCAAGCACATGGCGCCGAGCATGTGCATCGTTACATTCTGGCTTTCGCGCAGTTTGCCGCCGGATTCGATAACGGGATCCTCGGGCTGACACGGATCGGTTTCGAAAAGCGCGGCCCGAACTGGGCGCGCTCGCGCTCAAGCTAAAGGCATCAGCGTTTCCGCCCGCGCGCGATCCACCAGCTCACCTTTCAGCTTTTGCAGCCGGATGCGGCGTTCCTGCACTTTCAGCACCTCATTGGCGGTCTTGGCCTGCAGAAAGGTCGTGCCACCACCGGCAACCGGGGCAGCGAGACCCTCTTCGCGCAGGGTTTCGCCCACCGAGGCAACGGCGGCCTCGGGGACGGGTTTCAGATTCGCTTTCGTCGCTGCACGAGATTTGGCCGGATCGGTCATGGCCGCGCGGCGCTTGTCGGACGCCTCGGCGTCAATGCTGCCATCGGCGAAGAGCACCAGCCGACCGGCTTCCTTGGCCTTCTGGATCGCCCCGCGCGAGAGACCCACGCGCGCGGCATACTGGCGTTCGCTCAGGCCCTGCATGGCGCTCCCCTGCGCGAGATAAAGCAATGATATTGCTGCGATTTCAG
>SLDY01000151.1 GCA_007125005.1 Natronohydrobacter sp.
AGATCCATCACTGCCTGTGCGTAATCGCCGGGCCGCGACTGCGGGGTCAGACGCGCCGCAAGGGCGGTCAATACCGGCTTGGCCTCTGGCAGAGGCGTGTGTTCGTCAAACAGCCGCGCCATGACGCGCTCGACATTGCCATCGACCACCACTTCCGGCGCATCGAATGCAATCGCGGCAATGGCAGCCGAGGTGTAGGGGCCGATCCCAGGTAGCGCCTGCAACTCTGCGCGCGTGGCAGGAAAGCCACCCTGCCCTGCCACGATCCGCGCGCATTTCAGCAAGTTGCGCGCTCGCGCGTAATAACCGAGCCCCGCCCATGCAGCCATCACATCGGCATCCTTTGCTGCGGCCAGTGCCTCGACTGTTGGCCAGCGCGCGATAAAGCGGTGGAAATACTCTTTCACGGCTGCAACCGTGGTCTGTTGCAGCATCACCTCGGATAGCCAGATGCGGTAGGGATCGGGCCGCATATCGTGCAAGGGCGGCACACGCCACGGCAAAACACGCGCATTGCGGTCATACCACTCAAGCAGCAATCCCGATATCTCGCTGTCTTGCACGTCAAGCATGTGTTATGGCTGCGGCGCAGGAAATGCGCCCTCTCCTCTGGAATAGCTCACACCAAAGGGTAAACTCCTCATCACTCACTGCAAGGTCTGAACTGAAGCCATGGCCCGGAAACCCGCCCTCAATGCACCGCCTCAGCGCCGTATGCGCGGGTTTGAGTCTGCATCGCGCCTGATGGAAACACAAATCCGCAAGGCGAGCGAAACCCGAGGGTTTGCGGTCTCGCGCCTTCTCACGCATTGGCCGGAAATCGCTGGCGAGGACATTGCCACCCTCTGCCGCCCGGTGAAGATCAGCTATGGCAAGGGGGGGCTGGGTGCGACCCTTACATTGCTTACCACTGGCGCTGCGGCCCCCATGTTACAGATGCAACTACCCCGACTGCGCCACAAGGTGAATGCCTGCTACGGCTATAACGCCATCGCCAGAATCACGCTGACCCAGACCGCACCGATGGGCTTTGCCGAAGGGCAGGTCGAATTCACACATGCCCCCAAACCAACGCCCACAGAGGCTGAGCCGGAAATCCGTCGCGCCGCTCAGGAAACCGCGACCGGCGTTGCCGATGCGGGGCTGAGATCTGCCCTTGAACGTCTGGCCTGCAATGTCCTATCGAAGGCGCGCAAAACCGAAGGAAAACACTCATGAACAAGACGCTTCTGCCCGCAATCGCCGTTGTCGCCGCGCTCGGGGCGGGTGGCTGGTGGTATATGACACAATCCGAGGCCCCCGCCGAGTTCGAGGCCGCGACGATTGTTGGCAGCACCGAGATCCACTCACTTGACATGCCGCTCGGCAATCCCGATGCGCGCGTTGTGGTTGTGGAGTATTCGTCGCTGACCTGCCCGCATTGCGCCAATTTCTCGGCCAATGTCTTCCCGCGCATTCAGCAGAATTTCATCGACACGGGTGATATCCTCTATCTCAAGCGCGAAGTCTATTTTGACCGCTTTGGCCTCTGGGCGGCGATGGTTGCGCGCTGTGGGGGCGAGGAGCGCTATCACGGGATGCTCGATCTTATTTATCAGACCCAAAGTACATGGGCGGGCTCTTCCGATCCGGTGCAGGTCGCCAATAACCTGCGCCGCCTCGGACGGCAGGCCGGGATGAGTGATGAGCAACTCAATGCCTGCCTCGAGGATAGCGACAAGGCGCTCGAACTCACCGAGTTCTATCAGCAAAACGCCGAAACCTACGGCATCCGCTCGACCCCGAGTTTCGTGATCAATGGCGAATTGCATTCAAACATGCCTTATGCCGAGTTCGAGCGACTCCTGAACCAGAAACTGGGCAGCTAAGCGACATGACCGGACCACTGAAGGGCATTCGCGTCATCGAGCTTGCGCGTATTCTGGCCGGGCCGTGGGCCGGTCAGGTGCTGGCAGATCTGGGCGCGGAAGTTATCAAGGTCGAGGCGCCCGAAGGCGACGATACACGCCGCTGGGGCCCTCCCTTCATCGACCGCGATGGCACGCCCGAGGCTGCCTATTTCCACTCCACAAATCGCGGCAAGGCTTCGGTGACAGCCGATTTCCGCACCAATGAAGGTCAGAAGAAAGTTCGGGATCTGGTCGCTGGGGCAGATGTTCTGATCGAGAATTTCAAGGTGGGCGGGCTGCAGAAATACGCGCTCGACTATGATAGTCTCGCGGCAATCAACCCGGAGCTTGTTTATTGTTCGATCACTGGCTTCGGCCAGACCGGACCTTACGCGCACCGTGCGGGCTATGACTACATCATCCAGGGCATGTCCGGGCTGATGTCGATCACCGGCCCCGCTGAAGACACACCATACAAGGTGGGTGTGGCCGTCACAGATATCATCACCGGTATCTATGCCAGTACTGCAATCCTGGCTGCGCTGCATGAACGCGCCCATAGCGGGTTGGGCCAGCATATTGACATGGCCTTGATGGACAGTGCAGTTGCCGTCATGGCCAATCAGGCGATGAATTATCTTGCGACCGGCACACCACCCGGACGGCTGGGGAATTTCCACCCCAATCTCGCGCCCTATCAGGTCGTTCCCTGCGCTGATGGGCATATCATCATCGCGACCGGAAATGACGGGCAATATCAGCGGCTTTGCGGCATCCTTGGGCTTGAAGATCTGGCGCACCACCCTGATTACACCAGCAATGCCGCGCGGGTTGCGCGGCGCGAGGTGCTTTCGGATCTGATCTGCGCAAAAACCGCAGGCTGGGAAATGGCGGCACTTCTGGCGGCCTGCGAGAAGGCCGGCGTACCTGCGGGGCCGATCAATGACATGGCACAGGTCTTCAATGATCCGCAGGTGATCGCGCGCGGGTTGGAAATTGATATGGGCGGGTTGAAGGGGGTGCGCTCACCGTTCAACTTTTCGCGCTACCCTCATGTGACCGGCAAATCCGCCCCAAAGCTCGGACAGGACGACTGACGGCTGTTGCCTACATCCCCTCGCCAAACCTTTCCGTAACGAGCTTGCGCAGCGCATCGGCGAGTTGCTCTGCATCAGCGCCCGACACTTTAACTCTGATGCGCGAGCCACGCGAGGCGGCGAGCATCAACAATCCCATAATGGAATCTCCGGGCACAGACATGCCATCTTTCATGACTTCGGCATTTGATTCATGTGCCTCTACCACTTCGACAAATTTTGCCGAGGCGCGCGCATGCAGGCCTTTTTCATTAATGATATCGAGATCGAATTCCATGACGCTGCTCAATGTCCCGGTTATTCCTTGTTAATGGCCGATCTCGACAGAGTTGATGTATTTTCGTCCCGCTTCAAGAGCGGCGGAGGTTGCGGCCTGCAAGCCCAGATCCCGGGATTTCGCGAGTTTTATTAACATGGGCAGATTGGCGCCGTACAGGATGCGCCGATCAGGCCCGGCGCAGGCAGGAAGGGACAGATTGGAAGGTGAGCCTCCAAACATATCGGTTACCACAATAACACCCGCGCCCTTGTCCACTGCATCTGCGGCTGCCAGAATCTCGGCCTGCTTTGCCGCTCTGTCATGGTCATATTCAATCGAGATGGCCGCTATGCCGGATTGTTTGCCGATCACATGTTCGATTGCTGCGAGGTATTCGCGCGCGAGGCCCCCATGAGCAACAATAACGATCCCGATCACGAGCAAACCTTACGCGTTTCCAGTGCCTGCGACTTGCGCCGCAATGCGTTCCAGCTCCCTATGTCGTTTAGACACATGCCAATTGGCCTGTGCAAGCGTATTCGCCAGTTTTTCTGCAGTTGCAACCGATCTGTGTTGGCCGCCCGTGCATCCAAACGCGATTGTCAATTGCGATTTCCCCTCCTGCGTGCATTCCGGCAGCACAAAATCCACCAAATCACGAATACGTCTGAAAAACCCGTCAAAGCGATGGTCGGACATTACGAAGCTCGCGACACGAGGATCACAGCCATCGAGTTTGCGCAATTCCGGCTGCCAATGGGGATTATTCAGAAAGCGGCAATCGAAAACCAGATCAACACCTGCCGGGATGCCGCGCTTGAAGGAAAAGCTCTCGACCTGCACACGCATGGGGTGCGCCCCCAGCGCAAGGTACAAATCCTGTATACGCGTGCGCAAGTCATGTGGAGTGAGGGTTTCGGTTTCGATCAGAACATCGGCCAGCAAGCGCACATGATCGAGCAGCCGCGCTTCCAACTCTATGCCCTCGCGTGCGGTTCCTTCTGGGCTGAGCGGATGGCGTCTGCGTGTTTCCGAATAGCGCCGGATCAAGACCTGCACAGGGCAATCGAGATAGACTAACTCAAATTCCAGCTCTGGCATAGCGGCCAGATCGCGGGCAAGCGCAAGCAATGCGTCGACGGAGAAATCGCGATTGCGTGGGTCGAGAACCAGCGCCAAATGACGCTCAAGCGGCGCGCAGAGCAGCGGGCGCACCAGTGATATTGGCATATTGTCGATTGCCTCAAAGCCGATATCCTCAAGCGCATTAAGGGCAGTGCTACGGCCAGCGCCCGAGGGGCCGGTTATGAGAACCAGCCGCATAGGCTTCACCAACGCTTGAGGCGGTTTCAGCACAGTTCGGTCCTCTCGCTTCACTCCCAGCATCGCGACAGAATGTAGTGCTTCAAGCCTGTAGCAAAAGCTCTGCTCGCACAGTTGCGCAAATATCGCAATCGAAGTCCATGCACCTCAATTGTCATCGGCTCTGGGAAGCGCTGTGTTTCAAGTGCGTCCATGTCTATGATTACTGTCAGGCGCGCTGTCGAAATGCTTGGAACGCGAAATATGCCCAATCCTCGCAATTCGATCATATCTCGGATGGCGATGGGGCAGGAGAGTTCAACCGCATCGCCCTCACGGCGAAGGCAAGTCTGATCATCGGCGACCAGCTTTGCCCCGAGAGCGATAAGCTCCAGAGCAAGTTCGGACTTTCCAGCGCCGGGCTTTCCGATCATCAGCGCGCCAAGCCACCCACCATCTGCATGAAATCCTACAGATGTTCCGTGGATCTGGGGCGCCGTAATCGGCGCGTCAGATCGGGAGGCCGACAACAAAACGCGCGCCCAAGGGGGGGCTGTCAGGCTCTGCATCAGCGGGGCGGATATTCTCTGCCCAGATCACGCCTTGATGCGCTTCGATAATCTGCTTGGAGATTGCAAGGCCGAGGCCGGAATGATTACCGAACTGATGTGCTGGCCGCTCGGAATAGAAACGCTTGAAGACCTTCTTCAGTGCATTGTCCGGGATGCCGGGGCCTGTATCCTCAACCACCACCAATACCCGATCATGGCGTTGACGCGCCCAGACGCGCACTGCATCACCTTCTTCACAGAAAGAAATTGCGTTGGTGATCAGATTGACGAAAACCTGCGCCAACCGTCCTTCAAGTCCTGTTATCGGGACAGGGTTTTTGGGAAGCACCTTGATGAATTCCACACCCTTCTCACTCGCTTCACGAGACAAATGCTCACAGAGGTTTTCCAGCAGGACAACCAGATCGAACTCCTCTTGCTCTTCCTTGACGAGTTCTGAATCAAGACGCGATGCATTCGATGTGTCGGAGACAAGACGGTCGAGACGGCGTACATCGTGCTCGATAACGTCCAGCAGGCGCTGAACCTGATCTTCGCGTTTGGCCATCCGCAAGCTGCCCACAGCCGAACGCAACGACGCGAGCGGGTTCTTGATTTCATGCGAGACATCAGCCGCAAATCGCTCGTTCGCCTCGACGCGGTCATAAAGGGCATTCACGATGCCCCGCATCGCACGGGAAAGATCGCCGATTTCATCGGGGCGGCCGGACAGGTCTGGGATACGCACCCTGCCACCAGGCCCGTTCTTGCGCGCATCGCGGCGTTTGCCCAGTTCAGCGGCCATAGCCAGATCAGCAAGCGGGTTGGCAATCGTTGAGGCCAAAACCAGACTGAGGCCGATTGAAACTAGCACTGCGATCAGGAAAAACTGCAATACCTGCTCGCGCTCAACCCGCATCAACCTCGCCGTATCATCGGAATCGCGCTTGAGAAAGACCGCACCAGTGATTTCGCTGCCCTCGAACACAGGCGCACTGGCGGCGACCCACATCCCGTCTGTTCCATCCCGATAGGTATGGCTCGCGGGTGCGCCGCTGCGATTAACGTCATACATCTGCTGAGCGATCTGTGGGAACGCCTCTCCCGCAGGCGGAGAGGCGGGCTTGCCAGCGGCGACGGACAGCCCCGACCAAACCGCACTCAGCAAATCACTGATCGGGGTTTTGCGTTCGGCGAAGCGCTTGTCGGAATCTGCAATCGCACCACGCAGACGAGAGATGATTACGCCATCAAGCCCGACCAGTATCAACTCGTACCGTTGATTGAAAGCAAGCCCGGCTGCAAGGGCCTCATGGGTCGCAGCACTGCCATTCTGCGAGCCTATGATATCGGCGATGATCTGAACATTCGTTTCCAGCAGTTGCGCCTGCTGATCGAGAAGCGAGTCGCGAAAGGGATTGGTGAACATGATCCCTACGATCAGCACGACCAGTGCCACAAGGTTGAACAAGGCAATCTTGCGCGCCAGCGGCGAATTCGAAATGCTGATAAGCCCTCTGCGAGCGCGCGACGCCCGCACTTCGTTCTCGACCGAGTCTCCCGGCCCGACCCAATCGTCGCCAAGGACGATATCGGTTCTCGTTGCAGTTGCCTCCGTCTGCACCTCTGTCACCCGCTTTTATGGGGTATCCCCTGCCCGATTTCTATCAGACTTCGTTATATTTATATCCGATACCATATAGAGTCTCGATCGACGAAAACTCGGGATCGGCCATCCGCATTTTCTTGCGCAGACGTTTAATATGGCTGTCGATTGTGCGATCATCGACATAAACTTGGTCTTCATATGCCACATCCATCAGCTGATCTCGCGACTTCACGACGCCAGGGCGTTGCGCAAGTGCCTGCAACAGCAGGAACTCTGTGACTGTCAGCGTAACGTCTTCGCCCTTCCACTTCACCTGATGACGCAGGGGATCCATCTCCAGATGCCCCCGGACCATCACCTTGGCTTCCTCGGTGGCATCCGGTCCGGCTTCATTTGCCTGCTTACGTCGCAACAAGGCACGAATGCGTTCGACCAGAAGACGCTGCGAAAACGGCTTTGTGACATAATCGTCTGCGCCCATCCGCAGACCAAGCACCTCATCAATTTCGTCATCTTTGGAGGTCAGAAAGATGATTGGCATCTGCGTCTTTTGTCGCAATCGTTGCAACAATTCCATGCCGTCCATACGCGGCATCTTCATATCCAAGACTGCCATATCAGGCATTTTGCGGCTGAAAGCGTCGTAAGCTGCCTGCCCGTCATTATAGGTCTCAACCTCAAAACCTTCTGCCTCCAAACAAATGGAAACGGAAGTCAGAATATTCCGATCATCATCGACTAATGCGATTTTTGACATGTGCCTGCCTCTGCTCACTCTGGCATTTTCGCCATGATTTTGCCATAATGTTCCCTAATCCCCGGCGTTTTGCAACAAAAATGCGCACCAGCACCGATTGCGACAGGTGATTCGTCTTCAACCGAGTGCTTATTTGCAACACAAGACTAAGCACAAAAGTCTTTAGATGACGCTAACACGCGCTTGATTGCGCTAACTGACCCAATCGAGCCTATTATTTGCCATGATCGTGGTGTTATAGCCTTGAGACAACGCCGTTTGTTTCCAAGACGACGAGTCTAGCAATAAGAATATCGGTCCCAGTTCCGCCTTCAGGATCACGCCCCAAATGGAGCAGTCAATATGACAACACCCCGCGTCAACCCGAATAAAACTCTTGAAAATCAAGGGATAGTTGGTTTGTCGAAAGTGCATTACAACCTGCTCGAGCCTGCGCTCATCGAGACTGCGCTCAAACGCGGTGAAGGTCGCCTCGGGCTGGGCGGGGCGTTCCTTGTCTCAACCGGCGCGCATACCGGGCGCTCGCCGAAAGACAAGTTCGTCGTGCGCACCGACGCAGTTGAAGACACGGTCTGGTGGGAAAACAACTCGCCGATGACACCTGACGCCTTCGACCGGCTGGAAGCGGATATGCTTGCCCATCTTGAAGGCCGTGAGGTGTTCGTGCAGGATTTGTTTGCTGGCGCCGATCCTGCCCATCGGCTTGACGTACGCGTTGTCACTGAATTGGCATGGCATGGGCTGTTCATCCGACATCTGCTGCGCCGTCCGGAACAGCAGGAGCTCGCGCATTTCGTGCCCGAATTCACCATCATCAATTGCCCCAGCTTCAAGGCCGATCCGGAACGCCACGGCTGCCGCTCGCAAACGGTCATCGCGCTGAATTTCGAGAAGAAACTGATCTTGATCGGCAACACTGCATATGCCGGTGAAAACAAGAAAGCCGTGTTCACGCTGCTCAATTACCTTCTGCCCGCGAAAGGGATCATGCCGATGCATTGCTCGGCCAATCACGCGACGGGCAATCCGGAAGCCTCGGCAGTATTTTTCGGACTCTCCGGCACGGGGAAGACCACACTTTCGGCAGATCCGTCACGCGTGCTGATTGGCGATGACGAACATGGCTGGTCTGAAACCGGGATTTTCAATTTCGAGGGTGGTTGTTACGCGAAAACGATCAATCTGGACGCAGATGCAGAGCCCGAAATCCACGCAACGACGCATCGCTTTGCGAGCGTGGTTGAAAATATGGTCTATGACCCTGACACCCTAGTGCTGGATTTCGAGGATGATAGCCTGACTGCCAATACCCGCGTCGCCTATCCGTTGGATGCAATCTCTAATGCCTCGGACAGCTCTCTTGGTGGGGTGCCGAAGAATATTATCATGCTGACATGCGATGCTTTCGGTGTTCTGCCTCCGATTGCCCGACTGACGCCAGCTCAGGCGATGTATCACTTTCTGTCGGGGTTCACTTCCAAAGTCGCAGGAACAGAACAGGGTGTGACCGAACCGCAACCGACTTTCTCGACATGTTTCGGGGCTCCGTTCATGCCGCGCCGTCCAGAAGTCTATGGCAAGCTGCTGCAAGAAAAGATCGCTCGCTTCGGCTCGGATTGCTGGCTGGTCAACACTGGCTGGACAGGTGGCGCCTATGGTGATGGATCGCGGATGCCGATCAAGGCCACGCGTGCGTTGCTGACGGCAGCACTGGACGGCTCGCTGAAAGGCGCTCAGTTCCGGCGCGACCCGAATTTCGGCTTTGACGTGCCGGTCTCTGTGCCGGGCGTGCCCGATGTGCTGCTGGACCCGCGCCAGACATGGGCGGATGGGGCGGCCTATGACGCTCAAGCGGCAAAGCTGGTCGGAATGTTCGCCGAGAATTTTGCGCAATACGTGCCTTATATTGATGAAGAGGTGAAGCAGGCCGCGATCGGCTGAGCATCATCGACACATTTTGACAGGCCCCGCCATTACATTGGCGGGGCCTTTCTTGTTGCAAAAATCGATCGAACACGGAGGGATCACGGTGTCTGCATCAGGGTCTGATCTGATCAAACCCGCTCAAGAGCCTGTGACGCGGCGATACCAGTCTGCGATTTCCTGCCGGGCAGCATCATCCATCAATACTGTGCTGCCCGGCGGCATTGCGTGGCTGATACCCGATTGCAGATAAATGGTCTGCGCCGCACGCGCGACCTGCGCCTCGGTTTCCAACACCACCCCCTTCGGAGCCCAGTGCAGCCCCGGCCAAAGCGGCTCTGTCGCGTGGCACATGGAGCAATGTCCAACGACGTTCCAATACACATCCTCGAAATGCGGGTCTTCGACAAATCGCGCGACTGAAGGCGGAAGGCTCGCAAGGTCTGTTGTGTCTTCACGCGGCTGGCCCAATGTGGAGAGCAGGATGATGGCGACAAAGAGCGCGGTGGTTGCCACCCATGTCCACCATTTATAGCCGCCACCCATATGCATCGTGTTGAAGAAATGCCGGATGGTGACGCCCATCAGGAAGACTAGCCCCGCAATAAGCCAGTTATACTCCGAGGCAAAAGCCAGAGGATAATGGTTGGACAGCATCAGAAAGATCACCGGCAAGGTGAGATAGTTATTATGGGTCGAACGTTGCTTGGCAATTTTGCCGTATTTCGCATCCGGTGTACGCCCGGCGCGAAGATCTGCCACCACGATCTTCTGGTTGGGGATGATAATGAAGAACACATTGGCCGACATGATCGTGGCCGTGAAAGCCCCGAGATGCAGCAGCGCTGCACGGCCGGTGAAAACCTGCGTATAGCCCCACGCCATGATCACCAACAACACAAAGAGCAGCACCATCAGCCGGGTGTTGTCCTCTCCGAAGCGCGATTTGCATAGAAGATCATAGATGATCCAGCCCAAGGCCAGCGACGCCACAGAAATCGCGATTGCCTGCCATATCTCCAGATCGGCCAGCTCGCGGTCAATCAGGTAGAATTCCGCGCCGACATAATAGACCAGAACCAGCAGCACGAAGCCGGATATCCATGTCCAGTAGCTCTGCCATTTGTGCCAGATCAGGTGTTCGGGCAGCCGTTCGGGAGCGACGAGATACTTCTGGATATGATAGAATCCCCCACCATGTACCTGCCACTCCTCGCCATACGCGCCTTTGGGCAGATCGGGCGTTTTTCTAAGCCCCAGATCAAGTGCGATGAAGTAGAAGCTCGACCCGATCCATGCAATCGCAGTGATCACATGCAGCCAGCGGACAGCAAATTCCGCCCAGGCACCCCAGACAGCCAGTTCCAGCATAAGCGCATCCTTTCTGTTCGCGTGTCGCCCGACCCTATACCGCCACGCCGCTTTCTGTTAATTCCAGAAAACACCCAGCACTTTCAAAATCACCCTGAAAATCGTCATGGCCTATCTCAGCAATATCCAGATGTTCGTGCGTGTCTATGAATTGGGCAGCATGTCGGCAGCTGCGCGCGATCAGCGCACTTCGCCCGCAGTGGCTTCAGCGCGCGTGGCGGAACTTGAGAAACATTTAGGCGTGCGGCTTTTCAACCGCACCACGCGCTCGCTCAAGCCCACCTCAAACGGGCAGCTTTTCTATGAAGGCGCGCTCAAGATCCTTGATGCTATCGCCGAGGCCGAGGGTGCGCTGACCCATGCGACTGCCCAACCGCGCGGCACGCTCTTCGTTGCGGCCCCTCTGGGAATCGGGCGGCGGCTGATCGCGCCGCATGTGCCTTTTTTCAAAGATGAACATCCCGAGATTGAGCTGCGCCTGCGCCTGTCGGATCGCAATATCGATGTCACCGCAGAAGGGCTGGATCTGGCCTTCCATCTCGGGACACTCGAAGACTCGGCCTTGAAGATGCGGTTTATTGCAGAATGCCCTCGTATCCTTTGCGCTGCGCCTGACTATATCGCGCGGCGCGGAATGCCTGCGGATGGTGCCGCGCTGTTGCGCGAGGGCCATGACTGCCTGAACCTGCGTTATCCGGGCGCGCGCGAGTTTCAATGGCGGCTCCAAACGCCCGATGGCCCACAGCGGTTCAAGATCGCAGGGCCGTTCGAATCGGATGATGGCGATGTACTGACAGGCTGGGCGCTTGTTGGACGCGGGATCGTGATGAAACCTGTCTTTGAAGTGGCCGAACATCTGCTCAGCGGCACACTGGTGCCCGTGGCAGTGGCTACACCGCCACTTCCCGTAACACTTGCGGCACTTACGCCTCACAGACGTCTGCGCGATCCAAAGGTCACGATCTTCACCGATTACATCGCCGCCAAGATCCGCGCCGCATTAGCACAGGCAGAATCAAGCTTGGCTCAACTCCCGCGATAGGTAGAAAAGCCGAAAGGCGAGAGCAATAATGGCACATGATAATGGCTCTCTGCATCATTGATCCCGAAGCGGATCGGCACCTCATCAAGAAAGAGCGGTTCCCCGCCGGCCTGTCCGGTCGCGCGCAGATAATCGCCAGCCGCAAAGACCAGTTCATACTGCCCGGTCGCGAATTCCGCCTGCGGCAGGATCGGGCTGTCTGTGCGCCCGTCCTCATTCGTCACCATCTGCGCCAGTTCCTCGCGCACGCCCCCCTCCAGCCGGTTGAGCGTGATCTGCAGACCTTTGGCAGGCAGGCCGCGGGCCGTATCGAGAACATGAGTTGTCAGAAATCCTGCCATATCGGCCTCCGAAAGTGTGCGTTTGCCCGATCTTGACGCGCAAGGAGGAACATTTCCAGCCTGACGCGCCGCATCGCGCTTTCAGGTCTTTCAAAAAAAGACAGAAAGCGGAAATGATTATTCTGCCTTATCACATAATCGAGATAATCTGCGGAGGTATTCGGTGCAACGCTATCCACGCAACATGACCGGCTATGGCCCAAACCCACCCGACGCCGCCTGGCCGGGGGGCGCGAAAATTGCGATCTCGCTGGTGCTGAATTACGAGGAAGGCGGTGAAAACTGTCTGCTGCACGGCGATGCGGCATCGGAAGCGTTCCTCTCGGATATCCCCGGGGCTGCGCCTTGGCCGGGACAGCGCCATTGGAACATGGAATCGATCTATGAATATGGCGCGCGGGCCGGCTTCTGGCGGCTGCACCGGCTGTTCACGGCGCGCGGGCTACCGATCACGATTTATGGTGTTGCAACCGCGCTAGCCCGCAGCCCCGAACACGTCGCCGCGATGAAAGCTGCTGACTGGGAAATCGCGAGCCACGGGCTGAAATGGGTCGAACATCGCGACATGCCCGAGACAGAGGAGCGCGCAGCCATCGCCGAGGCGATCCGACTGCATGCCGAAGTTGTCGGCACCCCCCCGCAGGGCTGGTATACAGGCCGCTGCTCGATCAATACGGTCCGGCTTGCGGCCGAAACGGGCCAGTTCGATTGGATCTCCGACACCTATGACGATGATCTGCCACATTGGATTGAATTTGGCGACCGCGACCAGCTCATCCTACCCTATACGTTAGAGGCCAATGATATGCGCTTCGCAACCGCCCCCGGCTGGGTGACGGGTGGTGATTTCGAGAGCTATCTCAAGGACTCCTTCGATCTGCTCTATGCGGAGGGGCAATCAGGCTCACCGAGAATGCTCTCCATCGGACTGCATTGCCGCCTAATCGGGCGGCCCGGCAAGCTCGCGGGGCTGATGCGTTTTCTCGATCATGCGCAGGCGCATGAGGGCGTCTGGTTCGCCCGCCGCATCGACATCGCCCGCCATTGGGCCGTGACCCACCCCCACAAACGCCGCGAGCGCCCCTCAACACTGGATCATGCGCGTTTCGTGGCGCGGTTCGGCAGTATTTATGAGCATTCCCCTTGGGTCGCCGAGCGCGCCCATGCGCTGGAACTTGGGCCGGCCCATGACAGCGCGAGTGGCCTTGCCAATGCGCTTGCCCGCGCCTTTCGCAGCGCCAGCGACGATGAACGCATGGGCGTTTTGCGCGCGCATCCCGATCTCGCGGGAAAACTTGCCGCTGCAAAGCGGCTCACGCTCGAGTCCACGCAGGAACAGGCCAGCGCCGGGCTCGATTCGCTTACCGACGAAGAACGCGCCAGCTTCCAGCAGCTCAATGCCGCCTATGTTGCCAAACACGGCTTTCCCTTCATCATTGCTGTGCGCGACAACACCAAGGCGTCGATCCTCGCCGCCTTCCAGACCCGCATCGACAATGACAGTGCGACCGAATTCACAACCGCCTGCGCGCAGGTCGAGCGGATTGCCGAATTGCGTCTGAAAGACATGCTCCCCTAGCAACTTCATCTTGCCAAAAATACTCAACACACCCCCTCGCCACAGCCAAAGGCCTCGCAGATGCCCTCGATCACCCCCAGCCCCCTGACCGCGCAAGCCTTTGCCCCTTTCGGCGATGTGCTTGAGGTCGCGGGCACGCCTGACAAGCTGATCAATCATGGCCTCTGCGGTCGCTTTCATGACCGCGCGCGTCTCGATTTCGGCCTCGGGGGGCGCGCAGGTATCTCGTTATTCGACGCGCAGCCCCGCGCAATACCCTACCGGCTGGAGATGGTAGAGCGGCACCCAGAAGGCAGTCAGGCTTTCATTCCGATGCATGAACGGCCGTTTCTGGTCATTGTCGCGCTGGATCTGAACGGCACCCCAGACACCCCACAAGCCTTTGTCACCAACGGCACACAGGGGATCAATTTTCATCGCAATATCTGGCATGGGGTGCTCACCCCTCTCAGCCATCCGGGGCGTTTTGCCGTGATCGATCGGATCGGGGCGACGCCGAATCTTGAGGAATACTGGTTTTCAACCCCATGGGAGGTGCGCGGAACGGTGTGAGGAGGACACCCCGCGCAACCCCGGTGCCACGAGTGCATACCGCCTCTGGGCGCCAACTCCCGCATGTCTGAAGGAGGACAAAAGCTTGATCGATTCATCCCTTGGAACCCCCGCGCAGCTCCGCGATCCAGATTACACACCCCCACTCTACAAGGCGATCCCGCTCGGGGTGCAGCATGTGCTGGCGATGTTTGTCTCGAACGTGACACCTGCCATCATCGTTGCGGGGGCTGCGGGGTTCGGTTTCGGCTCTGGTTCGCCGGACTTCCCGAACCTGATCTACATGCTGCAGATGTCGATGTTCTTCGCAGGCGTGGCGACACTTCTGCAAACCATCACCTTCGGCCCGGTCGGCGCTCGGCTGCCCATCGTGCAGGGCACATCCTTCGCTTTCATCCCGATCATGATCCCGCTGGTCGCGGGCAAAGGGGTAGATGCCATGGCCGCGGTCATGGGGGGCATTCTCGTAGGCGGGCTTTTTCATGCCGCCTTGGGAACAGTGATAGGGCGTATCCGCTTTGCCCTGCCGCCGCTGGTCACGGGGCTTGTCGTGTTGATGATCGGCCTCGCCCTGGTGCGCGTGGGTGTGCAATATGCCGCCGGTGGCGTACCGGCAATGGGCACCGATCGTTTTGGCAATATGCAAAGCTGGTCCGTGGCGCTCGTCGTGATCCTTGTCACGCTAGGACTGAAATTCTTTGCGCGCGGGATGCTCTCGGTTTCAGCAGTGCTGCTGGGGTTGATCGCAGGCTATGGCTTTGCCTGGACACTTGGCATGGTCAGCTTCGGGGCCATCGGCACGGCAGCCCCTTTCGCCCTGCCCAACCCGCTACATTTCGGGCTAGAATTCACCGCCGCCGCCGTGATCGGCTTTTGCGCGATGGCCTTTGTCTCGGCGGTCGAGACCGTCGGCGATGTCTCGGGGATCACCAAGGGCGGGGCCGGGCGCGAGGCAACCGAGAACGAGATCCGCGGTGCGACCTTCGCAGATGGTCTGGGCACGGCTGTCTCGGGACTGTTCGGAGCGCTTCCGAATACAAGCTTTAGCCAGAACGTCGGCCTCATTGCGATGACCGGAGTGATGAGCCGCCATGTCGTGACCATCGGCGCGATCTTCCTTATCCTTGCGGGGCTCTTTCCAAAGGTCGGTGCGGTGATCTCGACTGTACCCATCGAAGTGCTGGGCGGCGGTGTCATCGTGATGTTCGGCATGGTCGTGGCAGCAGGGATTTCCATGCTCTCGGATGTGCATTGGAACCGGCGCAACATGGTGATCTTCGCGATTGCATTATCGCTGGGCCTCGGGCTGCAACTGGAGCCCACGGCATTGCAGCACCTGCCCGACACACCCCGCGTGCTGCTCACTTCGGGCATCCTGCCAGCTGCTGCCATCGCGATCGTGCTCAACCTGATCCTGCCCGAAGCTCTCTCTGATGAAGCCACGGAAGAGGTGTCCGGCGGGATGCGAGGGCATGGCTCCGGCCTGAGCCGCAAGGATTGAAATCCAACAGCATCGCGCCCCGATTGGGCGCGATGTCACTCTCAGGCCACGGCTTCCATTTCGGCGATAATGCCGTTCACGACTTCGGACAAGAGCCCCTCATCCTCGCATTCGGCCATGACGCGAACCAGCGGTTCGGTGCCTGATTTGCGGATCAGGAGCCGCCCACGGCCATTGAGCCGCGCCTCACCGTCCACAATCGCGGCCTGTACTTCAGCCTTCGAGAGCAGATCGACCCCGGGCGCATAGCGCAGGTTTTTCAAAAGCTGCGGTACAGGCTCGAAATTACGCGCCAGAATCGAGGCAGGCTTGCCGGTTTCGACCATGGCTGCAAGAAACTGCAATGCCGCGATCAGCCCGTCGCCCGTGGTCGCGTAATCGGTCATCACGATATGTCCTGATTGCTCGCCACCGAGGTTCCAGCCCCCCTGCCGCATCCGCTCGACCACATAGCGGTCGCCGACCGAGGTGCGTTCCATGCGCAGCCCATGCGCCTGCAGGAAATGCTCAAGCCCCAGATTGGACATGACCGTTGCCACAAGCACCCCACCGTGCAAGCGATCAGCCTCGGCCCAGCGGCGCGCGAAGAGCGCCATGATCTGATCACCATCGGCGATCTGGCCGCGCTCGTCGATCAGGATCACGCGATCCGCATCTCCATCCAGCGAAATACCCAGATCTGCGCCGGTTTCGAGCACCTTGGCCGCACAGTTACGCGGATACGTAGACCCGCAATCAAGGTTGATGTTCAGTCCATTGGGGCTGGTGCCGATGGGAATGACATCTGCGCCCAATTCCCACAAAAGCTGTGGCGCCACGCGATGCGCCGCGCCATTTGCGCAATCGAGCACGATCCGCAACCCATTGAGCTGTGTGCCGCGCGCAAGTGTCGTTTTGGCATATTCCACATAGCGCCCGCTGGCATCCTCGATCCGCTTCGCGCGGCCGATATTGGCTGGTTGCGCCAGCGATATCTCACTCTCAAGCATCTCCTCGATCGCGGCCTCATCATCATCTGACAGCTTGAAGCCGTCGGGCCCGAAGAACTTGATGCCATTGTCCTGATGAGCATTGTGGCTGGCCGAGATCATGATGCCAAGATCAGCGCGCATCGAGCGGGTCAGAAAACCCACTGCTGGCGTAGGTACTGGCCCCAGCAGCAGCACATTCATCCCGGTGCTGGTTAATCCTGCGGTCAGTGCGGTCTCGATCATGTAACCTGAAAGGCGGGTATCCTTTCCGATCACCACGCGGTGGCCATTGCTGCCATCGCGCCGAAAATGCCGCCCAGAGGCCGCGCCCAGCTTCAACGCCATCTCGGCTGTCATCGGATAGCTGTTCGCTGTACCGCGCACACCGTCTGTGCCGAAAAGCTTGCGAGTCATGCCTGCACCCCATTATCCGCTTCGTTGAGCGCCTGCCAAAGGGCCAGCGCCTGTCTTGTCTCTTCCACGTCATGCACCCGCAGGATCTGCGCCCCCTGAGCGGCTCCATGAAGCGCCACCGCAAGCGAGCCTGCCATCCGAAGGCCCGCTTCCTCGACTCCGCTGAGCGTGCCAATGAAACGTTTGCGGGACGCCCCCAACAGAATAGCACAACCCGTTTCATGCGCGAGCCCCAGTGTGTTTAGTAAGGCGAGATTATGCGCGAGGGTCTTGCCAAACCCTATTCCTGGATCGACGATCAGCTTCGCGCGCGCGATTCCAGCGGCTTCTGCCCGGCCTATCGCGGCTTCCAGCCAGTCGCGCACATCCAGACTAACATTCTCATATTGTGGGTTTTTCTGCATGGTTTGCGGGGTACCCTGCGCATGCATCACGCATAGCGGAACGCCTGCTTCAGCCACGACATGCGCCAGTTCACGGTCCCATGTCAGGGCTGACACATCATTCACAATATCTGCGCCTGCCGCCAGCGCCGCTGCCGCAACAGCGGCCTTGCGGGTATCGATCGAGATGGGCGTGGTAATCCCCTCATCGCGCAAGGCCCGAATTAGCGGTGCGGTTCGCGCGATCTCCTCGGCGATAGGGACCTCTTCGGCGCCAGGGCGCGTGGATTCACCGCCGATATCAATGATTCCCGCGCCTGCCGCCACCATTGCCCGCGCTTGAAGGAATGCGTGCTCCTGCGACGCGAACCTGCCACCGTCCGAGAAACTGTCAGGCGTGACATTGAGGATGCCCATGATGACCGGCCGCTCCAGCGAGAGCCCGCAGCACGGTGGCAAAGGCATCGTCAGATTGGCGTCCATCGCAGGATCGAAAGCCCGCACACGCGGCGGGGACGTGCGCGTGAGTTCCTGAATGGCGTAAATGCGCAAGGCGCGTTGTCCGCGAAGGGCGGGCATATCGGGCGGGGCGAGCGCAGCGGCGCGCAAGAGAGGCAGTCGATATATCATCCGCGCTCTTTGCCGAAAGGGCTCAGTGCTTGCAAGCCTCAGCGCGGCAAACGCCCCTGCGGCACATGGCTGCCGGGCGGGGCCTCGACGCCTTCGGGCAGAAGCATCCTTGCAGCAGCCACATGCTCTGTCAGCCAGCGCGCCAAAGCGACGCCATCACGCGCCGAGCCATCGGGGCTGTCGGTCGAATCGAGCACAAGCTTCGAGGGTGCCCAAACAATCATTTGTCCCTGCTTCATCGCCCAGTCCATTTCTGTCCGGCTCGCCACGACCACACAGCGCGGATCACGCGCAGCCAGCCTCCAGGCATTCTGCTCGATGGCAAGAAGATCAATGCGGCGCTGAACAGCACGATGCCCCGTTTCCGCCACAGGTCCGGGCGGCATGCCGACACACAGGATAACGGGCAGCCCCTCTGCCTGCAGTGCATCCAGACGTGCTGCAAGATCAGGCGCATCGATCAGCGTATTGTCGAGGAAGACGACCAGAGGATGCACCGCTGTCTCCTCACCTGCGGCATCGACGGCGCGCACGGGCTGAGCCGCACGGGTGCGCACGATCTCAACCCCCAACGCGCCGGGGCCACGATCTAGTTTTTCGACCCGGACAAAAACACGCATCGCCTGAGGCTCATGCAGGATGCGTTCCGCGATACGTTCGGCAAGTGTTTCCAAAAGGTTTATGCGTTCGTCCGCCAACTCCAGCGCGATGGCTTCCGTGATCCGATCATAAGAGAGAATGCGATCGACATCGTCCTCAAGCGGCGCCGGATGCGGGCGCACCTCTACAACGATATTGAAGCGAACGCGTTGGCGATGCCCGCGCTCTGCCTGAAAGGCACCGATCTCAACCTCTACCACATGATCGCGCAGACTTATCCGATCACGCGGATCAGCAGGGGCCGAGGCTTCGGCACGCGCTTCGGGATGGGCGAAAGCCAGTCTGATATCAGTTGTCATCGGCAATTTCTCGCAACAGCTTGGCCCCTGTCTAGCGCCAATGCCGGCCAACACAATGACAATTCACGCCATTTGCAAGGTAAGTTGCGACGTCACCAGCCGCAATCATCCGCGATAAAAGAGATGTGCGCCGATATGCGTGGTCTGGGTAAAGCGGGTCGCCCAACTGGGATTCACAGCTGTTGTATGAAAATAGAGCGCCCCCTGAGTCAGGCCCCGATGCGCCCCGTCTGACATAACCTGAGCGATACGCTGCGCGGTCCGTGCGGCGGAGCGGTTCGGCATAGCCTCGGAATTGCCATCACAGGCAAAACTGAACTGGCATCCACCCCGACGCCCCTGCTGCACGCCCTGATACACAACACCACAAATCGAGTTGGGAAATCTGCGCGAGTCCACGCGGTTAAGGATGACCTCGGCAACAGCGAACTGACCGCGAATGCTCTCGCCGCGCGCCTCATGATAGATGGCCGTGGCCAGACAGCTTTCCTGCTCATTGAGTGGACGCGTAGAAACATGGCGCAACCAGTTGCGGCTATATTGCACGACACGCCGTTCCAACCCTGCCGGACGGCTCTCGGGGCGCGTTGACGCAAGTGGCGCCAGTGTTTCGATCGGAGTGATCGGCATTACACCCACGCCATGTGTGGAAAGGGACGGCGACACTTTATCGCCAACGACGTCGACGTCAATTGAACGCGTAACAGGCCGCAGTGATACCAGAAGCTCCGGGGCGGTTCGAACATCAGGCTCAAGCTCTTCCGCAACTGTCATCTCAGCAGCTGGTGGTTCTTTCGGATTTGGCAAACCGAAATGTTCTATCGAGAAGCTTATGCCTTGCTCCACATTCAGACTGGCCAGTCGGATTTCGGCTGGTGCAGGCTCAGTGGTTTGAAGAGAGTTACGCCTGAGGGGGTTGGAATATTGCAGGGATGCCTGGACAAGTTTTCCGCGAAGATCTTCTGTTAACGTGCTGTCTTCGACACGCGAACCGACACTGGGCAGGGCAAGCATGATCCCAAGCGCACAGACAGCAGAAAAAGTTACCCGTTTGCGGGCTGCGGAACGACGATTCCCTGTCGATCCACGTCGCCCCGATGGGCTGACGCAAAATTCTTCCTGACAACTCGACGATGCCGCCGATGTTCTGCTTAATCCAATCATTTCGTTGTCTCGGCGCAGCAAAATTGCGCCAGTGTCCCATCACTTTCTCGTCACTGAACAAGCGGTGGATATCAGAAAAGCCGATAAAGGTCCAGAATTCGGGAAGAACCCATCACTTAGCAGTAGAATGCTGCCTAACATGTTCAGAAAAACACAACGAATTCAGCGCTCAGTTTTCTTCTTCAATGACCAATTGAGCGGCAGCGAGCCTTGCGACAGGCACACGAAACGGTGAACAGGAAACATAGTCAAACCCAAGATCACGACAAAATCGAATCGAGTCGGGGTTGCCACCGTGCTCGCCGCAGATCGAAAGCGTAATGTCGGGCCTCGCCTTGCGCCCGCGCGTGGCCCCGAGCGTCAGCAACTCGCCAACACCGTCAAGATCGAGCGTGTGGAACGGGTCTTCGTGAAAAACCTGTTGCTGGACATAGTCCGACATGAACCGCCCTGCGTCATCGCGCGACAGGCCATATGTCATCTGCGTCAGGTCATTGGTGCCGAATGACAGAAACGCAGCATGCAAGGCGATGTCGCCAGAGCGCAATGCAGCACGCGGGGTTTCGACCATGACACCGATCCGATAATCGAAATCATGGCCAAGCCGTGAGCGCACGGCCGCTGCAATGGCATCGATACGCGACTTGACAAGTTCTACTTCGCGCATCGCCGAAACAAGCGGGATCATGATCTCGGGCGTCACGGGCGTTTCGCGGCGCGTCAATTCAACGGTGGCCTCAAAAATCGCGCGCACCTGCATTTCGTAAATCTCTGGGATCGTGACGCCAAGACGCACACCACGCATTCCAAGCATCGGATTGAATTCTGACAACGCATCTGCTCTGCGCATGATCTCGGAGAGCGGTTTGTTCAAAGCATCAGCCAAAAACCGCAGACCTTCCTTCGAGTGTGGCAGAAATTCGTGCAACGGGGGGTCGAACAGACGAATGCAGACCGGTTGACCCTGCATGATCTCGAACAGTTCGATGAAATCTGCGCGCTGCATCGGAAGCAACCGGCCCAATGCATCCGAGCGGTCTTCCGGAGTGTCGGCAAAGATCATCTCGCGCATCAATGTCAGACGATCATCCTCAAAGAACATATGCTCCGTGCGGCATAATCCAA
Organism: Natronohydrobacter sp.; assembly: GCA_007125005.1. Classification (GTDB taxonomy): domain Bacteria; phylum Pseudomonadota; class Alphaproteobacteria; order Rhodobacterales; family Rhodobacteraceae; genus Roseinatronobacter. The sequence goes on from SLDY01000151.1 coordinate 21,420, forward strand.
TGCCCTGCGCCCTGAATTCGCGCGCGATGCGTGCATCTGATGGTGTGTCGGCATTTGCACGGATATCGATGTCGCGCCGCGCATCGGCCCAGTCCAGCAATGTCACGAACCGGTCATCAAGCGCGGGCTCGAGCAGGGCGACCTCGCCGACCAAAACCAGACCATTGGTGCCATCTACTGTCAGCATATCTCCCTCGGAGAAGACATAATCGCCCGCGCGGACGGTCTTGCGACGCTCATCGATCTGCATCCGAGACGCCCCGACGACGCAGGGCACGCCAAGCCCGCGCCCAATCACCGCAGCATGGCTAGTCATACCACCCCGTTCGGTAACGACTGCTTTCGCTGCATGCATTCCGCGGATGTCTTCCGGTGTTGTTTCCCGGCGGATAAGGATGCAAGGCTCATCACGGGCAGCAAGTGCTTGCGCGGCACTTGAAGAAAACACAATCCGCCCGATCGCTGCGCCGGGGCTCGCGGCTATCCCGCTCACAAAGACCTCTGAGCGCTTGCGCGGGTTTACCTGCCTGTGAAGCAACTCACTCAGCGCCTTGGGCGCGATACGCATCAGCGCTTCATCACGTTCGATGATACCGTCATTCGCCAGATCGACCGCAACGCGCACAGATGCGCGCGACGAACGCTGAACAGTCACTGCATCAAGCACCCAAAGCTTGCCATCGTCGAGCGTGAATTCGATCTCCATCTCTTCACGCAGGCGCTTGCGGGCAAAATCGCCATGGCGCAACAACTCGGAAAATGCCTCGGGGCAGCGCTCTTCCAGCGAAGGCCCACGCTTGTCGCGCGTGAGATAAAGCACATCTGCATCGTCACCCATCGCTTCGAGCCCATGCAGACCATAGGATTTGAAGCGACCAGTCACCTGCGGCGCGCCGGTATCTGCATCGATAAATCGGATCAGCCCGGCCCCGCTTTCACCTGCGCCCACGCCCCCAGCCATTGCTTGCACCACAAGCCCTAGCCCGGCATCAACAGGCGCGCCTTTGGCCTGCCGGAGCAATCGTGCAGACGTGCCTTCCCATGCACGCGCCATCGACCTCAATACATCGGCAAGCTGCTGAACTGGTGATTGCGGGAAGGGTTCTTCCATCTCGGATTCGTAATCACGCAAGGCAGCCTGCAACGCGGGCAAGCTGGGTTCGGGAGCATCGAACATATCCGGGTCAAGATGCGCGACATGGGCCGCGTAGGCCTGTACAAAATGCAGATACATGCGCGTTGCGACTGGCTCGCCATAGATCTCCGCGATCTCGGCGTGTTTGTCATCATTGATCCCGATATTGAGAATCGCGGCAGGCCCGCCCCATTCCGGGTATTCCGCAGATGGCCGTACCGATAACAACTGGGCTTGCGGAAAATGGCTCAGCAAGTGGCGCAAATTCATCTGAGCACCGGTCGCAATCTCGCGCACCGCCGCGAATGACAGTGCAATCGTCAGCGGCACAGGCATCTCCAACCGGACAAGGCGCTGCAGGCATTTTGCGCGCCAGCCATGCGTCTGGCGCTTGATCGGCGCAGAGCCGGTGATCTGCGCATAGTCGGTAAGGGTCAGGTATTTGGGCATCTGGCACTCTCTCAAGCTGCAGCGCAGCATAGGCGGCTGCTCTGGAAACTCAAGAAAATGTTAGCGTCGCCCGCCTGCAACAATTTCAGTTCCAGCAGGACACCAAAACCGTCAAATCCCCTGCAACACGCGTCAGCACTTCGGGCGTCACGGCAACATCATCGCGCAACGTGCCACTGGAAACATTCGCAGAACTGAGGAATGTACGTATCGCAGCGGAGCTGACAGCGAAATTCACATCGGATGGCAAGATACGCCCAGACTCTTTTGGTTGACCAGAGAGAAGTCCGATCACAGCACCATTCGGGCCAAATACCGGCCCGCCAAGATCGCCCTGCCGGACATCGGCGGTCAAGCGGATACGGTCACCTTCGCCGTTGAGACCCTGCAAATCCGCCACTGTTCCGAAGGTCAGCACAGGCCGGGCCATCACGTCCTCAAAAGAGAAGCCCGAAATCCGGACCTCCACTCCAAGGGCGGCATCACGCTCGTAAAACTGAGCAAATGCAAGCGGAACAAGCGGAGTTTCAGGTTTGAGCACTGCAAGGCCGAGCTCTTCATCAAGCGCAACGACGCTTGCATTATAAGCCTCGTCGATGGTGACGCGGCCGCATCCCGAAACTGCAGCCGCCGTTGTCAGAACTGTACCAGTCGCATCGATATAAAAGCCGGAGCGGGAAAATTCCGGCCGACGCACGGCCAACCCTGCCATCAGCGCGGCGCGCTGCACGGTGCTCGCCTGCCCGGCACTTTCGGGAAGTGTACCGCTGAAGGTGCTGAAACTCGCCTCCATCATCGGCAACACACGTTCCATCTGTTCATCACGCTCAGGTGTCCATATCAGCGTGTAGCCTTTGACCTCGCCATTGCGGAATTCCGCGAAGGTATGGGAGCGCAGATTTTCATTCTGCCCGGTGAGCAGAAACGAATTTTGCCGGCGCTCGCGCTGCCCCTCCAGTGGAACAATCTCCAGCGTCTGCATGATCTCGTAAAGCCCGAACAGCGTTGCCTGTGTGCCCGACTGACTTATCAGAAGCACTTCCACACCACTGTCATCTCGCGACTTGAAATGCGCGAAAGGCGTTTCGTGGCGATCAAAGGTTATCATCGCCATGGGCAGGTCAATCTCGATCCCGGCCTGCTCGTCGCGCATCCTTTGCATACCAAGCTCGGCCAGTTCAGCCTCGTAACTCTCCAACAATTCGGCGCGCTGGCGGGTTGTCAGGACGCCTGTTGGCTCATGACCACGATCTTCCTGCCACGCACTCATGGAGCGGCGCGTTCCGGGGCCGAAAGCGGCATCGATCGCCATAGTGTAGAACCCAAACCATTGAAGTGCCGTCTGCAACTCGGCGCGCTCATCGCGGCTGAGGGCACGCTCTGACGCCTGTGCCTCGCGCAAAGTCTCCTCTGGCTCAGGCTCAGGCTCCGGCTGTGGTTCTGGGTCTGGTTCTGATTCAGCCATAGCCAGTTCGGAAGCTGAATCTTCCAACATTGCCAAATCAGCGTTCTCCATCGGCGCCACTGGCAGCACTGCAACACCATCTTCGGGGAAAATTTGCGCCAGATAGTCTGCGCCATTGCTCACAAAGGCATCTGCGGGGATCGCGCGCTCTCCACGCAATTGACGGCGCACCGAAAATGCGTCTGCCTCGCTTTCAAACGGGCCTATGCTCAAGGCGAACCAATCGCTCGGCAACCTGAAGCCGCTCACATTGCCAAGTTGCGCGTCAAGCGTGCGGGCTCGTGCAAGCGCTTCGTCAAGGTCTCGATAGGCTTCGATCTGCACCCAGCGCTGTTCTTGCGCAAGTGCCGCGTTTGTCATCAGAACGGCTGCGACAGATACTGTCGTTGCCCAGAATGCGTTGCGGCACTTCATCAATCCCATCCTGTCCATTTCCTTTCTGAAATAACTATCCATCGATGCTTTGGTATCTTTAGGCTTTGTCCGTTGACCCTCAGCATGAGCTTGCCTATTGAGGCGCAGCTTACGAGAAACCGCGCGCAAGACAAGGGGCCGCCATGCACGAGCGCACTGATTCCACATCACAAAAGCCCCAGTGCTTTCAAGAAATCATCCTGCGACTGCAAAACTACTGGGCCGAAAAGGGCTGCGCGATCCTGCAACCCTATGACATGGAAGTGGGTGCAGGCACCTTTCACCCGGCCACAACCCTGCGCGCGCTCGGCACGAAGGCATGGGCTGCGGCCTATGTCCAGCCTTCACGCCGTCCCACGGATGGGCGCTACGGCGAAAATCCAAACCGCCTCCAGCATTACTATCAGTATCAGGTGATCATCAAACCCTCACCCCCTGATCTGCAGGAATTGTATCTGGGCAGCCTGCGCGCTATCGGAATTGATGACACCCTGCATGACATCCGCTTTGTCGAGGATGACTGGGAATCTCCCACCCTCGGTGCCTGGGGTCTGGGCTGGGAAGTCTGGTGCGACGGGATGGAAGTGTCGCAATTCACTTACTTCCAGCAAGTCGGCGGGCATGATTGCCGCCCTGTTTCGGGCGAGCTGACCTATGGGCTTGAACGTCTGGCCATGTATGTGCTGGGTGTTGATCATGTCATGAACATGCCCTTCAACGCACCCGATGCGCGGATTCCGCTGTCCTATGGCGAAGTGTTCCGCCAGACCGAGCAGGAATATTCGCGGCATAATTTCGACGGGGCCGATACAGAAAAGCTGTTCCAGCATTTCAAGGATGCAGAGGCCGAATGCCAGCGCCTGCTGAGCTTCGACGCGACGGATCCGAAATTCGGAGGGCGCGCCAACATCATGGCGCATCCGGCCTATGATCAATGCATCAAGGCTTCGCATCTCTTCAACCTGCTTGATGCGCGCGGCGTGATCTCTGTGACGGAACGGCAAGCCTATATCGGTCGCGTGCGCGCCCTGGCCAAACTCTGCGCCGATGCCTTTGTGCAGACCGAGGCAGGCGGGGCGACAACCTGATGGGGCGCGTTCTTGTCATTTTGCTTCTTGGCGCGACGGCTCTGGCGGGTGGCGGGGCTTATTATCTGCAGGTCTATGGCCTCTATGACCGGCTGCCGGAGCAGAGCCATGTTGCACTGACCCCTATCGGTGCGCTGGCCGCGCAGGATTTCGCGGTTACAGACTTCCGCGGTATCGATTCCGACAGCTCACCCATTCGCTACCGTGCCTGTTTCGAGATCGACGCAAATCCCGACCAGTTCACACCCTATACTGGCGCAACGCCCCTGATTGCGCCGCATTGGTTCGACTGTTTCGATGCCGGCGCGCTGACTGCAGCGTTGAATGATGGCCGCGCGCAGGCCGTGATGGGTGTGTCGAATATCCGCTACGGCATTGACCGCGTTGTCATCCTGATGGACGGGCGCGGCTATGCATGGCAACAGATCAACCCTTGCGGCACTGCACATTTCGACGGCGACCCGGTGCCGCCCGGCTGCCCTCCCCCCCCCGAAAGCTGAGGCTCTCATGGCTGACCTTCTGATCGAGCTTTTCTCCGAGGAAATCCCGGCGCGCATGCAGGCAGGCGCTTGCGATGCGCTCAAGCGCATGATGACCGATGGTCTGGTCGAGGCGGGGCTGACCTATGCCGAGGCGCAAGCTTTCGCCACACCGCGCAGGCTCGCGCTGGCAGTGCAGGGTCTCACCGAGCACTCGCCCACACTGCGCGAGGAACGCCGTGGCCCTAAGGTCGGCGCGCCCGAAAAAGCCATAGAGGGATTCTTGCGCTCGACGGGTCTGAGCATGGCCGATCTTGAGATCCGCGACGACAAGAAGGGGCAAGTCTATATCGCAACTGTCGTGACCGAGGGCCGCGCCGCACCTGCCATCGTGTCGGAAGTGCTGGAAAAAACCATCCGCAATTTCCCGTGGCCGAAATCCATGCGCTGGGGCGATGGCGGCTTGCGCTGGGTGCGCCCGCTGCACGCGATCCTGTGCATCCTGTCAACAGAGGCCGGGGCCGAGATCGTGCCGCTTTCGGTCGATGGCATCACCGCAGGCGACACCACGCGCGGGCATCGTTTCATGGCGCCTGGCGCCTTTGCGGTCTCGGGGTTCGAGGACTACGCGGCCAAACTCAAGCGCGCCTATGTCATTCTCGACCCCCTTGAGCGCGCCGAGCATATCTGGAACGAGGCAAGCCATATGGCCTTCGCGCAAGGTCTGGAGCTGGTTGAGGACAAAGGCTTGCTGACCGAGGTCGCGGGGCTGGTGGAATGGCCGGTCGTGCTGATGGGGCGGATCGGCGAAGAGTTCCTTGGCCTGCCGCCGGAAGTGCTCCAGACCAGCATGCGCGAGCATCAGAAATTCTTTTCTGCGCGCGATCCGAAATCGGGGCAGATTGTGGGTTTTATGACAGTCGCCAACCGCGAAACTGCCGATCACGGTGCCACGATCCTTGCTGGCAATCAGAAGGTTCTGGCCGCAAGGCTCTCCGATGCCCGGTTTTTCTGGGAGAACGATCTGCGCGTCGTCAAATCGGTTGGTTTGGAGGGCATGGGCGCGGGGCTTGAGAATGTGACATTCCACAACAAGCTCGGCAGCCAGGCCGACCGCGTGGAACGCATCGCCGCGCTGGCCCGCGAGATCGCGCCGCTGGTCGGTGCAAAGCCCGATCTGGCGGCGGAGGCCGCGCGGGTGGCCAAGGCCGATCTGCGCTCCGAGATGGTGGGCGAGTTCCCCGAATTGCAGGGGCTGATGGGCAGCTATTACGCACGCGAAGCGGGGCTGCCGGAAGAGGTGGCGCGGGCTTGTGTGGAGCATTACCAGCCTCTCGGCCCGTCGGATTCGGTGCCCTCATCGCCTGTCTCGGTGGCCGTGGCGCTGGCCGACAAGATCGACACGCTGACCGGGTTCTGGGCGATTGACGAGAAGCCTACCGGCTCGAAAGACCCCTATGCGCTGCGACGGGCGGCGCTGGGGGTTATTCGGTTGGTGTTGGGGAATGGGGTTAGAGTATCACTACTGACCTTGATGCAGCGCCCATTCCTGCGCTGCGTCATTACATTTCTAAGATCGAAGCAGGCCGAGAAACAGCGGCTTCTGAGTGAAGCTTTCATTGAGCACGAGAGCAAAGACGAAATCGTAAAACAACTGGCATCGCTAGAAGGGTTCCTTAGCGGAACAGAGGACGAAATACTCTCTAGATTCGAAGATAATGAGACGCCAAAGCTAGTAGTCTTCTTCCACGACCGCCTCAAGGTCCATCTCCGCGACCAGGGCATCCGCCATGACGTGATCGACGCTTGCCTCGCCATGCCCGGCAATGACGACCTCACGCTTCTGGTCAAACGCGCCGAGGCGCTGAGTGACTTCCTCAAGACTGATAATGGCGGCAACCTGCTGCAAGGCTTCAAGCGCGCGAACAACATCCTGACACAGGCCGAAGCGAAAGACGGCGTCGAATACTCCTTCGGTCCCGATCCGAAACTGGCCGAGACGCCGGAGGAAACCGCCCTCTTCGCGGCGCTCGACCACGCCGAAGCCACCATTGCGCCTGCCATGGCCAAGGAAGATTTCGCACAAGCCATGGCCGCGATGGCCGCCCTGCGCGCGCCGATTGATGCGTTTTTCGAGGCTGTGCAGATCAATACCGACAATCAGATCGTCCGGCGCAACCGGCTGAACCTGCTGCACCGCATCCGCGAAACCTGCCTGCAAGTGGCCGAGCTGACGCGCGTGGAAGGTTAGGCCGCCAGCCCTTTCGAGCCCATCGCGAGGAATTTCTGCCGCCGGTCCTTGCGCAGCGCCTCGGGCGATTTGCCGTCAAGCTCCTTGAGCATGGCACGCAAGGCCGCGCCCACGGCCTTGATCATAACCTGCGGGTCGCGCTGCGCGCCGCCCAGTGGCTCGGGGATGATGCGGTCGATCACATCAAGCTTCTTGAGATCCTGCGCGGTCAGGCGTAGTGCCTCGGCGGCCTCGCGCATCTTCTCGGCATCCTTCCACAGGATCGAGGCGCAGCCCTCGGGCGAGATCACCGAATAGACCGAATGCTCCAGCATCGCCACGCGATTGGCAGAGGCAAAGGCCACCGCCCCGCCCGAGCCGCCCTCGCCGATGATGACCGACACCAGCGGCACACCAAGCGAGAGGCATTTCTGCGTGGCACGCGCAATCGCCTCTGCCTGCCCGCGTTCTTCCGCGCCCTTGCCCGGATAGGCACCCGGCGTATCGACCAGTGTTATCACCGGCAGGCCAAAACGTTCGGCCAGCTCCATCAGCCGGATGGCCTTGCGGTAGCCTTCGGGCCGCGCCATGCCGAAATTACGCCGCAGGCGCGATTGCGTATCATGCCCCTTCTCCTGCCCGATCACGACCATAGGCCGGTCTTTCAGCCGCCCCAGCCCCCCGATCACCGCCTCATCCTCGGCAAAACCGCGATCGCCTGCGAGCGGCGTGAATTCGTCAAACAGCGCTTCGATATAGGCGCGGCAATGCGGGCGGTCGGGATGGCGCGCGACCTGACATTTGCGCCAGGGCGTGAGGTTGCGATAGAGATCGTCCAGCAGCTTCTGCGCCTTCACATCCAGCGCGGCGGCCTCTTTCTCGACATCCATATCCGGGTTGGCCGCGCCCATCGCGCGCAGTTCTGCCGCCTTGCCTTCGATCTCGGCCAGCGGTTTTTCGAATTCGAGGTAATTCATCGCGCCACCTTCACATCCTTCGTCGCGCCTTATGCGGCAGCGCGGGGCGATTTGCAATCTGCAAGGCGCGAGACTCGACTCCTGCTGCGGCGCGAATTAACTAGAACATATAGTGAACAAATGATCTGTCATGCCCCGCCGCATCCTCTCGCTCGCACTTCCCCGTTTCGCCTCCAGCAATGCGCTGCGCCATAAGCCAGTGGCCGGGGCCTTCGCGCTGACAGCGCGCCTGCGCGGGGCCGATCGGCTGGTCTGCCTCAACCCCGCGGCCGAGGCGCGGGGGCTTGAGCGTGGCATGGCGTTGGCCGATGCGCGCGCACTTTGCCCTGATCTGCTGACCCGCCCCGCCGATCCGCTGACTGAAGCGCAGGCGCTGGCCGCGTTGCGCCGCTGGGCGCTGCGCTATTGCCCATGGATCGCCTGCGATGGCCCTGACGGGTTGGTGCTCGACATCACGGGCGCTGCGCATCTGGCAGGCGGCGAGGACGCCTTGCTGGCGGATCTGGGCGCGCGGCTCGCGCGTATGGGATTCGAGGCGCGCGCCGCGATTGCCGAGACGCGCGGCGCGGCCTGGGCCGTGGCGCGCTATGGGCAGGGCGGAGTGGTGCCAGAGGGCAAAGTGGCGCGCGCGCTCCTGCCGCTGCCTTTGGCCGCGTTGCGGCTTGAGGAGGCCACGCTTGAGGGGCTGGAGCGGCTGGGCCTGCGCATCATTCGCGATCTGACACAGGTGCCGCGTGCTAGCCTGGCGCGGCGGTTCGGCGCGGGCCCGATGCTGCGCCTTGATCAGGCTCTGGGACAGGTGGGCGAGCCTGTTGCCCCCATATCCGAACCGCCGATACGCGCCGTGCGGCTCTCGCTGCCCGAGCCCATCGGGCTGCGCAGCGATATCGAGGCCGGACTCGAGCGGCTATTGAAGCGGTTATGCGGCCATCTGCAACAGGCAGAACTGGGCGCGCGCCGCTTGCTGCTGGAATTGTCGCGCGTCGACGGGCAGGATATCCGGCTGGAGGTCGGTCTTGCACGGGCGATGCGTAACCCCGCCGCGATGGCACAGCTTTTCGGGCATGCCCTCGATGGTCTGGATACCGGTTTCGGGATCGACAGGATGCGGCTGAGCGCGGCCACAAGCGAAGCTTTGCCAGTCGAGCAGATCACCACCACAGGCACGCAAGCGCAGGATGATCTGGCCGATCTTCTGACGCGGCTGTGTAACCATATCGGTTTCGAGAATGTGCAGCGCTATCTGCCTGCCGACAGCCATATTCCCGAAAAATCCTACAACATCGCTGCGGCTGCCTATTCCAGCCCCGCCCGCAGCTGGCCCGCTGCAGCACCACGCCCGCTGGTGGTCTTCCCCCCCGAACCGATTGCAGCCACAGGCCGCACAGTGCCGTGCCGCTTCCGATGGCGGGGGCTGTGGTGGCAGGTAGTGACCGCGACAGGGCCCGAACGGATCAGCCCGGAATGGTGGCTCGATGATCCGGCATGGCGCTCTGGCTTGCGCGATTACTGGTGCGTGCAGACCGACAGAGGCGCGCGGCTGTGGCTGTTTCATACGCCACAGCGCGATGGCTGGTGCGTTCAGGGCGAATTCGCCTGATCTTCCGCGCCGAATTGCAGCGCGTAGAGTCGCGCATAAGCCCCGCCTTGCGCCAGCAAATCTTCATGTGTGCCCTGCTCGATCACAAGGCCGCGATCCATGACGATGATCTGGTCGGCCTTGCGCACGGTCGAGAGCCTATGCGCGATCACCAGCGTCGTACGGCCCTCGGCTAAGCGCTCTAGCGCCTCCTGCACGAAGGCTTCGGATTTCGCATCAAGCGCGCTTGTCGCCTCATCGAGTAGAAGGATCGGCGCATCGCGTAAAAGCGCCCGCGCAATCGCCACGCGCTGGCGCTGCCCGCCTGAAAGGCTTGAGCCACGCGGCCCCGCCAATGTCGCAAGCCCATCGGGCAGAAGCGGCAGGAAATCATCAACATGGGCGGCGCGCACAGCCTCGGCCAGCGCCTCCTCCGAGACATCGGCTGCGCCCATCACGATATTGTCGCGCAAGCTTTCATCAAACAGCGCCGTGTCCTGACTCACTACGGCAAACATGCCCCGCAGCGCGGCCAGATCCATCTGCCGCACGTCCTGCCCGCCAATCAGAACCGCGCCCTCGGTCACATCAGCAAGCCGCGTGAGCAGCGCAAAGACCGTCGATTTTCCCGCCCCCGATGGCCCGACAATCGCCGTGGTCTTCCCCGCAGGCGC
>SLDY01000145.1 GCA_007125005.1 Natronohydrobacter sp.
CCCCCGGGGGCGGGGGGGGGGGGGGGGGGGGGCCGCGGCCCGAGGGCGCTTTTCCAATCAAGCACGGGCCACACCATCGCACCGATAAGTCAGCGCACCTATGGCGCGCGCACGCCGATGGTCGCGCGCAATGCACCCGGGCTGTCTGCAGTTGGCGCCGGGTCCAGGGCGGCGCGCACGAGCCTTGCCAGCGCCTGTGGGCTCTCGGCCTCAGGCTGCCATGGCAACACAATCCCGTTCGCGGCCTTGCGCACGGCTTCTCCTTGTGCGCCAAGGTCAAAGGCGAGCGTGGGCAGACCCGTGGCAAGACATTCATGCACAGTGTAGGAAAAGGTCTCTGGCCAGATCGAGGGGATCAGCCAGTGGGTAATCTGATAGCGCGCGGCAAGAAGCGGGATGTCTTCAACCGCGTAAGCACCATGCACAGCCACCTCTTGCGACAGCGGGTAGCCCGGCGCAATCCGCCCGATCAGCGCAAGTCCGATATCGGAACCTGTCTTGAGTTGATCCGACAAAGCCGCCACGACAGCCGCACCTTTCTGCGGTCCGATCGCTCCCAGCACACCGATCACCTTGCGCCCGGTCGCTGGCGCGGGCAGCACAGGGATTTTCTGCGGGAGCTTGTGCGGGATCACGATGATGCGGTCGGTAAAGGCAGGATAGGCCGCAGCGACGATTTCGCGGCTCGATTGCGAGAAGACAACAAGCCGCTCAGCCATGCCCAGCGCCCTGCTCCAAACTCTGCGCCAATCGGCCAGCGTAAGCTTGCCCGCATCGGCGCGCGGGAAGCTATGGGCAGGATCCGCGCAAGCCGGCGCGGGCACCCCGCGATAGCGGCCATCGGCGTCCAGCAGCGTGTAAGACGGGCTGAGCGGCAGATAGTCGTGAAACAGAACATCAAGCCGCGCGCCGGTGGCCAGCCGCGCGAGGATCTCGGGGATCTCGGAAAGATCGGGATCGCCAACCGCGCAAGAATAGATGATCCGGCGTTTTTTTAGCGGTCTGAGCAGAGCGTCGAGCAACGACAGATCATCAGCATGCGCGGTCAGGCGGCCTTCGGGGCTGTCAAACTCGATGCGCACACGAAACGCGCCACCGAAGCGCAGCACCACGGAGATCGGGTCCGTACGCAGCCGCGCCTGCAGATAATTCTCGGCCCCGCCACCCATGCTATGAGCAATATAGACGGGGATCTCGGCGCAATCGCTGCGATTTTCGGCCCATGCAAGTGCTGCGGCGAGGCGCGCGGTGACCAGCGGATCATCGCGGATGAAATCCTGCACCATGCGGTCATAGCCGGGATAGCGTTTCGAGATCACAGCGTTGTTTTGCTGCACCAGCGCGCGTTTTTCTGGCCCGAAACTCGCGCCGCCGCGGTGTTCGACAAAGAGATTTGGCACTGCGACATGGCGCGCGCCCTGAGCGGCGGCACGGCGGCACCAATCCACTTCTTCGCCATAACCGCGCCCGAAGACCGGATCGAACCCGCCAAGCCTTGCGAGCCAGTCTCGCGAGAGAGCCATACAAAAACCAACACCGACTGGCGTTGTGGCGCAGGGGGCCTGGGGTGTGATCTGTGCGCGCAAACTGGCGTCGATCGCATCGCCCTGCCCCGGCGCGAGCATCGTGCGATGGCAGATGACCGGCGCGCTGAATATCTCGGCATCATTGGAAAGCGGCGTCGCACTTGCAACAGCGGGATCAGCCAGCGGGCGGATCAGGCGGCTGGCCCACCCCGCCGGCACCATCGCATCACTGTTGAGCAGTACAACCGGCTCCGTTCCTGCGCGCTGCTGGGCCAATTCAAAGCCGCGATTGACCGAGCCGATAAAGCCCAGATTGCTCTCATTCTCCACAAGCTCCACATCCGCGCCCTGCCCTGCGGCCCAGTCACGCAGCCACGGACGAACAGCAGGGTCGCTGGAGCAATCCTCGATCACGATCAGGCGATAAGGCAGATCCGTATGCGTCACCACGCGAGCGAGCACTTCGGGCAACAGCTCGAAGGCGTTATAGACAGGCAGGATGATGGTCAGGCTTTTGGGGGCGCTTTTCTTTGTTTCGCTCTCCGGCACGCGCGCATTGAAGAAGCGCGCATCCAGCAGTGACAGGCACTCGGCCCGGCCAAAGCCGAACGCGGCCTTAACCCTGCGCGGCAGGTCGGGGTCTTTACGGATGAGCCCTTTTGCGATCATCGGCAGGATCGGCAACATATGGCGCCAGAACGCCAGACTATGGCGCAAACGCAGTTTGCGCAGGGCGTGGCGGACAGGCAGATCATGGTGCAGGGTGATGATATCGCCCTGATGGTCGAGCACGAGAAGAACTGCGCCCTCATCAAAGGGAAGACTCGCCCGGAACCCCACTTGCGGGCTGCAGCCGAGGGCTGCGGCAACATCCTCGCGCTCTTCGCTTGGGCGGCGCGCGATCTGGCCTGCACCAAGCCGGATCGAGATCGACTCGGCCAATGTCCACCCCCGCAGATGCAACCGACCTTGTGCAAGCCGTATCTCTTCCAGCTGGCCAATCCGCTGCTGCCGCCTGTCGAGAAAGGCGCATCCGGGCAAGGACACTTCCAGATTTTGCTGCAGGTAAAGTTCGCGCAACCAGCGGTAGCGCGCCATTTGATATCTTACCCAGTTCAGCATACCGCGCTTGACCCCGCACCGTTACCGCGTTCTTGTGCGCCCTTCTACAGAGAGAACTCCGGCACTGCCAGACCTGCTGGAAACACACATGACGGAGCCGCTGCTGGCAGCCCCGTCACGTTGCGTGGCCTTCTGTGTCAGGCTGGTTGCATCATCCCGGCAGCGACTTCGGTGAGCGCACCATCTATCGCATCGGTGATGGCATCAATATCCTCAGCGGTCGCGATCAGCGCGGGGCTGAGGCAAAGGGTGTTGTTAAAGCCCGGAAGCGAACGGTTGGTGACGCCGATCATCACTCCGCGCGCCAGCGTGGCTGCAACGACAGCGCGGGCGACAGCCTCTGAAACCGGATCGCGGCTGTCACGGTCCTGCACCAGTTCAACCCCCCAGAAGAGCCCCTTGCCGCGGACATCGCCAACCATTGGGTGCTTTTCTTTCAGCGCCGCGAGATTGGCTCCAAGACGTTCACCCATGACTTGCGTGTTCTCCAGCAAGCCTTCATCCTCGATAATGCGCATATTCTCCAGCGCAGCGGCAGGCCCTGCAGTGCAGCCGCCAAAAGTAGAGATATCACGGAAATAGCTCAGAGGGTCCGAAGCGTCATCTTTGAACATGTCGAACACGGCTTCAGTTGTGACCGTGCAGGAAATCGCGGCATAGCCCGAAGCGACACCCTTGGCCATGGTCACGATATCGGGCTGGATGTCGAAATGCTGGTAGCCGAACCATGTGCCGGTGCGCCCCAGCCCGCAGACGACCTCGTCGATATGCAGCAGGATATCGTATTTACGGCAGATCTCCTGCACGCGCGGCCAATAGCCCTCGGGCGGGACGATCACGCCGCCGCCTGCCGTGATCGGCTCCAGCACGATCGCGCCCACGGTCTCGGGGCCTTCGCGCAGAATCACTTCCTCGATGGCATCCGCAGCACGGCGCCCATATTCGGCATCGCTCCATTGTGCGCGGTATTCGAGGCAATGCGGAACGGGAATGAAACCATCGGGGAAGGGGCCGTATTGCGCCGCACGCTCCGGCTGGCCGCCAGAAGCAAGCGTTGCGATGGTGGTACCGTGATAATCGCGTTCACGATAGAGGATTTTCCATTTCTTGCCGCCATGACGGCGATGCGCGATCTGGCGCACCATCTTGTAGGCTTTCTCATTCGCCTCGGAGCCGGAATTCGAGTAATAGACGCGGCTCATGCCGGGCATCTTCTCGATGAGTTTCTCGGCAAAACGCGCGCCCGGCACCGTGCCCATTGCGCCGGCAAAGAAGTTCAGCCGCACAAGTTGGTCGCGCACGGCATTGGCGATGCTTTCGCGGCCATAGCCCACATTTACAGTCCAGACCCCGCCTGAGACGGCATCAAGAAATTCGCGGCCCGTCGCATCCCAGACACGCAAGCCACGACCCTCGACGATCACGCGCGGATCGGAGGTCTCGAAAGGCTTGTGCTGGGTCAGATGGTGCCAGACATGGGCGCGGTCGGCGGCCACGACGGGGCCAAGGTCATTTGGGAAGGAAAGATCATTCATGGCCATCTCCACTGTTTTTCGGTGTGTCCTGCCCTCTGCTATGGCGCTACAGACCAGAAAGGGATATATCCAGAAAGCCAATTCCATAGGGCCAATGACGCGCTGATGCGCGATTGCAAAAGGAGCAGGAGCATGAGCATTGCCGTTGAATCCTTCCTGCTCGATCCACTTCAGGAAGGCACACTGCAGCACCAGATCCGACAGATGGTCGCCGAAGGCATCCTTTCGGGCCGCCTGCGCCCCGGAGAGCGGATGCCGTCCAGCCGCAAGCTGGCAGCGCATCTTGGCGTGAGCCGGATCACCGTGACGTTGGCCTATGCCGAACTGGTGGCAGATGATTTTCTGCATTCCAGGGGGCGATCAGGCTATTTCATCTCGGAGACCGCGCCGCGTCCGGCAGCGAAGCCCCGACGCGACGAGGCGACAGATGATCAGGTCGAGTGGCCGCGGCTTCTGGGCCATCGCCCGCCAGTGGGCGATCTGAACCGGGGCAAACCGCGCGACTGGCGGGCCTATCGCTATCCTTTCATCTATGGGCAAGCTGACCCAACGCTTTTTGACCATGCCAATTGGCGGCTGTGCATGATCCAATCGCTGGGACTGCGCGATTTCGACCGGATGTCGGATGACCAGTTCGAGCAGGATGATCCGGGGCTGCTGGAATATATCGCGCGGCATTCGTTGCCGCGCCGGGGGATTCTGGCGCGGCCCGAAGAAATATTGGTAACGCTGGGCGCACAGAATGCGCTCTGGCTTGCGGCGCAACTGCTGCTCAACCAGCGCCGGACCGCCGTTATCGAGGAGCCGGGCTATCCAGGGCTGCACGCGATCCTGAGCCAGTCGCGCTGTCGCGTCATCCCTCTGCCGGTCGGCTCGCAAGGGCTTGTGGCCGAGAATCTGCCCGCTGCGCTCGATGTGCTTTTCTGCACGCCCAGCCATCATTGCCCCACAGGAGCGACCATGCCCATTGAGGGCCGAGAGGCATTGCTGCGCGCGGCAGAAACTGGGGATTTCATCATTGTCGAAGATGATTACGAATTCGAGATCGTGCATGGCCGCGCACCGCTTCCGGCGCTGAAATCGCTCGACCGCGCCGGACGGGTAATTCATATCGGCAGCTTTTCGAAATCCCTCTTTCCGGGGCTGCGGCTGGGCTTCATGGTGGGACCAGAGGCCTTCATTGCCGAGGCGCGTGCGTTACGCGGGACCGTGCTGCGCCATCCGCCGGGGTTGTTGCAACGGGCTGCAGCGCGGTTTCTCTCACTTGGTCATTACGATGTGATGCTGCGCAGGCTTGCGCACAGCTTCAGCGCGCGGCGTGATGTGATGCTCGCTGCGATCCGGGCAGAAGGGTTGCAGATCGCAGGCGCACGGGATGATGGCGGATCCAGCCTGTGGATGCGCACGCCCGAGGGCGTGAGCGCCACGGCGCTGGCGGAGGTATTGCGCGATGACGGGGTGCTCATCGAACTCGGGCTTCCCTTTTTCATGCGGCCGGACACGCCTGACTGCTTTTATCGGATTGCCTATAGCTCGATCCCGTCCGAGCGCATTCCTGAAGGCATAACCCGCATCGCGAACGCCATTCGCAGCTTGCAGCGCAGCGATAAGGACTGGCGATATCTGTGACACCCATCTGGACCTAATATTTCCGCCGCGAATAGTGTTTTCTGCATGCTGTTCCCGCTGCGCGCAAGTTGCGCGCATCATTCCTTGGGCAAGACCAGAATGGAGTCCCGCCATGCGCATGACCACCGAAGAAGCCTTTATCAAAGTTCTCCAGCGCCACGGCATTGAACATGCTTTCGGCATCATCGGATCGGCAATGATGCCAATTTCGGACCTATTCGAGCGCGCAGGCATCACCTTCTGGGATTGCGCGCATGAAGGCTCCGGCGGGATGATGGCAGATGGCTATACACGTGCGTCTGGCAAAGTCAGCATGATGATCGCTCAGAACGGCCCCGGCATCACCAATTTCGTGACCGCTGTGAAAACCGCTTACTGGAATCATACGCCGCTTCTGCTGGTCACACCGCAGGCGGCCAACAAGACTATCGGTCAGGGTGGCTTTCAGGAAGTCGAGCAGATGAAACTGTTCGAGGATATGGTCGCCTATCAGGAAGAGGTGCGCGATGCCTCCCGCGTGGCCGAAGTTCTCAACCGCGTGATCTGTCAGGCCAAGCGCCATTCCGCGCCTGCACAGATCAACATGCCGCGCGATTTCTGGACACAGGTGATTGATATCGAGATCCCGGAGCCTGTCGAATTCGAGCGCCCGGGTGGCGGCGAGAGCGCCATCGCCCAAGCCGCAAAGCTGCTGTCGGAGGCGAAATTCCCTGTGATCCTGAATGGCGCGGGTGTGGTGATCGGCGGCGCAATCGATGTCTCGCGGCAGCTCGCCGAGCGACTGGATGCACCGGTTTGTGTAGGCTATCAGCACAACGACGCCTTCCCCGGCTCGCATCCGCTCTTTGCCGGACCGCTGGGCTATAACGGCTCCAAGGCCGGGATGGAGTTGATCGCGCAGGCCGATGTTGTGCTCTGCCTTGGCACGCGGCTCAACCCGTTCAGCACGCTGCCGGGTTATGGCATCGATTACTGGCCGAAAGACGCCAAGATCATTCAGGTCGATATCAATCCCGACCGGATCGGGCTGACCAAGAAAGTCACCGTTGGCATTGTTGGCGACGCAAAGAAAACCGCCGAGGGCATCCTCGCAGGCTTGTCAGACACAGCAGGGGACACGAACCGCGAAGAGCGCAAGGCCGAGATCGCGCAGCGCAAATCGGCCTGGGCGCAGCAGCTTTCCTCGATGGATCACGAGCAAGACGATCCCGGCACGACATGGAATGAACGCGCACGCGCGGCCAAGCCCGACTGGATGAGCCCCCGCATGGCATGGCGCGCGATTCAGGCCGCGCTGCCGAAAGAGGCCATAATCTCGTCTGACATCGGCAATAACTGCGCCATCGGCAATGCTTATCCGAGCTTCGAGGCAGGCCGGAAATATCTGGCACCGGGGCTCTTCGGCCCCTGCGGCTATGGCCTGCCAGCGATTGTCGGAGCCAAGATAGGCTGCCCGGATGTGCCTGTGGTGGGCTTTGCGGGCGATGGCGCTTTCGGAATTGCCGTCACAGAGCTGACCGCAATTGGCCGCCCGGAATGGCCCGCGATCACGATGATCGTGTTCCGCAACTACCAGTGGGGCGCGGAAAAGCGCAACTCGACACTGTGGTATGACGATAATTTCGTCGGAACCGAACTGGATGAGCAAGTGAGCTATGCAGGTATCGCGCAGGCTTGCGGGCTGCAGGGTGTGCAGGCGCGCACCATGGAGCAACTGACCGACGCGTTGCACAAGGCCATCGAAGATCAGATGAAACATGGCAAGACCACACTGATCGAGGCGATGATCAATCAGGAACTTGGCGATCCGTTCCGCCGTGATGCCATGAAGGCGCCTGTCGCGGTTGCAGGGGTGGATAAGGCCGATATGCGCCCGCAGATGGTTTAGGGAGCAATGCGCGGGTCAATCCTGATCCTGAATGCCGGATCATCCTCGATCAAGTTCACGCTGTTCGGGGAGGATCTGGCCGAAGGGTTGAGCGGCATGGCCGAGGCGATTGGCGGTAATGCGCGCCTCAAGATCGGTGACAGGGCGCAGGATTGCGCCCTGCCTGACCATGCCAGCGCCATGCAGAAGATACTTGAGGGGCTGGAGGCTGAAGGCGTGGGCCTGCGCGATCTGCGTGCAGCCGGCCATCGGGTTGTGCATGGCGGCACGGCGCTGACGGCGCCACAGCGCATCACCCCAGAGACGCGCGCGGCGATCGAAGCCTGCATTCCGTTGGCACCGCTGCACAATCCGCATAACCTGACTGCAATAGATGCACTCGCAGCGCTTGCGCCCGAACTGCCTCAATTTGCCAGTTTCGATACCGCGTTTCACATCACCAACCCCGATGTTGCAACGCATTACGCCCTGCCCCAAGCCTATGCTGAGCGCGGTATCCGACGTTATGGCTTTCATGGTCTGAGCTATTCGGCACTGGTACGGAATTATTCACGCGTAACCGGCATGGCGCTTCCTGCGCGTGTACTTGCCTGTCATCTGGGGAATGGCGCGTCGCTCTGTGCAATCCGCGAGGGTAAATCCGTGGCCACAACGATGGGCTATTCACCGCTCGAAGGGCTGACCATGGGCACGCGCGCAGGCAGCATTGACGGCAATGCGATCCTGCGGTTGGTGGAGGAAGACGGGCTGGAAGAAACACGCGCGCTTCTGAACAACCGTTCCGGGCTTCTGGGGCTTTCCGGGCTCAGTGCCGATATGCGGCGGCTGGCAGAGGATTCCAGCAAGGAAAGCGCTTTTGCCATAGAGCATTTCTGTTATTGGGTGGCGCGGCACGCAGGCAGTATGGTCGCCGCAATGGAAGGCTGCGATGCGATCGTATTCACCGGCGGGATTGGAGAGAACGCGGTCGACGTGCGCGGGCGCATTTTGCGACATCTGGCGTGGCTGGGGGTCACGGCTGCAACCGAAACACAAGGCGGCCCGTGCCTTTCGGCACAGGGCAGCGCAGTCGCGGCATGGGTCATCAAGGCAGATGAGGAGCGCGAAATCGCGCGCGACGTTCAGTCTTTGCTGCGCGTCTGAAGTTCAGTCCGGGGGCGTGACATTCAGCCCCGCGACCGCTGCCTGATCGCGTAATTCGCGCTCAAGAAGATCACAGAAGCGGCGGCGCGGAGACTCCGGGTCATGGATCAGGCCCAATATCCGGCTTGGCGCGGGATCACCCAATGGCTCGACACGGAACCGCTTGTGGCTCAGACCAGCGTGTTCGGGCACGATTGAGACGCCAAGCCCGGCCGCAACCAGCGCAAGCACCCCGTCCAGCGTGTCGACCTCCATCGTGGATTGCACCTGAATGTCACTGGCCTTGAGCGCACGCTCGACCATTTCGCCCACACGCGCATGGCGGGAGAAGCGTACATAAGGATTGCTTTGCAGGATGTCGCAAAAATCTGTGCCCGGCGCCTCGGCATGGGCCAGCACCACAAGACGCTGCTCACAAATCGGGCGGAAGACAAGCCCTGTCGGCAAATCACTTGTCCCGGTCGTCAGCGCAACGTCAATAAGCCCTGCGCGCAGCGCTGCATCAAGGTCATGCGCCAGCCCGGTGGTCAGGCGCATCTCGAGGCTGGGATGGCTTTCCCGGATGCGTTTCAGCGCGGGCGGCAGGATCGTGGAAACAGCCGTATGCACAGCCCCGATCCGAAGCTTTCCTGCATTGCTGTCGCGGCGCAGGCGTTCGGACAACTCTTCCCATGTAACAAGAACCTCGCGGGCGCGCGCAGCGAATTCGCGCCCCTCGGGCGTGAGAACGGGCGGGCGACGGCTGCGATCAAAAAGGCGCAGATCCACATCTTCCTCAAGCCCGCGCATCTGCACAGAAATCGCGGAGGCCGACAGATCAAGTGCCTCTGCTGCCAGAGCAAAACTACCGTGATCGACAACTGCGATGAAAGTGTAGAGTGTCTTTACGTCCATCGCGCCGGCATCACGGTGATTTCCGCGCGGCGGATCTATGCGCCGGTCGGGCTGTTTCGCAGATGAGCCGTGCGGCCATCTCTGTGGCGCGGATGCTCACCACGGCGGCAATCAGGAACAGGGCTGCAGAAAACCGGAATATCATCATGATCCCCCACCAAGCCCAGCTACCTGCATGACCACACCATAGAATATGAATGTATTGATGGCAAAGACCCCGAAGATGCACAAGAGCAGCACGCCCGATAAAAAGCAGCGTTGCCAGCAGAGCGGCGAAATATCGAACACTCCGGATCGTCTCAGAGCCGATCACCAGCAACCGGAAAGCGCGCGCGATCAGCGCATTGAAGCTTCCGGGCTCGGATCAGCATGCCCGGACCCTGTTACGAATGCCCTCGGAACCGATCCTGCCATAGAAAGACTGCTCACCAAGGGGAGATATGATCATCCTGTGTGAAATGGTTAGTGAACCGGCTCTGCCTCCCCGTTCCTGATTGCAACAACGGGTGCAGGCGCGGGTTGAATGGCGGCATTCAGGCATATCGGCCCATCTGTGTTGAGTGCGCTTTCAAGCGCGGTGCGGAAAGCGTTTTCGCCGCCTTCTGCGATGTGTAGGCCCTGCCCGCCAAGAGCGGCTGCGGCAGCATCGTAGCGCGCTGCGGGGCTGAGATCGCAGCCGAATAGACGCTCGGGCCCATAGCTGCGCAGCTGGATCTGATGCTCAGCGTTCCAGCTATTGTCATTGCCGATAATCGCCACAAAACGCGCGCCCTCGCGCGCGGCGGTCTCATACTCTGCAAGCAGAAAGCCCGCCGTTCCATCACCCATGCAGGCAATAATCTGCGCCTCGGGGCGCGCAAGGCTTGCGGCGATGGCATAGGCGGGCGCTGCCCCGATGGCCCCGGAGACACCATTGATGATCCGCGCGCCATGATGGGGCATGGCTTGCATCCACTGGCCAAACTCGCCACCATCGCAGATCAGCACGGCCTCGGGCTTCTGCGCAAGCAGTTGGGCAAGAACCGCGCCCAATGTCGCGGGATGCAAGACCTCTGCCCCCGCACTGTCTGTCAATGCCATGCGCCGCGCAATTGCCTCTGCAACACGGGCGCGCCACTCTGCCCGATCAGTAACCGCGCCTGCTGCTTGCGCCAGAGCTTTGGCAGCTGGCAAGGCATCGGCCTGAACCGAAATTTTCAGGCGCGCACCGAGCCGCGCCGCCGCGCGATCAAGCTCTAAAGTATCGGGATCAATGACGGCAAATTGCGCGCCCTCACGCCCCATATCGCGGCCCAGAAACCCGGTTGTAAAATCGGGCGATTTGCCCAAGAGCAGGATGCGGTCAGCCCGCCGCGTGATTTCCGCGAGCGCGCCCATAGAAGGATCACGCAGGCCGCGCGGGCTTTCCATACAAAGGACCGGCGCGCCCAGCGTGGCTTCCAATCGTTCGAGCACGGTGCCAGCACGCGTTGGGGAGAGCGCAGGCCCTGTCAGCACCAATGGCGCCTCTGCTGCGCGCAGAAATGCAGCAATTTCCTCCACCTCATCAACGCCGGGCGGGTTTGCAACAGGCATGATATCTGCGGCAACCCTGCGGGCTGGCGTATCTGTGAGAACATCTGCTGGAAGTGCCAGATGCACCGGGCCGGGACGACCTGACTGTGCCAGGCGGATTGCCTCGGCCATCTCGCGCGCCAGCGCGTCGGCATCACTTGCGCGACAGGCATGTTTTACCACAGGCGCAGACATCGCGACCTGATCGAGCTCCTGAAACGCGCCCATGCCATCCTGCCCACGCGGAGAATCGCCACTGAGCAGCAACACAGGTGTTTCCGATGCGCGCGCCGAGATGAGCGCGCCAAGCGCATTGCCGAACCCTGCCC
>SLDY01000132.1 GCA_007125005.1 Natronohydrobacter sp.
ATGGCGCTGGCAGATTGCGGCCGTTTTTCGCGCAACCGAGCGCTTGGCGGCTTCTGGAGGGCGGGATTGCTCTGGTGATGTGGGCAATTGCTGTGAAATTGATCTTGTCAGCCTGAACAGGATTTTTCGCGCTGATCGAATGCCCGGAGCATCACACTATCGGTCAGCAAATACTTAGCGCTGCGCTGCGTCCGAATGACCGCAAAGGGCTCCAAGCCGATACCCCTCACCCCGCCGTATCCAGCCAGATCGTCACTGGCCCGTCATTGACCAGATGCACTTCCATCTCCGCCCCGAACTGCCCGGTCTCGACCGCCACCCCCAGCCCCCGCAGCGCTGCGACAAAGCGCAGGTAAAGCCGCTCGCCCATCTCCGGCGCGGCCGCTGCCGAAAATCCGGGCCGGTTGCCGCTGCGCGTATCTGCGGCCAGCGTGAACTGGCTCACCACAAGCGCGCCCCCGCCCGTATCCTTCAGCGCAAGGTTCATCTTGCCGCCCGCATCGCGAAATATCCGCAGCTTGTGGATTTTCGCCGCCAATGCCTCCGCCTCGGCCTCCCCATCCCCGGCCATCGCGCAGACAAGGATCAACAACCCCGCATCGCAGCGCCCGACCACGTCGCCCGCCACCTCCACGCGCGCCTCGCGCACGCGCTGCACCAGCGCCCGCATCAGATCTCCTCCGCCCAGGGCGGGTTCGCCCCCGCGCGCGACACAGTCACCGCCGCCGCCTTTGCCCCAAGCGCCAGCGCGTCCTGCAACGCGCCGGCGTCAATCGCAGCCAACCCCGCGCGCGTCAGCAGCCCCGCCTGCGCGAGCGCCGCCAGAAACCCTGCATTGAAGGTATCGCCCGCCCCGACGGTATCGACCACTGCGACCCGTTCAGCGCCCGCCTGTGCCACACCGCCCGCAAAGAATGCCCGCGCCCCTTCTGCGCCTTCGGTGATCACCACGATCCCCGGCCCCTGCGCCCGCACCTGCGCGGCCAGCTCCGCGATCTCGCCCGGCCCCATCAGCCAGCGCAGATCCTCATCCGAGAGCTTCACGATATCCGCCCGCGCCAGCATCCGCGAAAGCCTTGCGCGATAGCCTGCCTCATCCTCGATAAAGCCGGGGCGGATATTCGGGTCAATCATCACAACCCGTTCTTCTGCCCGTGCCGCCAATGCCTCGAACGCCGCAGCGCAGCCCCCGCCCACAAGCGAGATACCCCCCAGAAAAACCGCCTCTACCCTGTCGGGCAGGGCAGGCAATTCCGCGACCTGCATCTCCCGCAGAGCCGTGCCGCGATCATAGAACGCATAGCGCGCCTGCCCCTCCACCAGCGTCACAAAAGCCAGCGTGCAGGGCCGCGCCACAGCAGGCGAGAGGCTGTGATCCACCCCCGAGCCTTCCAGCGCCGCGCGTAACTGCGCCCCGAAGAGATCCTCCGAGAGCGGGCAGAAAAACGCCGTCTCCACCCCCAACCGCCCCAGTGCAATCGCCGTGTTGAACACTGCGCCGCCCGGATAGGGCGCGAAACAGGGCTCACCGCCCGTGCTCTCGCGCGGCAACATGTCGATCAACGCCTCGCCCGCACAAAGGATCATTGCTCAGAACCCACCCATTTCCGCGATATAGAATGCCACAATCACGAAGATCACAACGCCAAGCACCGCGCCCGCGATCTTCCATGGCGAATACGGCCGCTCGCCCTGCACGCGGCCCGTCTGGCCATTGACGATAAAGCGGTAGCTCTTGCCCCGATAGCGATAGGCCGCCATCCAGATCGGCAGCAACAGATGCTTGAAGCGCTCGTCACTGTAATTGGTATTGAGCGAGGAAATCCGCTGCTCATCGCCGCCAATATCGCGGCGCACATCGGCGCGGATCTGCTCTTCCATCTTCTCCTTCGCGATCTCGAACCCTTCGGGCAGATCAACCGTATAAGCCTCGGCGCGAAAGCCCGAAAGATAATCGGCGCTATAGGGCTGCAGATCGGCCATCGTCCAGGGCTCCAGCCTGCGGATATTGGCCCGCGGCAGCGAGCGCGCGGCCATCACCAGAAGGTCGAGAAACTGCCGCTGCACCTGCCCCGAGGCAGGGCTCCAGCGCGTGCGCCGCTCGCGCCGCGCATTCTTGCCCGAGCCAACCGTCACATAATAATGCGTCCCCCGCTGCCCCGAATAACGCGAGCGCGTGGCCACATCGAAGGCCCAATAGGGCACATAAAGACCACTCAGACGCCCTGTGCTGCGCGCATATTTCGCAAGCTCACTCGGCGCGAACCATAACCCCTTGAGCCATTTCTGCATCCGCCCCTGTGCATCCGCCTCGCCCAGCTTGAAAGGAAGCAACGCATGGGGCTTGATATGACGATTGGCGCCCGTATCCGTTACGATCGGGCTGGCGCAAAAGGGGCATTCAGCCGAATGCACATTCTCGTCAAACTCAACCTGCGCGCCGCATGTGTCGCAATGCGACACACGCGTCTCCTCCAACTCCGCACCCGGCAGTGCCTGCGCAATCGCCTCGTGATAGTCGAGCGATTGCAACGCCGTGACGCGGGTTTCATCATCCATCTGCGGGATCGGCTGCTCATGCCCGCAATACTCGCAACTCAGCCGTGCCTGTCCGGGCGCAAAGCGCAAGGACGCCCCGCATTGCGCGCAGGGAAAGCGATGCTCATCCTGTTTCAGTGCCATGTCCCACGCCCCTGCGCCGTATCCCGGCGTCTTCTGAACGAAGCTCCAAACCGGGCTTCATCTTGCCAAAAATACTCAAACCCAACGCCAGCGGTAGCCGCGCGCGGCCAGACGGATCAGCCCGCAGGCGGTGGCGGTGGTGGCATCGATGCGAAAATCTGTGCCAGCGCCGGCACATCGCCGGCTTTCAGCCAGCCCGATTGCCCTTCGGTCCAGACCAGCGTCTCGCGTGTGATCTGGCTCGCAAGCTGGGATTGCGGGATCGGCCCGCGTGTCTGCCCGTTCTCGGCGATGTGCCACATCGTCTCGGCAGCAGGCGGCGGCGGGGGCGGGGGCGCAGAGCCCGCCGCAGGCGCAGCTTGCCCGCCCATCGCCTGACCCATGGCCTGCGCCATGCCCATCCCCAT
>SLDY01000023.1 GCA_007125005.1 Natronohydrobacter sp.
CACGGATGAAGTCTTTGTCATGGGCGAGGAGGTCGCGGAGTATCAGGGCGCCTACAAGATCACGCAAGGGCTGCTTGATGAGTTCGGTGCGCGCCGGGTCATCGACACACCCATCACCGAGCACGGTTTCGCCGGGATCGGTGTCGGCGCGGCCTTTGGCGGGTTGCGCCCGATTGTTGAGTTCATGACCTTCAACTTCGCGATGCAGGCCATCGATCATATCATCAACTCCGCCGCCAAGACACTCTATATGTCCGGCGGGCAGATGGGTTGCCCGATTGTTTTCCGTGGCCCCAATGGTGCTGCGGCGCGTGTCGGGGCGCAGCACAGTCAGTGCTATGCTGCGTGGTATTCGCATATTCCCGGTCTCAAGGTCGTGATGCCTTATTCCGCCGCAGATGCGAAGGGCCTCTTGAAAACCGCAATCCGTGATCCGAACCCGGTGATCTTCCTCGAGAACGAGATCCTCTATGGCCGCAGCTTCGATGTGCCCGTGCTCGAGGATTTCACCGTGCCTTTCGGCAAGGCCAAGATCTGGCGCGAGGGCAAGGATGTGACCATAGTGAGCTTCGGCATCGGCATGACCTACGCGTTGGAGGCCGCGGAGCGCCTGGCGGGCGACGGGATCGAGGCGGAAGTGATCGATCTGCGCACCATCCGGCCCATGGATACAGACGCGATTCTGGCTTCGGTGATGAAAACCAACCGGCTGGTGACGGTCGAGGAAGGCTTCCCGCAAAGCTCTGTGGGCAATTATATCACCTCGGTCGTGATGCAGCAGGCTTTCGACTATCTCGACGCACCAGTGATCAATCTATGCGGCAAGGATGTGCCCATGCCCTACGCCGCCAATCTCGAGAAACTCGCGCTTGTCACGACCGATGAAGTGGTCGAGGCAGTGCATAAAGTGACCTATCGCTAAGGGAGGGTGAGCGATGCCAACAGAAATTCTGATGCCTGCGCTCTCTCCGACGATGGAGGAGGGCACGCTTGCGAAATGGCTGGTCAAGGAAGGCGATGAAGTCGCCTCAGGCGATATTCTGGCCGAAATCGAGACTGACAAGGCCACGATGGAATTCGAGGCCGTGGATGAAGGCGTGATCGGCAAGATCCTTGTCGAGGCCGGGACTGATGGCGTGAAGGTCAATACGCCCATCGCCGTGCTGCTCGCTGACGGGGAATCCGCAGACGATATCGGCGCAACGCCCGCGAAAGCGCCGGAGGCGAAAGCCGACGCGGGCGCGGAGGCGGCCCCCGCAGGGGGCTCCGACAAGCCCGCCCCCGCCTCGGCCCCGCCTGCCCCCAGGGCCGATGGCAAACGCATCTTTGCCTCGCCGCTCGCGCGCCGCATCGCTGCTGACAAAGGCCTCGATCTCAGCCAGATCACTGGCTCCGGCCCGCATGGGCGGATCGTGAAAGCTGATGTCGAAGGCGCAACAGCGGCACCAAAGGCCGCCGCATCTGCTGCCGCCGCGCCCGCAGCCGCCGCGCCTGCAACCGCGAAAGCTGCGATCGCCACAGGCCCGACGGCGGATCAGGTCGCGCGCATGTATGAAGGGCGTGACTATGAAGAGCTGGCCCTTGACGGGATGCGCAAAACCGTTGCTGCACGCCTGACCGAGGCAAAGCAGACCATCCCGCATTTCTACCTTCGCCGCGAGGTCACGCTGGATGCGCTGATGAAATTCCGCGCCGATCTCAACCGCCAGCTCGAACCGCGTGGGGTCAAGCTTTCGGTCAATGATTTCATCATCAAAGCCAGCGCGATGGCCCTTCAGGCAGTGCCGGGATGCAACGCCGTCTGGGCAGGTGACAGGATGCTGCGCCTCAAACCCTCCGATGTGGCCGTCGCTGTCGCAGTCGAGGGTGGGCTCTTCACGCCCGTGTTGAAAGACGCGCATCTGAAGTCCCTTTCGGCGCTTTCGGCCGAGATGAAGGACCTCGCCACGCGCGCGCGCAACAAGAAGCTCGCCCCGCATGAATATGTCGGCGGCTCGATGGCGATCTCTAATCTCGGTATGTTCGGCATCGAGAATTTCGATGCGGTCATCAACCCGCCACATGGCTCGATCCTCGCGGTCGGCGCTGGGATTCGCAAGCCGGTGGTGGATAAGGATGGCGCGGTCACAGTGGCAACAGTCATGTCGATGACTCTGTCAGTCGATCACCGTGTGATTGATGGCGCGCTTGGGGCGGAGTTCCTCAAGGAAGTCGTCGCCTATCTCGAAAATCCGGTGACGATGCTCGCCTGACACGCGTGGCGCGGGTGGGCATGGCTCACCTGCGCCACCGGCCTCAAATCTCGCCTTTGAACAACTGATCCATCGTCAGCGAGGGCTGCGCACAGCCTGCTTCTCCTACAATGCGTGCGGGCACTCCGGCCACCGTCTTGCGGGCAGGCACATCTTCCAGCACGACCGAACCCGCCGCGATGCGTGCACATTCGCCCACGCGGATATTGCCCAGCACCTTTGCCCCGGCACCGATCAGAACGCCATTGCAGATCTTCGGATGCCGATCGCCATCTTCCTTGCCCGTTCCGCCCAATGTTACCGAATGCAGCATCGAGACATTGTCTCCCACAACCGCTGTCTCACCGATGACGATGGAATGGGCGTGGTCAATCATGATCCCCTTGCCGATCCGCGCGCCGGGGTGAATATCGACCCCGAAACACTCTGACACCCGCATCTGGATCAGGCTCGCAAAATCGCTGCGCCCCTGCTCACAGAGCCAATGCGCGATGCGATAGGCCTGCACGGCCTGAAAGCCCTTGAAATAAAGAAGTGGCTTCATGAAACGGTTGCACGCCGGGTCACGTTCGTAAGTCGCCACGATATCGGCGCGCGCAGCCTCACCCAGTTCTGGATCTTCGGCATGGGCGGCATCCATGATCTCGCGCAGGATCTGCTCTGACAGTTCCGCCGAAGCAAGTTTCTGCGACAGCCGAAAGGCGAGAGCCTGCTCCAGCGTGCGGTGATGCAGGATCGAGGAGTGAAACATACCGCCCAGAAGCGGCTCCTGCTCCAGCCCCTGCTGTGCTTCGTCACGAATGCGCGCCCAGACAGGATCCAGCTGCGCAATCTC
>SLDY01000150.1 GCA_007125005.1 Natronohydrobacter sp.
AGCAGGCAGTAGCGGCGAAAAATGCGCTTGCGTGGCATATTGCCGCGGACATATGCTCTGAGCAAAGGGAAGGGAGCACCACATGTCCGAGACGCCGACTGGCATGGCGCAATTGCCGCCGTCTGAAATTCCAGAGCCCAATCCGATCACCGTTGCCGATCTGAGTTCGGTTCTGAAGGCAGGGATGCAGGATTTTCTGCGCGCGCCACTTTTCGGAGTTGCGTTTTCTCTGGTCTATGTGATTGGCGGGTTGATCCTTTATGCGATCTTTCTGGCCTCGGGGCAGAGTTGGTGGTTTATTCCGATTGCTGTGGGGTTTCCATTGCTGGCCCCGTTCGCCGCTACCGGCCTTTATGAGGTCAGCCGCAGGCTGGAAAGAGGCGAGAATTTGAGCTGGAGTGCGGTTTCCGGCTGTGTCATCGCGCAAAGAGACCGCCAGATCCCTTCGATGGCGATGGTGATCATGCTCGCCTTCATGTTCTGGGTGTTCGTTGCGCATACCATCTTTGCGCTGTTTTTCGGGCTTCAGCCGATTACCAGTTCGACCACTGACATGCTGCTCTCTGGGCCTGGTCTCATGATGCTTTTGGTGGGCGGGACGATTGGCGGTATCATGGCGGCGGTCATGTTCGCTCTGACAGTGATCTCGCTTCCGTTGCTTCTGGACCGTGAGCTGGATTTCATCACTGCGATGATCACCTCCTTCAATGTGGTCACGTCAAACCTTTTGCCCATGGCCGTATGGGCCGCTTTGATTGCAGGACTTCTGTTTCTGGGCATGTTGCCATTGTTTCTGGGGCTTTTTATCGTATTGCCAGTTTTGGGCCATGCGACTTGGCATCTATACAGGCGCATTTTACCCTGAACGACATCTTGCACCGGGATTGTTGCTGCCAGGTCTGGACACTGCGAACAGGGCAGGGCAATCTGCAGGACAAAATGGAGTAGCCTATGCCCGCAACAACAGCGCCTCGCAGCTTTATCATGACAGTTTTCGGGGTCGTCGGCTTTTTGTGGTTTGCAGTTCACGCGGCAGAGTATGTCTACGCACGCTATGATGGTCTGCAATCAGCGCTGCCCTTGCCCGACCCGCTTGGAGTTGCCGCGCTGTTCGAGGCGATGCCGCAATGGGCAGGAATCGCGCTGACAGCAGCAATCTGGCTCGGCCTTCTGGGCGCGTTATTGCTCATTGTGCAGGATCGCGCGGCGGTGATCGTCTTGTCATTCACCTTCCTTGCCAGCTTGCCTGTTCTTGTCTGGGCGGGCTTAGCTTTTGCCGAGGGTATGGAAGTGATCGGATCACTCCACATCTTGATGTTTGCTGGCGCTCAAGTGGCCATGGCACTGGGCTTGTGGCTCTATGCGCGCACTGCAAAACGGTATGGGATATTCTGATACCCCTGAAGACGTCTGCATGTCACAGTTGCGTGCGGGCAGTTGCATTTTCTGACCGGCTGAGACAGCTTGCCGCCGGATAACACCGGAGCACTCAATGACAATTCGTGCCAATCTCTCTGACGCTATCGGCAATACGCCTCTGATCCGGCTGAACAAGGCAAGTGCAGCCACAGGATGCGAAATCCTTGGCAAGGCCGAGTTCCTCAATCCGGGGCAATCGGTCAAGGATCGGGCGGCGCTCTATATCATTCGCGATGCGGTTGAGCGGGGTTTGCTCAAGCCCGGCGGCACGATTGTCGAGGGTACGGCGGGCAATACTGGTATCGGGCTTGCACTGGTGGGGGCGTCAATGGGATTTCGCACTGTGATTGTGATCCCGGAGACGCAAAGTCAGGAAAAAAAGGACATGCTGCGCCTTGCGGGCGCAGAGCTTGTTGAAGTGCCTGCAGCACCTTATCGCAACCCGAATAATTATGTCCGGTATTCGGGGCGGCTGGCCGCTGAATTGGCAAAGACCGAGGCAAAAGGTGCAATCTGGGCAAATCAGTTCGACAATGTCGCCAATCGGCAGGCCCATATCGAGACCACGGCGCCCGAAATATGGGAACAGACAGGCGGTAAGGTTGATGGGTTCATCTGCGCAGTGGGATCGGGTGGAACGCTTGCCGGGGTCGCGCAAGTTCTGCAGCCAAAGGGCGTGAAAATCGGCCTCGCGGATCCCATGGGTGCGGCGCTTTACAGCTTCTATACCAGCGGTGAGTTCAAATCAGAGGGCGGCTCTATCACCGAAGGAATCGGGCAGGGGCGAATTACAGCCAATCTGGAAGGATTGACCCCTGATTTCTGTGCCCAGATCCCCGATGAAGAGGCACTGCCAATTGTCTTTGATCTCTTGGCCGAGGAAGGGCTTTGCCTTGGTGGATCATCCGGTGTGAATGTTGCTGGTGCCATCCGTATGGCCCGCGAGATGGGCCCCGGCCATCGCATCGTGACGATTCTGTGTGATTACGGTACGCGCTATCAGTCCAAGCTGTTCAATCCCGAATTTCTGCGGTCCAAGAACCTGCCGGCTCCCACTTGGCTTGAGCGCGCGGCGCGTGATCTTCCGGCCGTCTTCGAAGAAAACTGAATCCGCATATGCCCATGATACGCCTTCTCGCCTTCGGGCTGCTATCTCTGGTGCTGGCGTTCTCTTCGCCAGTGCAGGCGCAAACCGCGTCGCAGACAAGCAATGACCAGGTGACACGAACCGCGCCGGATTATGATGAATGGCGTAGTTTTGCACAAAGTGTGGAATCCTTGCTGGATGTCCCTGGCATCAGCAGCGATGCGTTAAACGAGTTGCGTGGTGAATTGGTTGCGTTCCGCACGCGGTTCCTCGCTGACCAAGATGCCAACCAGAGCAGGATCGCCGCGACGCGCGAGCAGATCGAAGCCCTTGGCCCGCCCCCGGAAGAGGGAGCGACAGAGGCCCCCGAGATTGCACAGCGCCGCACGGAGTTGAACGAACAGCTCACTGCCCTGCAGGCTCCCGGCATTGCCGCGCAGGAGGCCTTCCGGCGCGCTGATGGACTTATCCGGCGCATTGACACGACCTTGCGAGAGCGCGATGCCGAGGCGCTGCTGACCCTCTGGCCATCACCGGTAAACCCTGTCAATTGGGTGCCTGCGGCAGATGCCCTCTGGGGCACGACCTTCGCTTTCGTAACGCAAGTCATTGGCTCGACCGAAGACCCTGCCCGAATGCGCGAGTTCCGTTCGAACTTGCCTGTGTCTCTGATGCTGCTGTTGTTTTCGGGCTTTACCCTTTGGCGTGGTCGTGCGTGGATCGAGAAAATGGTCTCGCAACTGCTCGATGACAGCGGATCACGGCGCAGCAAGAGGGTGCTCGCGCGCCTGATGTCTTTGGCGCAGATTATCGTGCCCGTAACAGCTTTGGTTGCGCTGACCTTCGCGCTGCAACTGACCTCACTGTTTGGTGATATCGGGGCAGAACTGGCACCGGGTATCGTTGCCGCAGGTATTGCTTATTTCACAGCGCGCTGGGCCGGGCGGCAGGCTTTTCCGATTGCTGATTCACGCTCCGCGCCGCTCAACCTGACTGCGGGACGACGGCGTGAGGGGCGGTTCTGGGCAAATCTGATCGGTGCCGCGCTAGCCATTCATGCGGTGCTGATGGCGTTTTTACCTCCCGATAACCAACTCGACAGTGCCAATGCTGTGATCGCTTTTCCGGTCATCGCATTTAGTGGATTGATCATTTTCCGTATCGGAATGCTGCTCAATCTTCATAACTCAGGTGATACAGCGGAACGGGATGCGCGGTTCTTTGATCGGATCGTGTCTGTTCTGGCCAAGCTTGTCATGGCTATCGGGATTGGCGCACCGACCTTTGCGGCCATTGGCTATGTGCAGGCAGCACAGGCGCTTTTGTTCCCTACGATCATTTCGCTTGGGCTGATTGTCGTGCTTTTGTTCCTGATGCAGCTCGACGATGACATCTATTGCATCGTGACCCGGAATGAAGCCGAAGAGGCCGAAAGCGCCCTGATCCCGTCTTTGATCAATTTCGGCCTCGTTATTCTATCCTTACCGATTTTCGCGCTGATCTGGGGGGTGCGGCCCACGGAGCTGCTGGAATTCTGGCAGATGTTGCGTGAGGGTTTCCGGATTGGTGAGACGCGAATTTCGCCAACGAATATCCTGACTTTCGTGATCGTGTTCTCGATCGGTTATATCATCACGCGCGCCTTGCAAAGCGCACTGGAAAGCTCGGTTCTGCCCAAGACCAAGATCGACAAGGGCGGGCAGAAGGCGATGATTTCCGGTGTGGGTTATATCGGTATCTTTGCTGCCGCGCTTATTGCGATTTCGACAGCCGGAATTGACCTTTCGGGGCTTGCGATTGTGGCTGGTGCGCTCTCGGTCGGTATCGGCTTTGGGCTGCAGAATATCGTGTCGAATTTCATCTCTGGTGTTATCCTGCTGATCGAGCGGCCTGTTGCCGAGGGCGATTGGATCGAGGTGGGCGATACGATGGGCACAGTGCGCTCGATCTCGGTGCGCTCGACAGTGATCGAGACATTCGATCGCACGGATGTTGTTGTGCCCAATGCCGACCTTATTTCTGGTAAAGTGACGAACTGGACGCGCTACAATTCGTTGGGGCGCGTGATTATCCCGGTTGGCGTGGCTTATGGCTCCGATACCCGCAAGGTGGTGCGCATCCTGCAGGAAATCGGCGAGAATGAGCCGCTGGCGCTGCTTGATCCTTCTCCACAGGTGCATTTCACCAATTTTGGCGCTGATGCGCTGGAATTCGAGTTGCGCCTCGTGCTCAGCGATGTGAGCTTTGGTCTGTCAGTGCGCACCGAATTGCGCCATCAGATCGCCGAGCGATTCAGGGAAGAAGGGATCGAGATACCCTTTGCCCAGCGTGATATCTGGTTGCGTAATCCCGAGGCGCTGCGGGAGAAGGGCGCGCAGGAACCAAAGCCGCTTGAGCCGCGCGATCCGCGCGATGAGAATATCCGCACCGAGATGCACCCCAACGAGATTGAGGCCGATGATTCCGGTAGCGATGATGGCGACCGATAGCAGGCCTCATTTGTGCCAGATCAAAGTTTGAGAGGGTGGAACTGATAATCTGGGCGGGACAGGAACAAGAGGAGTCGCCCATGTCGCACACCCCGCATGAATTGTCAGAGGAGTTTCCGCAGGCTGTGGAACTGATGCACAAGCTCAAGC
This sequence comes from Natronohydrobacter sp., assembly GCA_007125005.1. Lineage (GTDB taxonomy): Bacteria > Pseudomonadota > Alphaproteobacteria > Rhodobacterales > Rhodobacteraceae > Roseinatronobacter. Next base: position 5,146 of record SLDY01000150.1, read on the forward strand.
TTGAAGACGCGCATTTCGCGCGGTTGGCAGATGAGTATCACGAGATCAACCGCGCCATTCATCGCGCCGAGACTCTGGTTGAGCCCGTCGCAGAATACCATGAGGCTGAAATGCGCCGTAAGCGTATGACGCTCAAGGATGAAATAGCACGCATCCTGACGGCGGCAGCGTGATTTTTTGTATGGCCGGGCGTGAAGCCCGGCCAATTTTTCTCAAACGGCTGCGATCACAGGGCTTTGCTGTATGCCAAGCCCGTCAACCTCCATCCGGACTTTATCACCTGTCTGAAGAAACTGCGGTGGCGAGAGACCCGCGCCCACGCCCGACGGGGTGCCGGTTGCGATGATATCTCCGGGAAGAAGTTCAAAGAATTCAGACATGTAGGAGATGATCTTTTTAACAGGAAAGATCATGTCACTTGTGCTGGACTCCTGTCGCAAAGTCTCGTTAACCCAGAGCCGAAGCCCGAGCGCTTGCGGATCTGCAATCTCATCACGCGTTACAAGCCATGGCCCGATCTTGCCAAAACCGGGTGCGGATTTGCCTTTGATCCATTGTCCGCCGCGATGCTTCTGGAAATCGCGCTCGGACACATCATTCACTGCGCAGTAGCCTGCAACATGGGCAAGAACGTCGTTTTCGGGCACATGATGCATCCGCGCGCCAATAACGATGCCAAGTTCGACCTCCCAATCGGTCTTTTGCGACCCGCGCGGAATGATGATTGGGTCTTGCGGGCCAGCCAGGCAAGACGTGGCCTTGGAGAAGACAAGCGGCTCAGTGGGGATTTCTGCCCCCGTTTCAGCAGCATGAAGGGCGTAGTTCAACCCGATGCAGTAAAAATTCGGCACGCTCGCGAGCGGCGATCCAATGCGCGGGCTGCCCTCTACCACAGGCGCGGACTCAAGATCGGCACCTTGCAGTTGTGCGAGCGCATCGCAAGAGACAGCGTCACCCGCGAAATCAGCCGTCAGGCCGCTCAGATCCCGGATGCGCCCTTCACCGTCAAGGTATCCCGGTTTTTCCTGCCCCGCAGGGCCAAAGCGCAGTAATTTCATCGCCTAACCTCTCCATATTTGAGCCCAAAGCGATAGCCGAGGCCGCGCACCGTCTCAAGCCATGCTTAGGTCAGCCCTTGGAAATATCCTCGAGCCGCTCGCGCGACAATTCGCCGGGGACAATCGTGATAGGGATGGGCAGGCTCCCGGAATTGCGCGACATCTGCGTGACCAGCGGGCCGGGCGAATTGCCCTCGGTGCCTGCGCCGAGAACGAGAATCCCGATATCGGGATCTTCTTCGATCTGTGCGAGGATCTGCTCTACGGCTTCGCCTTCTCTGATCACCAGTTCGGGATTGATTCCCTGACGGTCGCGCATCCATTTTGCAAAAACCTCGAAATGCGCCTCGATCCGTTCGCGGGCTTCTGCACGCATCAGATCCGCTACACCGATCCAACCCTGAAATTCTTCAGGTGTGATGATTGACAGCACCTGCACATCTGCGCCGGTCTGAGCCGCGCGCAGTGCCGCAAAGCGCATGGCGTTGAGGCATTCACGGCTGTCATCAAGGATGACCAGAAATTTACGCATCCTGCCTCCGCTTGCTGATGCAACCCGACCATACTGTCCAAAACCAACGCGGCTGTAAACAAGAAGCCATCTTGAACTTAACCCCAGACAACATCGCCCAGAAAGATATAGCCTGCCCCATAGATGGTCTTGATCAGCCTCGGATTTCGCGGATCTTCGCTGAGCTTGGTGCGCAAGCGCGAGATTCGTACATCCATAGCCCGGTCGAAACTGTCACCTGCTGCCCCACCCAGAGCATCGAGCATCTGCGCTCGGGAAATGAGGCGTTTCGGGCTATCAAGAAAAAGCCGCAAAACCTCGCCCTCGGCGTGGCTGAAGGGGATCTCGTTGCCCGCAGCATCAATCAGGAGATAGCGGTCGAACTCGGCAGTCCAGCCATTGAAGAGCGCACGGCTTGCGCGCGGCTCGGGTTGCCCGGCTGGTTTGCGCAGGCGTGCGCGTATGCGGGCAACGACTTCTGCCGGATCGAAGGGCTTGATGATGTAATCATCCGCGCCCAGCTCCAGCCCGGTCACACGGTCCTGCACCTGTGCGCGGCCTGAAATGATAATGATCGTCGCCCCTGATTCCAACGCCAGCCGATGCACCAGCGCCAGACCATCGCGATCGGGAAGGCCCAGATCAACAAGACAAACATCAGGCGTCATCCGTTTGAGCGCGGCTTCGAATTCCGTGGCGCGGGCGTAACTTGTGGTCTCGAAACCCGCCTCACGCAGCGCGGTAGACAGCACTTGCCGGATTTCGGGCTCATCATCGAGAATGGCGATATGGGGAGCGCTCATATGCCTGTCTCCAGAGCTTCGCGCAGATCAGGCAGCGTAAATGGTTTGGCCAATACGGGAAATTCCGCAGCCGCCTCTTTATGGAGTGCATCTGAGGGGGGCAGGGCGGTCATCAGGTGCAGCCGCGGTAATCCTCGCGCGCGGCAGGTTCGCAAAAGATCAAGCCCTGAACTACCGCCCTCGAGGTTGATATCCGAGAGCACGACCCCGAGACCCGGTAATTCGGTCAGACCCAGTGCCTCGTCATGGCTGGCGGCCTCGATGACGCTATGTCCCAGATCGCAAAGCATTTCGCGCACAGATTCGCGGATCGTGTCAGTATCCTCGACCAGAAGCACCAGTTCTGGCCCCTGCTGGCTGCGGGCAAGTGTTGCCGCTGCGAGTTTCAGGGGCAGCCGAAGGGTTACTTCGGCTCCGCCTTCAGGGCGGTTGGCCAGCCGCACTGTGCCGCCTGAGAGCGTGATCTGGTCATATACCATTGCGAGCCCCAGCCCTGAGCCTTCGCAGCCCTTGGTGCTGAAAAAAGGATCGAGTCCTTTTTCGAGGGCACTCTCGCTGAAGCCTGTGCCGGTGTCTGTCACGCAAAGCTCCAGCCAAGTATCGATGACCCGCCGCGCCGACAATGTGATCTGTCCCTTTGGGCCGTCGAGGGCATCACGGGCATTGAGGATAAGGTTGAGCAGCGAATCCTGCACGGCCCCTTGATCGAGCATGAGAACCGGCAGATCCTCTTCAAGGATCACTTCAAGTGTCACCCCCTGCGGGAGGGCTGGTCTTGCCATCAATTGCAGATCATCAAGCAGCGCAGCAAGATCAGTGGGTTGCGGGCGCAGTTCGCGATGGCCCGATATGGTGGCAATACGCTCAAGCAGCACACCGCCGCGCCGCGCGGCGGCGATGGTGGATTGCACGGCCTGCGCAATATCGGCAGGCAGATCGGTTTTGCGTGCAAGCTGGCCCTGCAGCCCGAGGATGATGGTCAAAAGATTGCCGAAATCATGCGCAAGGCCGGAGGAAAGCTGCGCGGCCAGTTCGCGCTTTCGCGTCTGGGCGAGTGCGGCGCGCGCCTGTGCCTCTTCGGTCACATCCATCGACATGACATAGATACCGTTCATTGGCCCATCGCCGAGTTGATCGGGCGTCAGCGACAATCGGATGCGCCGCCCGCTGGCATCATGGGTAAACTCGTGGACCAGATTTTCGCCCTCCAGCGCGCGCGCAAGGAGTGGCGCGATTTTATCGTATACATCGCCCAGAGCCTTATGGACGGGCAAACCAACGATATTCTGTGGTAGTCCGGGAAAAACTGCAGAGAGCCTGCGATTTGAGAAGGTGTAATGCAGATCGCGGTCAAGATGGGCGATATGGGCTGGCATCATCTCCGTGGTCAGGCGGGTGCGAGCCTCCATCTCGGTCAGTTCGCGCTTGGCCTGTTCCAGAGCCGCGTTGGAGGCCGCCAATGCGCGGTTGGTCTGCGCGAGCCGTTTGGTATGGGCCAGAAGTTCGTCAGATAGCTCTTCCGAGTGAGCCTGCAAAAGCCGTTCCTGTAATTTGACCTCGGTGATATCCGTATAGACTGTCACCCAGCCGCCCTGTGGCAGGGGGGCGCCCTCGACACTGATCCAGCGCCCATTGGCACGCTCGCGCTCCATGTAATGCGGCACAAATGCGCGCGCGGCCTCGACACGGATGCGCACGGCTTCTTCGGTATCTTCGACCGGGCCATATTCACCCCGTGCGACCAGATAACGGATGGTATCTTCGAATTCAGCGCCCGGCTGGACCAACCAGTCGGGCAGTTCGAACATTTCCTGATACCGCCGATTGCTGACCGCAAGGCGCAGACCATTGTCAAAGATCGACAGGGCCTGTTGAATCATGTTCAGGCCCGCCGACATCAGTTTGATATGCGTCTCTTCCGCCAGCGACATCCGCGCTCCTTCCGCTCCCGAAAGGTAGGTTAAACCCGTAAAGCATAGCCGAAAAGCCCTGATCGGACACTGTTACAATTCGTAAGGATTGCGCAAAACTGGGGCAAGAATCACACCGCCTGATGCGTCCAGGGAGACAGCGGGCTGCATCGACAGTCTGCGACATCATCGCCAAGAGGAGGAGGCCCCGTGAGCAGCACGGCCCAGACCAGCACATCGCTGGATGATCTTTGTTCGATCCCCGCCCTTCTTGCGCGCAATGCCAAGCGCTACGGCATGCAGACGGCATATCGTGAAAAAGAGTTTGGCATCTGGCAGTCCTGGACCTGGGCCGAGACTGACGCAGAGGTGCGCGCGATGGCGCTGGGCTTTCTGGCGCTGGGTATGCAGCGGGGCGATTATGTTGCCATCATCGGGCGCAACCGACCTGCGCTTTACTGGGCTATGGTCGCGGCGCAGTCGGTGGGGGCGATCCCGGTTCCGCTCTACCAGGATGCAGTGGCCGAAGAGATGGCTTACGTTCTGGATCATTGCGGCGCGCGTTTCGTTATCTGTGGCGATCAGGAGCAGGTCGACAAGGTCATCGAGGTTCAGGAAACCGTCAAATGCATAGAAGAGATCGCCTATCTCGATAAGCGCGGGATGCGCAAATATGACCACAGCCATATGAACTGGCTCGAAGACATCATGCGCGAGGGCAGGGCCGCTGAAACCCGTCTGGGGGCAGAGCTCGAAAAGCGCAAGGCAGAACTCACGCTCGATCATACCTGTGTCATGCTCTATACCTCCGGCACCACCGGAAAGCCCAAGGGCGTGGTGCTGAGCAATCGCAACATCATCGTCACTTCGAAAAACTCCTCCGAGTTCGATCATCTGAAGCCGGGTGACGAGATTCTCGCCTATCTGCCAATGGCCTGGGTGGGCGATTTCATCTTCGCCATCGGGCAGGCGTATTGGACCGGTTTCTGCGTGAATTGCCCGGAATCGGCGCAAACGATGCTCACCGATCTGCGCGAGATCGGCCCAACCTATTATTTTGCACCTCCGCGCATTTTCGAGAACATGCTGACCACGGTGATGATCCGCATGGAAGATGCCTCGCCACTCAAGCGGCGGATTTTCCACCATTTCATGGATTATGCACGCAAGGTGGGGCCGAAGCTGCTTGATGGAAAATCTGTCGGCACGGGCGCAAAGCTTAAATATGTGCTCGGCAATTTCTTGGTTTACGGACCTTTGAAAGACACGCTGGGGCTGCGCCGTATTCGTGTGGCCTACACGGCGGGCGAGGCGATCGGACCGGAGATTTTCGAGTTCTACCGCTCACTGGGGATTAATCTCAAGCAGCTCTATGGGCAGACGGAAGCTTCCGTGTTCATCACGCAGCAGCCCGATGGCGAGGTTCGTTCGGATACAGTGGGCGTTCCCTCACCGGGGGTTGAGGTACGGATCGGTGAGAATGGGGAAGTTTACTACCGTTCGCCCGGCACGTTCGAGAGCTATTACAAGAACCCTGAAAGCACCGCCTCGACCAAGGATCCCGAGGGTTGGGTTGCGACAGGCGACGCAGGCTTTTTCGAGGATAGCGGGCATCTGCGGATCATTGACCGTGCCAAGGATGTGGGGAAGATGGCCGATGGCAGCATGTTCGCGCCCAAATATGTGGAGAACAAGCTCAAGTTCTTCCCGAATATCCTTGAGGCCGTGGTCTTCGGCAATGCGCGCGACCGCTGCGTAGCCTTCATCAATATCGATCTTGGCGCCGTTGGGTCATGGGCCGAGCGCAACAATATCGCCTATTCAAGTTATCAGGAGCTTGCGGGTCTGAAACCTGTGCTCGACACGATCCAGGCCCATGTCGAACAGGTGAACGAAAGTGTGGCGCAGGACGCGATGCTGGCGGGCTGTCAGATTCACCGTTTTCTGGTTCTGCACAAGGAACTTGACGCGGATGACGGCGAGATGACCCGCACCCGCAAGGTGCGCCGCCGGATCGTCGAGGAGAAATTCGCCGATCTGATCGACGCGCTCTATGGCGGCAAGGACAGCATCTATACCGAAACCGAAGTCACCTATGAGGACGGGCGCAAGGGCAAGCTGAAGGCAACGCTCGAGATCCGAGATGCCAAGGTTTTTGGCCAGACCAGCAGCGCGATGGCAGCAGAATGAGTGAGCAGGGGGGAGCAATGCGCGACACTGCGACGGATGAGGGCTATGTCACGGCTGATGGTCGCAAGATCGGCGGTGTGGCCATGGAGATGAAGAACATCACGCTGCGGTTCGGCGGTGTGGTCGCGATCAAGGACATTTCCTTCGATATTCGCTGGGGCGAGGTGCGCGCGATTATCGGGCCGAACGGGGCTGGTAAATCCTCGATGCTCAATGTCATTTCGGGCTTTTATCATCCGCAGGAAGGTGAGGTCATCTACAAGGGATACCGCCGCCCCAAGATGCGCCCCTATCAGGTTGCGCGAACCGGGATTGCCCGCACCTTCCAGAACATCGCGCTGTTTGAGGGCATGTCGGTGCTTGATAATATCATGACCGGCAGACTGCACCACATGAGCGCCAATCTATTCCAGCAAGCGTTCTGGTTGGGCAAGGCCAGCCGCGAGGAACATGAAAACCGCGAGAAGGTCGAGAAGATCATCGACTTTCTGGAAATCCAGCATATCCGCAAGACGCCGGTCGCGCGCCTTCCTTATGGGCTGAAGAAGCGGGTGGAACTTGCCCGCGCTCTGGCCGCCGAGCCCTCGATCCTGCTGCTCGATGAGCCGATGGCGGGCATGAATGTTGAGGAAAAAGAGGACATGTCGCGCTTCATCCTCGATGTGAATGACGAGTTCGGCACGACGACTGTGTTGATCGAGCATGACATGGGCGTGGTGATGGATCTCTCTGACCGCGTCGTGGTGATGGATTATGGCAAAAAAATCGGGGACGGCACACCGGATGAGGTGCGCAACAATGAAGAGGTCATCAAGGCCTATCTGGGGGTGGCGCATGACTAGGCGCATCGAGATCGGAGGGCAAGAAAATGCCTGATACGCTACTTTTCGCAATGGAGGCCACGTTGAACGGCCTGACGGCCGGGGTCATGTATGCGCTTGTTGCGCTGGGCTTTGTGCTGATCTTCAAGGCGTCGGGTATCTTCAATTTCGCACAAGGTGTGATGGCGCTCTTTGCGGCACTCACGCTGGTGGGCTTTCAGTCGGGCCAGATCCCCTTCTCGCATCTGATCAACGCCATGTTTGGCACACGACTGCATCATTTTGGCTGGAACATGCCCACGCTGCTTGCGATCCCGGCCACGGTTGTCGTGATGATCCTGCTCGCCATTCTGGTCGAACGTTTCATCCTCAAGCATCTGGTCAATCAGGAACCGATCATCCTGTTCATGGCGACAATCGGTCTGGCCTATTTCCTGGAAGGTGTCGGTGACATCATGTGGGGGGCCGAGGTGAAGGCGCTGGATGTGGGCCTGCCCAAGGGTATGTCGATGGCCGTCGATGAGATGACCTTCAACTGGTTTGGATATGGGTTCTATATTGACCGGCTGGAACTTTGGGCCGCGGGAATTGCTGCAATTCTCGTAGCTTCGCTGACGATCTTCTCGCAATACACCAAACAGGGCCGGGCGCTGCGCGCAGTGGCCGACGATCATCAGGCAGCGCTTTCCGTCGGCGTCTCGCTTCGCTTCATCTGGGTGCTGACTTGGTCGATTGCCGGGATTGTGGCCCTCGTGGCGGGCATCATGTGGGGCTCGAAATCCGGTGTACAATTCTCGCTGTCGCTGATTGCCTTGAAAGCCCTGCCAGTGCTCATTCTGGGCGGCTTCACCTCCATTCCCGGTGCGATTGTCGGCGGGTTGATCATCGGGGTCGGCGAGAAGCTTTTTGACTTCTTCATGCAGCCCATCATCGGTGGCGCAACCGAGAACTGGTTCGCCTACATGCTGGCGCTCGTTTTCCTGCTGTTCCGGCCTCAAGGGTTGTTCGGCGAACGTATCATCGAGAGGGTTTAGACAGATGCTGTATCGTGAGGCAGGCGACTTCAAGACAAGCTATGTCGCCGACAGCCAGACCTTTCCGATCAAGTTTGACCGGTATGGCTATTATTTTCTGCTGGGCTTTGCCTTTCTGGTCGTGCCGCTGATCATAAATGATTACTGGGCGAACGCGATTGTTGTGCCTTTTCTGATCTATACGATTGCGGCACTCGGCCTGAACATCCTGATCGGCTATTGTGGGCAGCTCTCGCTTGGCACCGGGGCGTTCATGGCGGTTGGGGCCTATGCCAGCTACAAGATGATGACGGGTTTTCCTGATCTGAGCATCATCTTCGTCATCATTCTGGCAGGCTTTGTGACCGCTGCTGTAGGGGTGCTTTTCGGGCTGCCCAGCCTGCGGATCAAGGGATTCTATCTGGCCGTTGCAACATTGGCGGCGCAGTTTTTCCTGATCTGGCTGTTCACCCGCCAGGCCTGGTTTTACAATTACTCGCCCACGGGCATGATCTCGGCGCCAACTCGCGAAGTCTTCGGGGTGCCGGTTACCGGACCGCGGGCAAGTGCCGTGTCGATGTACATGATCTGCCTGTGTTTCCTCGTCTCGCTGGCATGGCTTGCGCGGAACCTGACACGCGGCACGCTGGGGCGGCAATGGATGGCCATTCGCGACATGGATATCGCAGCCGAGATCATCGGGGTGAATCCCTTGATGGCCAAGCTGACCGCCTTCGCTGTGTCCTCGTTCTTTATCGGGATTTCAGGGGCATTGCTTTTCACGGTCTATCTGGGCGCAGCCGAAGCGGGCGAAGCGTTCGGGATCGACAAATCTTTCCTCGTGCTCTTCATGGTCATCATAGGGGGGCTGGGGTCTATATTCGGGGCCTTTGCGGGCGCGGCCTTCCTGATTGTCGGGCCGGTGCTGCTGAAGCTTCTGCTCGTCAACACGCTAGGCTGGCCCACGGATCTGGCAGCGCATCTTGAGATCATGATCATCGGTGCGCTTATCCTTGTCTTCCTGATCCTGGAGCCGCACGGGATCGCTGCCTTGTGGCGGACCATCAAGCAGAAACTGCGCCTGTGGCCCTTCCCCTATTGAGGGGCCGCTTCTCTAAACTGTCATCACCGGGAGGAAACCATGAAGATGACCAAACTCGCCGCGACACTTGCGGCAACCATGCTGGCCAGTGCGCCCGTTCTGGCCGACACGCTGCATTTTCCCAACCTTAGCTACCGCACTGGGCCTTTCGCTGCAGGAGGGATCCCCTTCGCTGATGGCTATGCCGACTATTTCACGCTGATCAACGAGCGTGATGGTGGCATCGGTGGCGTGCCGATCCGCTATACCGAATGCGAGACGGCCTATAACACCGAGCGCGGTGTGGAATGTTACCAGTCGATCCGCGGCGACAATCCGCTGGTGATCCAGCCACTCTCGACCGGCATTACCTATCAGCTGATCCCACGCACGATGGAAGATGGCATCCCCATGCACACCATGGGCTATGGACGCACCTCTGCGGTGAATGGCGAGGTCTTCAACTGGACCTTTAACTATCCGGCGAACTACTGGGACGGGGCGAGCGTGATCATCAACTACCTGCTGAGCGAGAATGATGGCTCGCTCGATGGCAAGAAGATCGCGCTGCTTTATCACAACTCGGCCTATGGGCGCGAACCAATCCCGACGCTGACGCGGTTGTCCGAGCGCTATGGTTATGAGCTTCTGACCATTGGCGTTGACAGCCCCGGTCAGGAGCAGGGCAGCCAGTGGCTTCAGATCCGCCGCGAGCGGCCTGACTATGTGCTGATGTGGGGCTGGGGCGTGATGAACCCGACAGCCATTCAGGAAGCCGCGAATATCCGCTTCCCGATGGAAAACTTCATCGGCGTCTGGTGGTCGGGATCGCAGCAGGATGTGCTGCCAGTAGGCGCGGGTGCGCATGGCTACAAGGCGCTGGCGATGCACGGCACCGGCACGGATTACCCGATCTATGAGGATCTGATGAGATACGTCATCGAGCCCGGTAAATATGCTGGCACTGGTGACGAAGTCGGCACGGTGCTCTATTCGCGTGGTATGTATGCCGCCATGTTGGCTGTAGAAGCTGCCAAGAAAGCGCAGGAGATCCATGGAGTTGCCAATATCACACCACAGATGATGCGTGACGGGATGGCCAATCTCGAGATCACGGAAGAGCTGATGGCCGAGTTGGGCCTGCCCAACTTCGGCCCGGCCTTCTCGGTTGCCTGCGAAAACCACGGTGGCTCGGGTGAGGCGATGATCCAGCAATGGGATGCCAATGCCGGTGAGTGGAACCTCATCACCGACTGGATCGCACCGGATCGTGAGATGATCATGCAGATGGCCATGGAAGACAGCCTTGCTTTTGCGGCTGAAAACAACATGACCCCGGCCTGCCTGAACTGATCTTTCGAAGGGCGCGCGCATGGCGCGCGCCCTTCTCCCAAACTGTAATCAAGAGGCATTGACCAATGCTCGACGCCAGCCCGACCCAGAACACTTTGCTTGAGGTCAATAATATCGAAGTGCTCTATAATCACGTCATCCTTGCTCTCAAGGGTGTGAGCCTCGGTGTGCCCAAAGGCGGCATTACCGCCCTGTTGGGTGGCAATGGCGCAGGCAAGTCGACGACGCTCAAGGCGATATCCAATCTCATTCACTCCGAGCGCGGGGAAGTCACCAAGGGCACGGTCATCTATGACGGGCAGAATGTGGTGGGGCTTGATCCGGCTGATCTTGTGAAAATGGGTGTTGTGCAGGTTATGGAAGGTCGGCATTGCTTCGAGCACCTGACAGTCGAGGAAAACCTGCTGACAGGTGCCTATACACGGCGCGATGGCCGCGCCGCGATTGCTGATGATCTTGAGTTGGTTTACCAATATTTTCCGCGTCTGAAAGAACGTCGCAAGAGTCAGGCAGGCTATACCTCGGGTGGCGAGCAGCAGATGACGGCCATTGGCCGCGCGTTGATGTCCAAACCCTCTATGATCCTGCTTGATGAACCCTCGATGGGGCTTGCACCGCAGCTTGTGGAGCAGATCTTCGAGATCGTTGCGCGCCTCAATTCCGAGCAGGGCGTGACCTTCCTGCTGGCCGAGCAGAACACGAATGTGGCTCTGCGCTACGCCCATACCGGTTTTATCTTGGAAAACGGTCGGATCGTGATGGAAGGGAGTGCGAAGGATCTGCGCGAGAATCCTGATGTGAAGGAATTTTATCTGGGTATGTCCGATAAGGGCCGCAAGAGCTTCCGAGAGGTTCGCTCTTACCGCCGCCGCAAGCGCTGGCTGGCCTGATATGATGGATGGCCCTGCAACCCGAAATTCACCCCCAGTGAGCCCCGCCATGACCCCCTTTGACGCTCTGGAAACCCGCTCTGCAGAGGCCCGCGAGGCCGCATTGACCGAGGCCCTGCCAGCCGCTATTTCCCGTGCTTCTGAGGCGACGGGAATGGCCGCGCATCTGGGCGATGTCAGTGCTCAGGACGTAACCAGCCGCGAAGCGCTGGCCCGACTGCCAGTTTTGCGAAAATCCGATCTGGTTCAGGCGCAGAGCGCCACGCCGCCTTTTGGCGGGCTCAATGCGACACCGCTTTCCCGGTTTGAGCATGTCTTTCAGTCACCGGGGCCGATTTATGAACCGGGGCGCATTGGCCATGACTGGTGGCGACTTGGGCGATTCCTGCATGCGTCAGGGGTTGGCAAGGGCGATATCGTGCAGAATTGCTTCTCATATCATCTGGTGCCCGCAGGCATGATGTTCGAGAATGCTGCGCGGGCGGTCGGGGCGACTGTTCTGCCCGCAGGCACCGGGCAGACAGAGTTGCAGGTGATCGCGGCGCGGGATGTGGGCGTGACAGCTTATTCGGGAACCCCTGATTTTCTCAAGGTGATCCTTGAGAAAGCCGATGAAATGGGGATTGCGCTTGGGTTCAGGAAAGCCGTGGTGGGCGGTGGTGCACTCTTCCCGAGTCTGCGCGCTTTCTATGAGGAGCGGGGCATAACCTGTCGGCAGTGCTATGCAACAGCTGATCTGGGCAATATCGCCTACGAGACCGATGCCCTCGAGGGCATGGTTGTGGATGAAGGGGTGGTCGTCGAGATTGTCCGCCCGGGCACAGGCGATCCAGTTCCGGAGGGCGAGGTGGGCGAGGTGGTTGTTACATCTTTAAACCCTGATTATCCGCTCATCCGCTTCGCAACCGGAGATCTGAGTGCAGTTTTGCCGGGTCAAAGCCCCTGTGGGCGCACCAATATGCGGATCAAAGGCTGGATGGGCAGGGCAGATCAGACGACGAAGATCAAGGGAATGTTCGTGCGCCCCGAACAGGTCGCTGCTCTTGTCGCCCGCCACGACGAGATACACAGAGCCCGCGTGATTGCCACGAGGAGTGGTGAAAAGGACGTGATGACTGTCCGAATCGAGACGCGTGCGGTCAATCCGGCATTGTATGAGCAATCTGTGCTGTCTACTCTCAAATTGAAGGGTCAGGTTGAGCTTGTACCTCCGGGGTCTTTGCCCAATGACGGGCTCGTGATCGAGGATCTGCGGCGCTACGACTGACCCGACTGCGTTACTGCAGAGGAGGGATAGGCTTGCGCAAAATTCTTGCAATCGTGGTCGCACTGGGCTTCGCTGCTCCGCTGCAGGCCGAAAACCTCGCCTTGGTGATCGTCAATCAAGAGCATCAAAGTGTTGCCGATGCCCGAGGTGTCAGCGTTGCCTCTGGCGCTGTGGATGTGCTCGAAAACATGGGGTTTCATGTTCTGAGCGGCGAGGGGCTGAGTGCCGAGGAGATGCGCGCCCAGCTTGCAGGTTTGCATGACCGGATTGACCGCGATGGCGTAGAGCGCTTGGTGATTATCCTCGCAGGTCATTTCGTTCAATCGCGCAGCGGCGCCTGGCTAATCGGGACTGAAAGCACAGAATCCGGTCTTGCGCTCGCCGATGGGCAGGGGCTGCGGCTGGATGTGGTTTTCGAAATCGCTGCCATGGCCAACGACTCGGCCTTGGTCTGGCTCGCAGTTAGCCCCAACGCGCCCGACCTCGGTATTGGTCTTGAGCCCGGATTGCCCACACGCCTGATGGTGCCGCAGGGTGTGGGTGTGGTGCGTGGGCGCGCCGACCAGATCATGGCGGGCTTGCGGGCGACACTTCGCCCCGGCACAGCCTTGGCGTCTGTGGTTGATCGAAACCGCAACCTTACAGGCGAGGGCACGATCCCGGCTTTGGTGCCATTTCTGCCCGAAGGTTTTGCGCCCGGCGCGCGCGCTGATCTGCGCGCTTTCGAGAATGCGCGCGAGGCCGATACCGAAGAAGCTTATCGCGCCTATCTGGAAGCTTTCCCGAATGGCCAGAATGCTCAGGCTGCACGTGCGGCAATCGAGCGTTTGCGCAACGCTCCGGAGCGGGTTGAAGAACGTCTCCAGCTCACGCGTGATGAACGCCGTGCTATCCAGCGTGACCTGACGATTCTCGGCTATGACACGCGTGGCGTGGACGGGATTTTCGGCCCCGGCACGCGTGGCTCCATAGGTCTTTGGCAACAGCAGAACGATCTTCCGGAAACCGGCTACCTGACTCGTGATCAGATCTTCCGGCTGGCGCGACAGGCCGCAGACCGTGCCGCACAGATCGAAGCCGAGGAGCGCGCACAGCGTGAAGCCGCGGAACGCACAGACCGGGAATTCTGGGCTGCGACCGGCGCGGCTGGTGATGAACCGGGCCTGCGCCGTTATCTTCAGCGCTATCCCGATGGAATTTTCGCAGGGCTTGCGCGGGACCGTCTTGAGGCGATTGCCGAGGCTGCGCGCCAGGCAGAGCTTGCGCGCGATCTTGCCGCTTGGCGTCAGGCGCGCGAGACCGACACGGTGCAAAGCTATCGTGCCTATTTGCGCGAGTGGCCGGAAGGTGAATTCGCCGCGGATGCACAGCAACGGATTGCGGATTTAAGACCGGATCCACCGCGACCGCCAGAGCCACCACTCGTGCCTGAGAACCCTCAGGCACTGGCGGCTGAGCAAGCCCTGCGGTTGAGCCAACCCACACGTTTGCTCATCGAACAGCGGCTGGCGCAGCTTGGTCTGGATCCGGGGCCGATCGATGGCAGCTTCGATGATCAGACCAGAATTGCGATCCGTCAGGCACAGGAACGCTTTGATCTGCGCCCGACCGGCTATGTTAATCAGGATCTTCTGACCATGCTCATAAGCGATCTTTTCCGCGATTTCTTCAGATAGCCATGTTGCGCATCAGAGATGGCTGGCCTATGCGGCGAGATGTTTCTGCCTTGTCTGGAGTTTGCTGATGCTGCCTGCTGATGACCGTCTGATTGTCGCGCTCGATGTGCCCAATGCCCTCGCTGGGCTCGAACTCGCTCAGCGTCTTGGTGCGGCAGTCAATTTCTACAAGATTGGTCTTGGTATGCTGACAGGTGGCGGCCTGGCTTTGGCCAATGAGCTCAAACAGGAGCATGGCAAGCGTATCTTTCTCGATATGAAATTCTTTGATATCGGCGCGACTGTTACAGCAGCAGTTCGCGGTATCGCGCAATATGATCTGGATTTTCTCACTGTGCATGGCGACCCGCATGTCGTGCGCGCGGCGCGCGAAGGGGCTGCAGGGTCAGGGTTGAAAATTCTCGCAGTTACGGTTCTGACCTCATTGGATCGCACCGATCTTGATGAAGGTCTCGTGCAAGCGGGTGATTTGTTGGAGATCACGCTTGAGCGCGCCGCGCGCGCGTTTGCGGCGGGCGCTGATGGCGTGATCGCAAGCCCTCAGGAGGCCGCGAGCATCCGGGCGTTGCCAGAGGCGAATGGCAAGCTGATCGTTACTCCGGGAGTGCGCCCAGAGGGGAGTGACAAGGGTGATCAGAAACGGGTCGCGCGCCCAAGCATGGCGCTTGCCTCGGGTGCCGATCATATCGTTGTTGGCCGCCCTGTCTGGCAAGCAGCAGATCCGCACGCTGCCGTGCAGAAGATCCTGCACAGTATTGCCACAGCCTGATCAGAGCGATCAGAGCTTCGCGCTCCAGCTCAGGGAAGCGCGCTGGCGCGTATAGAACTCGCCCAGCATGCCAACAAGCAAAGCACCAAGCGCGAACAGAACCGGATAGAAAGGTGACGTGTGCATCGGGTTATAGTTGATGAACGAATAGCCGCGTGCCTGATCGATCGCGTGAAACAACGGGTTCCACATAAAATACTGGACATAGGCTTCGGGAAGGGAATTCGCGAGAAAGAATTTTCCCGAAGCGACCATGTTGACCCGTTGAATCAATTGGGTCAGCAGTTTGCTCAAGGCGGGTATCCACGGTTTGAGTGCATAGAGCACAACGCCAATCGCAACCCCTGCAAACCATACTGATAGCAACATGCCAAAGGCAGCGATCGGCTTATGGATTTCAACCGGGGTCCAGATCACATGGTACAGGAACAGGATGACAAGAACCGTCAGAATCTGGATGTAGAGTTCGGCCAGAGCTGACCCGCCTATGGCGATAATGGTATTCATGGGGCGGTGTTTCATCATGGACGACGCAGGCCCGTCAGCGCCTGCAATTGCACCTATGACTTTCACATGGGCCATGAAGAGAAACACGCCGCTTATCAGGTAGATGAGAACATCCCCCCGGATCGCCGCAGAGCGCATGCCCATAAACATGAAGATCACCAGAAAGACCGCCACCAGCAGCATCGTTTGCACGATATTGAGCAATAGCCCGATGACCGCGTTGCCGTGGTTCTTGCGAACATTGCGCACGGCCTGATTGAAGATCAGCTCCAGCGTCGTGAATGTCAGGGTCAGAAAGGTGGGGGTGTGTAGTCTTTGCATTCAGCGCGTTTCCACTTGTCCTACGTTGTATTCTACCATAGGCACCACGACACCAAGCTTAGCGCCAAAGAGTTAAATTTGCAATTCACGCCCGTACGCGCATGCGTAGCATCGGCAGGTTAAAAAAGGGAAGTTTCATGTCACAGCTACATTTTGACGTAATTGAGCAAACCTTACGCAAACTCGCCTTGGCTGCTGGCGACAAAATCATGGAAATCTATGATCGTCCCGATTTCGAGGTGCGCGTGAAAGATGATACCAGCCCCCTTACCGAAGCCGATGAGGCCGCAGATGCGATTATCAGCGCAGGGTTGCAGACCATTTTCCCGGAAATACCCGTTGTTACCGAGGAGCAAGCAGCAAGCCATGGCCTGAGTGCGGCGCGCTTTTTCATAGTGGATCCTTTGGATGGCACCAAGGAATTCATAAAGCGGCGCGGCGATTTCACGGTCAATATCGCCTTGGTAGATCAAGGCCGTCCGATCCGTGGTGTGGTTTATGCCCCGGCGAAGGGGCGGATGTTCTACACATCCGCTGAAGGCCATGCTCTGGAGGAGGATGGCCCTTTTGATCCATGCCAACAGGGTCAATGCAGGGCATTGCAGATGCGCAAGCCCGACCCTGAGGCACTTGTCATCGTGGCCTCCAAATCGCACCGTGATGCGGCCACCGATGCCTATATAAACTTGTATCCTGTTGCCGATATGCGCTCAGCGGGATCATCGCTGAAATTCTGCCTGCTTGCAGCAGGTGAAGCCGATTTCTACCCCCGACTGGGGCGGACAATGGAATGGGACACAGCGGCTGGTCACGCGGTTTTGCAGGCGGCGGGTGGCGAAGTGCTGGATTTCAACACGCATCAGCCGCTGCAATATGGCAAACCGGGATATGAAAACCCTTTCTTTCTTGCGCGCCATCCGGATGTTGAATTGGCACAACGCTCTGGCAGCGAATGATTTTCGTGACACAGCCAGGTCTGCGAATGGCGTTCGGCAATGCGCGTTGGGCGCCGAATTTACCTTGAATTTACCTAGATCTGGCTGGTTTTGTTCACAAAGCTGCCCGAATTCACATGTCATTTACCTGTGTTAACAACACCCTTGACAGAATTCGGAGTAAGACATGACCCGCAAGGTGACAAAGGCCGTTTTTCCTGTAGCTGGCATGGGGACGCGTTTCCTCCCGGCGACCAAATCTGTGCCAAAAGAGATCATGACACTGGTCGACAGGCCTTTGATCCAATACGCGATTGATGAAGCCCGCGAAGCCGGGATTACGGAGTTCATTTTCGTGACTTCCCGCGGGAAAGGCGCTCTGGAGGATTATTTCGATCGCGCGCCCGAACTTGAGAGCAGCCTGCGTGCCAAAGGAAAGACAGCGCTTCTCGAAACGCTCGAGGCAACCAATATGGACAGCGGCGCGATTGCCTATGTCCGGCAGCATCAGGCGCTTGGGCTTGGTCATGCGGTGTGGTGCGCGCGTCATCTGATTGGGGATGAACCCTTCGCAGTGCTTCTGCCCGATGATGTGATCGCGGCGGAAACCGGCTGCCTCTCGCAAATGGTCGAGGCATATGCAGAGACTGGCGGCAATATGATTGCTGCCATGGAAGTTGCGCCAGAGAAGGCGTCGAGCTACGGCATCATGGATGTTCCGCCCTCGATCAGCCGGGTTCTGCCGATGCAGGGTATGGTCGAGAAGCCTGCACCGGGCACCCAGCCCTCCAACCTCGCAGCCATCGGGCGCTATATCCTGTCACCTGATGTGATGCGCCATCTTGGCGAGATCGAACCGGGCGCGGGCGGCGAGCTTCAGTTGACAGATGCAATTGCACGCGAGATCGCAGAGAAAAAGAACGTCTATGGTTTCCGGTTTGAGGGGCAGAGGTATGATTGCGGTTCGAAGGCCGGCTTCCTGCAGGCGACAGTCGCGTTCGGGCTTGCGCGTGAAGACCTGCGCCAAGAGCTTGACGAGTTCCTTGTGGATATGGTCGCGAGCCGCCACGCCGCTGAGTGAGCGCCATCAAGGATAATCAGAAGGGGCGCAAAACAGGCGCCCCTTTTTGCATATTGGCTTGAGCTTTCTGAATTCCAATGGTCTTCTGACCCCGGACAGCCCCTTGGAGCGCATATGCTGACACCGCTGCCGCAGTGGCAAGATCGCTGGTATGCGCTGCGGATGCACTGGAAGCGCCGTCGCTACCGTGCGCGTGCCATTTTCAAGGCGCGCGAGCTCGACTGCCTGAAGCGCGGAACATGGCATAAGACTGCCATCCTTCTCTTTTGCACGATCAGAAACGAGGCGGAACGCATCGATTGGTTTCTGTCGCATTATCGCAAGCTTGGGGTCGATCATTTCATCTTCGTCGATAATGCCAGTACAGATGGCACGCGCGAGACGCTGCTCGCCCAATCCGATGTAACACTTTACGGAACTTCCGCGAGCTACAAGGCGTCCCGCTTCGGCATGGACTGGATCAACGGGTTGATGCTGCGCCATGCCAACGGGCATTGGTGCGTGGTGGCTGATGCCGATGAAGTGCTCATCTACCCCTACTGGGAAAGCCGGCCACTGCGGGCGCTTACAGCATGGCTGGATCAGGAGTGCTTGCCGGGTCTGCCCGCGATGATGCTGGAGCTCTACCCCAAAGGGCCGCTTGATAAGGCACCATGCTTTCCCGGCATGGACCCCTGCAAGGCGCTTGAGTGGTTTGACGCCGGGAATTACACCATCACACACAAACCGCTGCTGGATTGCTTGTTGGTTCAGGGCGGCCCGCGCGCGCGGTGTTTCTTCGCTCAGACTCCGCAACGTGCCCCCACGCTCACGAAACTCCCACTGATCCGATGGTCGTGGCACAACACATGGGTCAATTCCACGCATTCCATACTGCCGCGGCATTTGAACCGGTTTTTCCGAACCGATGGCGGAGAAAACATCTCCGGCGTGCTTCTGCATACAAAGTTTCTGGCAACTGTTGTGGAAAAATCCCATATAGAACAGGCGCGTGGTGAGCATTTCGGAAATGCAGCTGTGTTTGACGATTACTACAGTGCTGTCGCTCAAGCCCCTGATCTGTGGTGCGAGACATCCATGCGTTACGAAGGCTGGGAGCAGCTCGAAAGTCTTGGCCTCATATCACGCGGGGGATGGGCATAGAGATTGCCTCGCCCAACAGAGCGAACAGGTGCATGCATATGCGGAAATGAAGTGCAGGCTTCTGTTGCCAGGTGCCTGCGAACCCCGCCTTACGCTGCTAGGCGCAAGGGCTTAAGGTTTCGGTTTCGTTACCGCTTACGCAGCAACAGCCACCGGAGCACGGTTGTCGTTTGCAACTGTACATTTTGCACCGATAACGGTGGTGGCTCACCGGGACAAAGCTAACCCCTTTAGACGTTCGTCGATCCTGTTTCGGCCCCATGATCCCCAAACGAAGGATGATTGGTGGAGCCGCCGGGTACCGCCCCCGGGTCCGATCCGCTTATTACGAGCGCGTTTATGTCCATAGTCTCTTGCGAGACACGTCAGATGTAGGCGCTCTCGCGCATTGATGCAAGATCCGCGCATGCGGCCACGCCTTTCTTTTCCCTCAGCGCTGGTCTATCTCTGGTCTGAGAGGCTCCTACGAAAGCGTGCTGCATGTCCCGTTCCGACAATCCCGCTGATCCGTTCAAGAAGGCCCTGTCCGAGGCCGCGCGCACGATGGCTGATGCGCGCGAGATGACCGTGAGCTATTCTGTCGATCCGCCCGGGTTGAGCGGTGATGCGATGCGCCTGCCTCAGGTCACGCGCCGGATGACGCCTGAGGAAGTGCTTCTCGCGCGCGGGACTGCGGATACGCTGGCCTTGCGCCACCGATTCCATGACGCAGCACTTCATACGCGCTATATGCCGCAAGGCCAAATGGCGCGCGATCTCTATCAGGCGATGGAAGAGGCCCGCTGTGAAGCTGTGGGCGCACGTCATATGCCCGGCACTGCGAAGAATATCGACGCGCGTATTGCCCATGAAGCCACGCGCAAGGGCTATTTGCAAATCCGCGACCGGCAAGATGCGCCGCTTTCGGTTGCCGCCTCCTACATGATCCGCCAGCTTGCCACTGGTCGCGATCTGCCCGCGGGCGCGTCGCATGTCCTCGATCTGTGGCGCGGCTTCATCGAGGAGCGCGCAGGCGAAACATTGGACGATCTTGACAAGGTTCTCGCCGATCAGGGCCAATTCGCGAAGTTTGCGCGCCAGATGATCGAGGATCTGGGCTTTGGCGATCAGTTGGGAGATGACCCGGACGAGACCGGCGACGAGGATGAGGGTACCGAGGACGATAGCGACGAGCAGCCCGAAGAACCCGAAAACCCCGACAGCCAGGGGCAAGACGAGCAATCGGACGAAGACAGCGCCGAGGACAGCCCCGCGCAGGACAGCGCTCAGGCCGATATGGCGATCGATGAAGATGCCGATGACGAGATGTCTGATGAGGCGCAGGCCCCCGAGGCCGAAGCCCCGCTTGAGCCGCCTGCGCCCCCGCCGCATTCCGAGGCAAGCCCCGATTACAAGGTATTCACGACGGATTTCGATGAGGAAGTCCATGCTGAAGACCTTGCGGAACCTGCGGAGTTGGAACGCCTGCGCGCCTATCTTGACCAACAGCTTGAGCCACTGAAAGGCGCAGTGTCGCGTTTGGCCAACAAGCTCCAGCGCCGATTGCAGGCGCAGCAGAATCGTTCATGGCTGTTCGATCTGGAAGAGGGCATTCTTGATGCGGGCCGTCTTGCGCGCGTGGTCGCCAACCCCACCACGCCGCTGAGCTTCAAGCAGGAGAAGGATACCGAGTTTCGCGATACGGTGGTCACGCTGCTTCTGGACAATTCCGGCTCGATGCGCGGCAGGCCCATTTCGATTGCGGCGATTTGCGCCGATGTTCTGGCACGCACGCTGGAGCGCTGCAATGTGAAGGTCGAGATCTTGGGCTTCACCACGCGGGCGTGGAAAGGCGGGCAATCGCGCGAACGCTGGCTACAACAGGGCCGCAGCCTGCAGCCGGGGCGGCTCAACGATCTGCGCCATATCATCTACAAGCAGGCCGATGCGCCATGGCGGCGCGTGCGTCCCAATTTGGGGCTGATGATGAAAGAGGGCTTGCTGAAAGAGAATATCGACGGCGAGGCGCTGGAATGGGCGCATCGGCGGATGCTGGCACGACCAGAATCGCGACGTATTCTCATGGTCATCTCGGATGGCGCGCCGGTCGATGATTCCACGCTCTCGGTGAATGCTGCAAATTACCTCGAAAAGCATCTGCGCGATGTGATTGCGATGGTTGAGCGACGCAAGGCGGTGGAATTGCTTGCAATCGGGATCGGCCACGATGTGACGCGCTATTACGAGCGCGCGGTGACGATCACCGATGTCGAGCAGCTTGCGGGCGCGATGACCGAACAGCTTGCAGCGCTTTTCGACAAGGATCCGCGCGCGCGGGCACGTTTCCTAGGCATACGGCGCGCAAGCTGACAGGCTTGCCGCTTGATCTGCCGGGTGCGCGTGACATGTTAATCGCATGTTTATCCTGAGCCCCGAGACTGTTTCCAATACCTCTGCGCTGCGCATCCGCTGGTTGCCGCGCCGGTTTCTCGGGCGCACAACGCTTTGGCCGCGCGGGGGCGGCTGGCGGCTTTGGGTGCGGGTGATCTTTGAAGTCGAAGTGCTGCGCTATGCGATGGGGCTTGCGCCCTTCGCCATCGCGGCAATCGCCTTTCCGAAATACGCCATCATCATCGCCAAGGCCCCGGTGCTGATGGTTATTGCAATTTATCTGATCGAACAACGCCTCTTGCGTTCTTCACGCGAGCGCAACGCGGCGCTGGCGAATGAAGATGAGATCGAGCGCGTGCTCGACCTGCTGCGCGCTCGCGCGCGCAAAATCCTGACGCAGATTGCGGCGGGGCGTGGGTTGCAGTCAGGCCGCCTGCATCTGGTGATCGAGCAATCGGACCTGTTGCGCATTCCACCGCTCACGCTGGTTTCGGTGCAAGCCGAGGAGGGGCCGGAACTGCTGGCGCTCGATATGCAGGAACGGGCGCTGATCGCCGATCAACTCTTCGCCCCGCCGCTTGGCGAGGCCGATCTGCAACGCATCTCGCTGGCCCGCCGACTCGAAATTCATGATCTGAGCTTCGAACCGGCCCATGTCTCTGCCCATGCCCGGATGGCCGCGCTGATGGCGGCGCGCTCAGCGGGCGAGTGAGAGCACAGTCCCGAACCGCATCGCGCGTGGCTCGGGTGCGGGGCTGGCCCAGATAACAGGGCAGGGCGGGCGGTGCGGGCCGAGCGGGCCATCGAGGTCGCTCAAAATCACGAGGGCCGAAGGATGCACCGCCGCGGCGCGGGCCAGAACAGGCGCGAAATTGGTGCCCCCACCTTCAGGCAGATCGAGGTTTTCAAGTGTTCTGCGCCAGTCTGCGGGGGCGAGCAGTGTCTCGAAGCGGATGGCTTCATCGAAGCCCAGAAGCGTGATTTCGGCCTGCATCCGTCGCGCCATGCCTCCGGTCTCTGCAAGAAACCGGCGCAGCGTTTCGGTCGGGATCGAGCCTGAGCAATCGAGCGCGATCAGCAATTTCGGCGCAGGCCCGATTGCGACTGGCCCTGCCTGCCAAGGGGGCGGTGTCGCGCCCTCCTGCAAGGCGCGGCCTGCAAGCGCCAGCCAGCGCCGCGAGGGGCGGGGCGGGGGGCGCGTAGGGCGCGCAAGCATCGCGCGCATCAGATGCCGTCTGAGCCAAAGCTCCCACGGCACACGCGCCTGCGGCAGATCGGCCAACCGCATCCCCAATGCGCCAAGTCCGACGCCTGCCGCGCGCCCCAGAGCGAGCGCGCGGGCCAGATGCGCGCGCCAGTCGCTGCCATCTGCGGCATTGTCAGGCGCATTGCGCGCCTCGCTCTCGCTCGCAGCAGGCGAGAGGTCCGGGTGGAACCCCTGTGCCTGCGCTTCCGAACGCAGATCGCCCGCCTTTCCGCGCGCGCGCCCGCCGCTCTGGGACAGATGCAGCATGTGGTAGAGCCGCTCGGCATCCCATTCTGCCAGAAGCTGCACTGGTGCGGCGGGTTTGCCAAGCAAGCGCATCAGCCCAGTAAGCGTCACGGCAGGGCGCGGCAGCGCGTGACCGGCGGCAAGCACGGCCTCATTGACCAGTGCATCGCAGCCGATCTGCCAGATCTCGGGATCAAACTCTGATCCCATGCGCGCGCCCATATCCTGCATGCGCGCGGAATGCTGGAGCGCCACATGCAGAATGTGATGGCCCGCAAGCCCGATCTGTTCATGCAAAGGCAAGGCTGCGAAACCCGGCCCATAGCGGATCTCGGTGCCTGCAGTATGGGCGAGCGTGGTCGCATCATCATCGCGGTGCTGGCACCAGAGCGCGAGCGTGGCGAGCGCGGGATCAGCCTCGGTGAGCGCCTGCAACGCGGCGGTGGCGCGGGGCGAATGCTGCATGTCAGCCAAGCCCGCGCGCCTCTCGCTCTGCGGTATAGTCTGCATAGGCGGGCGAGTTCAGGAAGGCGTCCTGCCAGCCATTCTCCAGCGCCTTGCCGATCAGCAACTCAAATCCATGGGTGCCAAGCTCGGCCAGCGGTATCGCCGCAAAGGCTCCGCCGCGCGAGCGGCCAAGGCCGCGCAATTCGGCCATGATCTCGATGATCCGAGGCAGGCTCTCCATATCCGCCCGTGCGACCAGCGCATAGGCCAGCGCCGTCATCCCGTGCAATGAGGCCGGGTAGAGGTGCAGCCGGTCGCGCGCCTCTAGCAGCGCCTCGATCTGGACCGTGGCGGCGATCTCTTCCGCGATCAGGCGAAACTCGGCGGCGACAGCCTCGCCCAGCACGCCCGCAATCGCGATATTGCGCAAGCCCCGCTCGGGCAGGGCGCGCATCAGATGCGACACCCGCGCCCATGAGCGCGGAGTGCAGGCGATCATCTCGCCCCGGCGCAAAGCGGCCTCGGTGGTATCAAGACAATCGGGGCGCGTGCGGATGAAAGCGATCACGGCCGGGTCGAGCCGCTGTGGCACCGCGTAATTGCGCAGCCAGTCCTCGGCATTGGCGCTCAGGCGCAGATGAACAAGCCGGTCCGAGAGCGCTGTGCCCATCTCATAGGCAATCGCACCATCCTCGACCATATTGCCCGCCGCGACCACGAAGCAGCTATCCGGCAGCCGATGCGGCCCGACACGGCGTTCTTGCAAGAGGCCATAGACCGTGGGTTGCAGATGGGGCGCAGCGGCGGTCAGTTCGTCAAGGAACAGAACCGACGGGCGGTCGGCCTGCTCGGGCAGGTCTTCGGGGCGGAACCAGACCGTGCGTTTGGCCTCCAGATCAAAAAAGGGCAGGCCACGCAGATCCTGCGGCTCAATCGTGGTCAAGCGCAGATCATGGAGCTTCGCGCCGATTTCGCGCGCCAGTTGCTGCACGATCTCGGTCTTGCCGATACCGGGGCGACCATGCAGCATCCAGCTTGCATAAAGCCCGTGATCACGCTGGGCCTGCCAGCCCGCTTTCAGAAGTTCATATGCCTGACCGGTCGCTATCGCAGGAGTGTTGACCATAGCGTTGTGCCTTGAATTGTGGTTTTAAAAAAGATGGCGCCAGACCGCTTGATGACAAGTGCGCCGGGCATGTTGCGTGCAGCTATTGCGACGCGTGGATGCTCATGGCACTGAAAAGCTTATCCTTGGCCACGCGCAAAGTGGCTGTGTCTGCCCACTGACCCACAGGAATGTTCCGCATGGAATTCGAGTTAGAGCCGGGCCTGCATTTGATCCGTGCTCCCAATCCTTCCCCGATGACAGGCCCGGGTACGAACACCTATATACTCGGTGCGCAGGAGCTCTGCCTGATCGATCCCGGACCAGATGATCAGGATCATTTCGCAGCGCTTTTGGGGAGCATCGAACGAAAGGGCGTTCTTCGCTACATTCTGGTCACCCATACCCATCTTGATCACTCGGCGCTCGCGGCGCGGCTCGCCCGCAGCACCGGTGCAGAAATACTGGGCTATGGCGATTATCGCGCAGGACGCTCCGAGCTGATGGAGCAACTTGCGAGGTCAGGCTTAAGCGGTGGCGGCGAAGGGGTTGATATTCGTTTCGTTCCTGACCGGGCTCTGGCGGACGGTGCACAGATTTCAGTTGGCAGCGATCTGATCCGCGCCCTCTGGACCCCCGGCCATGCCAGCAACCACCTGTGCTTTGAGTGGCGTGGTGCTGTCTTTAGCGGCGATCACGTGATGGGCTGGTCCAGTACCTTCGTATCTCCGCCTGATGGTGATCTTGGGGCCTATATGCAATCGCTCATGCGGCTCGAACTGGAACGCCCGCGCAGGCTTTATCCAGGCCATGGTGGTCCTGTCGATGATCCTGCCACGCGCATTTCGGACCTTCGTACACACCGGATGATGCGCGAGGCTGCGATCTTGCAAAACCTTGCAGAAGCGCCGCAGCGACTCTCTGATCTTGTGTCTGCTATCTACACAGACACACCAATAAAGATGCATCAGGCGGCGGCGCGTAATGTCTTTGCCCATCTGATTGATTTGCACCTGCGCGGCCTTGTTGAGGCCGAACCGCACCTGAGCCCCGATGCGATCTTCTCGCGTATTGCTGACGACGAATAAGTGTCAAAATCGGTCTGGACGCGCCCGGAATCGCTTGTTATACGGCCCATGTGTTCCGGCGTAGCTCAGCGGTAGAGCAGTTGACTGTTAATCAATTGGTCGTAGGTTCGATCCCTACCGCCGGAGCCAAAAATCCTAAGAAAAGCAAAACGATACGAGAAGCCCGCGCAAGCGGGTTTCGTCGTCTTTAGGGTTTGTCACTGGATTTGTCACCAGTTTTCGCAATGGGCCACCGTGGGTTTTTCCTGCGATTCTGACACCGGTAGCGGGCTTTTGCGCTCTCGCTGCGCGACTTCGCAAGAAAACCGAAACTCACATGCCGGTGACGCGGGCGGGTAAATTGCC
Organism: Natronohydrobacter sp.; assembly: GCA_007125005.1. Classification (GTDB taxonomy): domain Bacteria; phylum Pseudomonadota; class Alphaproteobacteria; order Rhodobacterales; family Rhodobacteraceae; genus Roseinatronobacter. The sequence goes on from SLDY01000150.1 coordinate 31,322, forward strand.
TGCGACGGCTCGCAACCCCTACCCCTGTTTGCCGTTGCTCTCAGTGTGAATGCAGGTCGTCCCCGCTATTGAAGCGGCGATGGCTCGGTTGGAAGGGCGGGTGAGCGGTATCGAGGAAGACAAAATCCGCAAGCTGATGCCGAAAAGTTTGACCTGATTACACACGAATTACACACGCCGTTGATCGCAACGCACAGAATTTAATCTAAACCGTTGATTTCAATGGTGCCCGGGGGCGGAATCGAACCACCGACACGAGGATTTTCAATCCACTGCTCTACCCCTGAGCTACCCGGGCACGGGCGCATCGAAAGATGCAAGCGCGGGCGTTTCGCGCTGGGTA